>PAGS01000079.1 GCA_002705465.1 Halieaceae bacterium
CGGGGCAGGTAGTTCGCGTCGTAGCGCCCGCAAAAACGGACACTGAACTCGAGAGAGAGGCGGCTCAAGCCCGGGTTAGAGACGCAGCAGCTGCGGCTGAGGCCGCGCAGCTCGAGCGTGATACATTTTTATTGCGACGCTACAGTACGGTCGCAGACATGCAGGCGGCCCGCGACCGGTCGCTTCGAGAACTGAATATCCGGATATCGATTCTCAATAGCCAACGGGCAACCTTGGCCGATCAACTTGCCCGCCACGAGGCGAAGCTGGCATCCAGCGCAGCAGCAGGCGACTCGGCCAGCCAGTACGAGCAGGAAACGGTGGCTGCGCTACTAGCCGAGATCGCAAGCCTTGATGAGGCTATGGCGGGCAGGAAACAGCAGTCTGCGGCGCTGGCAGACGCGTACGCCAGTGACATGGCGCGTTTTGCCGAGTTGGAAGACATTGTGGCGTTGCACTGACAGTTAAGCTCGCCCGACACGTAGCGGCAGGATTGATTAGCGCTTAATGCTGAGAGGCTGTGCCGGGTTTCATCAGCTCCGCGGTAAGAACCGTCCACTGTTCTGCCCAACCCTCGGTCGGTAAACGCCGAAACTCGCTGCGGCAGTATTGATTCACCCGCCCATCAGCGGCGGCCATAAGCAATGCTGCAGCTGTTTTCACGGCAACCTGAGGGCGCAGCCCTTCCCGTAGTTCAGCTTCCCGCAGGTATTGCCGTAACTGAGTTTCCAGGCGCTCATAGAGTTGCGCGACCTGATGGTGGAGGCGCTCGGACTCGCCTGTCAGGGCGCGGCCAGTGAGCAGCCGGGTAATACCGGGGTTCCGCTCGCAAAACTCGATATAGAGTCTGAGAAGGCCCTGACACTGCGTAATGGCACCGGCTTGTTGCTCAGATAGCCTGCCGATGCGGGCGAAGAGCGTGTCCTCTGCAAAGGCAATCAGCGCCTCGAACATTTTGGTTTTCGAGGGAAAGTGTCTGTAAAGCGCGGCTTCGGAGACGCCGACGGAGGCAGCAATTTTTGCCGTAGTGATCCGCGTATCAGGCGTTTCTTCGAGCATCTTAGCCAGTGCTTCTAGAATCTGCTGTTTGCGGTGAACGACTGTCGAGTTGCCGCGTTCGGGCATCGGATTTTACTCGCCCCTAAATAGTCTGATGCTAATCAGAGACGCCCGCCTGCGCAAACCGGCCTCGACGTCAGCTGCGATTGCTGATTTGAGTGCCGATACCCTCATCCGAAAAGATTTCCAGCAACGCGGCATGGGCGACGCGTCCATCAATTATGTGGGCGCTTGTCACGCCGCTCTGAACGGCATCCAGTGCGCACCGGATTTTCGGGAGCATGCCTCCGTGTATCACGCCGGTATCGATCAGTTGCTCGACTCCGCCGGTGCTGAGGCCAGTCAGTATTTGTCCCTTGGCATCGAGCAGTCCCGGCACGTTGGTAAGCAGCATGAGCTTCTCTGCCCGTAACACCTCTGCCAACTTACCGGCTACCAGATCAGCGTTGATGTTATAGGTCTGGCCGTCTTTACTGCCGGCAACCGGTGCGATGACCGGAATATAGTCACTGCCACTCAGCATGGAGAGAATATCTGTATCGATGCTCTCCACTTCCCCAACCTGACCGATATCCTGTTGACCCTCGGCACCCCAGTTACCTGACAATTTCTTTGCTTGAAGGAGCTGGCCGTCTTTCCCCGTAATGCCGATAGCGCGACCGCCATTGCGATGGATACTGTCAACGATTTCCTTGTTGACTGAGGCGCCCAGGACCATCTCGACCACGTCCATGGTGTGTTCGTCGGTCACCCGCATGCCGTCCACAAATTCGGTTTCGATGTTGAGGCGATCCAGTAGTTGACCAATCTGAGGGCCGCCGCCGTGCACTACAATGGGGTTCATTCCCACCAGCTTCATCAGCACGACGTCTCGCGCAAAACTCTCCTGTAAATCTGCATTAGTCATCGCATTGCCGCCCAACTTGATAACAAATGTCTTGCCGGTGAAGCGTTGAATGTACGGCAGCGATTCGGTCAGGATGCGAGCAAAATTACCCGCTTCCCCCTGATTAAGCGACATGACGAGGCTCTCGGTATCAGTGTGGTCCAGAGCATGGGCCGGTGGAGGTATAAAGGCAATGTGAGAATGCCGCAGCCGCTGTTCTGCCCCGGGAAACAAGTGGCGCTGACATTACTCGCTCAGTTGAGTCGCCAATGCGGCAACAATGTGTTCTGCGATGACATACTTGCTCGCCAGCGCTAAGCGGGTCTCGTTTTCAGCGGTAATGAGGTGAACGGCGTTTTGGTCGGAACCAAAGGTCGTCTCCGGTGCGCTGACATCATTGGCGACAATCATATCCAGGCCCTTGCGTAATCTTTTGGCTCGCGCGTGGCCGAGCAGCTCATGGGTCTCTGCGGCAAACCCTGCGACGATTCGGGGCCGGTTGGGCAGTTGCGCAACTGTCGCGACAATGTCTGGATTCTCGACAAGATCAAGGCTGAGCCCGCGGCCGTCTTGTTTCTTGATTTTCTCGCTTGCCTTTACTGCCGGGCGAAAGTCTGCGACCGCCGCAGCGCCAATAAAAAAATCTGCATCGCCGGCCAGCTTTGTCGCTGCGTCACACATTTCATCTGCCGAGGTCACCTGGTGCACAGTGACCCGCGCTGGTGGTTCCAGAGCGACGGGGCCCGATATCAGTTCAACCTGAGCGCCAGCGGCCGCAAAGGCCTGCGCCAAGGCGTAGCCCATCTTGCCTGAGCTGTGATTGCTCAGGTAGCGCACGGGATCAATGGCTTCCCGGGTTGGGCCTGCGGTAATGACTACGCGTCTCCCCTCCAAAGATCGGTTTTCGAAGCGCTCACTCAAGGTTGCCACGATCGCCTCAGGTTCAAGCAGTCGCCCCGGCCCAATATCGCCGCATGCCTGCTCTCCCGCATCTGGCCCGATAATCTGTATACCTCGCGATGCCAGTAGCGCAACGTTGTCCTGAGTGGCAGCGTGAGCCCACATTTGCTGATTCATGGCCGGTGCCACGGCAACCGGCGCAGGCGTTGCGAGCGCAACGGTTGTGAGCAAATCGTCTGCCCTCCCCTGTGCGAGACGCGCGATCACATCTGCGGTGGCTGGTGCGATGATCATCAAGTCAGCCCAGCGAGCCAATTCGATATGCCCCATCCCGGCCTCAGCCTCCTCATCAAGGAGCTCTGTATGGGTGGGCTCACCGGACAGCGCTTGCATGGTGAGCGGAGTGATGAACTCTGTGGCCCCCCGGGACAGCACCACCCGAACCGCAGCACTTTGCTTTTTGAGCAGCCGTACGAGCTCGGCCCCCTTATAGGCGGCGATGCCACCCGAAACGGCGACCAGTATGTGGCGTTGGTGCAAGCGGCCCATAGGCCCTCACTTCGGCTACAAATTCGTGGGCACCCTAGCATTTGCCGGGGTTTTTGCACACTTGGATTCGTTGCCGGCGAGCCTTGCTTGCGCCCCCAAGGCCCCTCTGGTATAACACGCGCCCTCTGTATATCTGTATGGAAAACACCATGTCACGTGTCTGTCAGGTAACGGGAAAGCGGCCCGTCACCGGAAATAACGTTTCTCACGCCAAGAATCGCACCAAGCGACGGTTCTTGCCGAATCTACACAACCATCGCTTTTGGGTAGAGTCAGAGAAACGCTTCGTTTCGTTGCGGCTCTCCTCAAAAGGTATGCGGATCATTGATAAGCGTGGAATCGACGCGGTCCTCGAGGACTTGCGTTCCCGCGGCGAGAAAGTCTGAGGATTGAATCATGCGCGAAAAAATTAGAATGAATTCGACGGCGGGTACCGGTCATTTTTACACTACGGACAAGAACAAGCGGACCATGCCTGACAAGCTTGAAATGAAAAAGTACGATCCCGTGGCGCGTAAGCACGTGATCTACAAGGAAGCCAAGATCAAGTAACTTCGGCGGCATCCAATCGAAAACCCCGGCATAACGCCGGGGTTTTTGTTTGTCACCGCGTGATTCTTGTTTTAACTACCGAAGAGTCCGGTCAACGCGCGGTAGGATCCCGAAGACCGTACGCTTTGATGTAACGAGCATGCCTGAGCTACCAGAAGTTGAAACCACCCGACGAGGCATTTCACCCCATGTTTTGGGTCGGAAGGTGCGGAAGGTGGTTGTCCGAGAGTCACGACTGCGCTGGCCCGTACCCGAACAGTTAGGCACAGAGCTCTCTGGAGCGCGAATCACGGCTGTGAATCGCCGTGCGAAGTACCTGTTGGTGGAGACTGATGCCGGCATATTAATGGTGCATTTAGGCATGTCTGGCAGTCTGAGAGTCATGCCTGCCGGGACGCCGCCTCTTTTTCACGATCACATCGATGTGGTGCTTGATGATGGAAATTGTCTCCGCTACCACGACCCACGCCGGTTCGGCAGCTTTCATTGGCTGGACAGTCCTGCTCATCCCTTGCTTGATCATTTAGGTCCGGAACCCTTGTCGACGGCGTTTAGCGGTGCCTATCTGTATGAGCGATCACGCCGCCGGCAGCTATCAGTTAAACAGTTTGTCATGGATGGCAAGGTCGTTGTGGGGGTGGGCAATATCTACGCCAATGAAGCACTTTTTATGGCAGGCATCCACCCTGCGCGCGCGGCCGGCCGCGTCGCGCTCAAGCGGTACGAATCTCTGGCCGAGACGATCAAAACCGTTCTGCATGACGCAATCGAGCAAGGTGGCACCACCCTGCGAGATTTTGTGGGTGGTGATGGGTCGCCGGGATATTTTGCGCAGCAACTCCGGGTATACGGCCGTCAGGGCCAGCCCTGCAGGGCTTGCAAGTCGGTCCTTAAAGAAATCCGGCAAAACGGTCGCAGCACGGTTTTCTGTCCGGGCTGCCAGCGCTGATAAGTCTGGGCGGTCAACGCCGCAGTCGCAACCCGATGCGACCCTGCCTCATTGACCAGCGAATCGCTGCTTGAGTGCCTCTGCGACACGACCCGGTACGAAACCGCTCACATCTCCCCCCAGCCCCGCGATTTCACGTACCAGCGACGAGGAAATGTAAGACAGATCAGCACTGGGCGTCAGAAAAACGCTTTCGAATTCCGGATCCATTGCGCGATTCATATTCGCCAACTGGAACTCGTACTCAAAGTCAGCCACCGCCCGCAGCCCGCGAAGCACACAGTGCGAGTCTTGTGCGGTAACAAAGTCGATTAATAGGCCGCTGAAGGGCACCACCTCGGCTGCGGGCACATGGTCGAGGCACGACTGCACCAGCGATACTCTGGTATCGAGGTCAAATAGCGGCGNTTTTTTCTCGCTGGTGGCAACGGCTACGACCACTCGCTCAAANAGTTTCGCTGCCCGCTCCACCAGGTCGATGTGGCCATTGGTAATGGGATCAAACGTCCCCGGATACACCACGGTGTGGGTTAACACTTCACGACTCCCTATCTAAGCCTCCAGAGCCTACACAAGTCTTTAAAAGCCGACAAACCGTGTTGTCACGCTTTTCGGCGCGGTTTTAGCAGGCGATATATGACATCCCCGGCCGTTTTCTCACGGTGCACCTCATAGAGCGCCTCCGGGACGGATTCAGGCTCGGATCGCCTGCTTTCAAAATAAACAAAGCTGCCTTTGTGAAGGCGGTCATTGGCCGCAAGCTGATTCAGGGCCGGTTCGCCTAAACCACAATCGAAGGGTGGATCCACGAATACGATATCCCAAGCCTTGTGCTCGCCAGCAAGATATTCAGCGGCAGTCGAGAGCGCAGTAGCCGGGCCATCAGGCGCGGGATTTGCTCTCAGTGCGGAGAGGTTATTCTTGATGGATAGCAGAGCTCGCTCATCGGCATCAACAAAGTCACAGGAGGCAGCGCCGCGAGATAGCGCCTCCAGACCCAGAGCCCCGGATCCCGCGAAGAGGTCAAGGCACCGCGCGTCAGCGATCACCGGCGTGAGCCAGTTAAATAATGTCTCGCGTACTCGGTCACCCGTTGGCCGCAGCCCAAGGCGGTTTACCACAGTCAGCTTTCGCCCGCGCCACATGCCGCCGATAATTCTGAGCTGAGCAGCGGTTTGTTTTGGCGCACGCTTCATACTGTAACCTTTTGCGGGGTGCTAGACTGCCATTGCCAGTGAGTCGGTCAGCGGCGCCCAGTGGACCTGAAGCCCTCAGTCGAGTCAAACAGATCATGAANTTATTCAAACGTCGCGCCAAGCCTGACAGCGGTACTTCAGCAGCCTCGCCAACCGAGGCGATCGATGGCGCGTCAACCGACGAAGTTGAACCGGGTCAGATGCCCGACACTTCCAGTGTCGACTCGACTTTCCAGTCCGGTGTCGAACAAGCCGACGATTCTGAACCCATGGCAGCGCCTGCGGGAATTCTCGGGCGTCTTCGGGATGGGCTGAGTCGTAGCAGGAGCCAGATCACTGACGGGCTGGCTACGCTGGTACTCGGCAAAAAGCAGCTAGATCCAGCCTTGATGGAGGCGCTGGAAGAACAATTGATTATGGCCGATCTTGGGCTTGAGACGACGCATCGCGTGCTCGAGCTGCTGCGCCAGAGGCTCGACCGTAAGGCGCTGGGGGCAGAAGAAACGGTGATGTCCGCGCTCAAGGATACGCTGACAGAGCTACTCGCCGAACAACAAAAGCCGCTGGATATCATCGCCCATCAACCGTTTGTCATCTTAGTCGTCGGGGTAAACGGCGCTGGCAAGACCACCACCATTGGCAAATTGGCCAGTCGGTTCAAAAAAGACGGAAAGAGTGTGATGCTCGCTGCGGGTGATACTTTTCGGGCTGCCGCGGTGGAGCAACTTCAGGCGTGGGGAGATCGACACGATGTCCCCGTGATCGCTCAGCACACCGGCGCCGATAGCGCCTCGGTCCTTTATGATGCGCTGGCCGCTGCCAAGGCTCGCAGCGTCGATGTATTGATTGCTGACACTGCGGGNAGGCTACAGAACAAATCTCATTTGATGGACGAGCTCAGCAAGGTTGTGCGTGTNATGCGCANGCAGGATGAGAGGGTTCCNCATGAGACNCTCCTCGTACTGGATGCTGGCACGGGACAGAACGCTGTNTCACAGGCCATCGAGTTTGATCAGGCNGTGGGTGTGACCGGTGTTGCGGTCACCAAGCTCGACGGNACAGCTCGCGGAGGCGTNTTATTTGCCATCGCNCATAAACTCNATCGCCCNATCAGNTTTNTNGGAGTNGGCGAGCAATCAGATGATCTCCGTGATTTTGTCGCGCGGGATTTTGTCAGTGCGCTTTTGGATGCGTAACTCTTGGATGCGTAAAGAGCTCGGTGNATGATCGAGTTTGACCGTGTNAGCCGCCGGTACGGTGACCTTNACGCTNTNCGCAANCTCAACTTGANNTTGGNGCGNGGTGAGATGGCTTTTCTGACNGGCCATTCAGGNGCGGGCAAGAGCACACTGTTGCGTCTGCTNTTGTTGCTCGACCGACCGACAGGAGGCGAGATACGCGTCAATGGCGAACGCACCGCATCTATCCGGGCGCGGTCTGTACCCAGCTACCGCCGTCGCTTTGGGGTGGTGTTTCAAGAGCATCGTTTGCTGTTTGACCGCAGTGTCCACGATAACGTTGCCTTGCCATTGGTGATGGCCGGCTTCTCTCCGAGAGACTCGGCTCGCCGGGTGCGGGCAGCCTTGGACAAGGTTGGCCTGTTAGGGAGCGAGCGAGCGAATCCGGCCACTTTGTCCGGTGGTGAACAGCAGCGAGTGGGGATTGCGAGAGCGGTTGTTGCCCGGCCCGAGTTTCTCATTGCCGACGAACCAACGGGCAACCTTGACCCCCAGCTGTCCGCGGAAATTATGGGGCTCTTTGAAGCCTTTAATCAGGTGGGTGTAACCGTACTGGTGGCGACACATGATTTACCGCTGATCTCGAGAATGCGGCATCGGATTATCACTTTGAATGCCGGCCTTCTCGCCGGCACTGTGGTTACGTAATGTTCTCGGGACGCGACTCGGCCACTGAACGATGGGGCCCGTTTGCAGCGTGGCGAGCCCAACACCGTATTGCCGCTACCAGTAGCTGGCAAAGGTTACTGTCGCGACCAGGGGTAACCTGCTTGATCTGGCTCGTTGTTGCGATCTCTTTGGCGTTGCCCGGCGCACTCCTACTGACACTGGACAGTGTGCATCGGTTGACAATGGATTTTGATCGTGGGGTTCAGCTATCAGTAATGCTCGAAACGGAGGCAACGCTGGCTGATGTTGAGGCGATTCAGGGTGCTATCACTGCGTGGCCAGAGATTGATTCGGTCACTTTTTTGCACCGTGATGCCGCGCTCTCACAATTTGCTGAGCAGACCCAGCTGTCTTCAGTTCTGTCGTCACTCAATCGAAATCCACTGCCTCATACGTTGCTGGTGGCGCCGGTGATGCCGATGCCACAACAAACCTTTGAGGGTCTTGTTGGAAAGCTGGCGGATTTGAATAAGGTGGGCAGAGTGGTTGCGAATACCCGCTGGATGGCGCGGTTAGAGCAAGTGCTTCAGGCAGGGTGGCGCTGGGCATGGGCCTTGGGTATTGCCATGGTGTGTGGCGCGATCCTTGTGCTGGTGAATACCCTTTACCTTGACGTTGATGCGCGCAGAGAGGAGATCCGGGTGGTCAGCCTCATCGGCGGTTCACCTGCCTTTGTTCGTAGGCCCTTTTTGTACAGCGGGCTGTACTTTGGCGCTGGTGGTGGGGTGCTGGCTACTATTGGCTTGTGGGCCTTCACCGCCTGGGTGGCAGGGCCCGTTAACGCCTTATTTCTCCTGTATGACCAGCCCAATCCACTATTGGGCCCCAGCGCCACGTACCCTATCGCGATGGTCAGCCTGGGCGCCACGGGTGGCTGGTTGGCGGCTCTTTTTGCGACGCAGCGGTATATCACACGCCTAAATACTCATTAAGCGATTGAAATACAACATTTTTCAATATTTAGCACTCTCGGTGCGAGAGTGCTAAAATAACAGTCGTCAAAGCCTTCTGGAGGCTATGGTTATGACAGAAACGCAACGCGCACTGGCGCTGCCTAATAGCGCCGTGCTCAATATGGCGCCTGGCGCTAACTTGGCTGCCTACGTTCAGGCGGTGAGTGGTATTGCCATTTTGTCAGTGGAGCGAGAGCGTGAGCTGGCAGAGCGTCTGTACTACGAGGAATGCGTCGATTCGGCGCGGGAGCTGGTGCTGGCACACCTTCGCTTTGTTGTGCATATCGCGAGGAGCTATGCAGGATACGGATTGGCAGAGGCAGACCTGATTCAGGAAGGCAATGTTGGCCTGATGAAAGCGGTTAAGCGGTTTGATCCGACAAAAGGGGTTCGGCTGGTGTCCTTCGCGGTGCACTGGATCAAAGCCGAAATGCATGAATATGTTCTCCGCAACTGGCGTATTGTAAAAGTCGCCACAACCAAGGCGCAGCGAAAGCTGTTCTTCAATCTGCGCAGCCAGAAAAAATCACTCGAGTGGCTGTCTGCCGAGGAAACTCGCGCGATTGCGGCAGATCTCGGCGTGGACGAAGCGGAGGTGACCCGGATGGAGGGCCGCCTGGCAGGCCGCGACATCGCTTTTGATGCGCCAGCAGATGCGGATGAGGACGACGGTTGGCAGGCACCGCAGCATTTTTTGACCGGCGGGCAGTCGGATCCGAGCGAGTTGGTTGAGGCCGAGAATTTCGCAGAAGAGAGTATGGGCAGGCTCCATCTGGCATTGGGTGATCTGGATGATCGAAGCCGCGACATTCTAGAGCGCAGATGGTTAGTGGATGATAAATCGACCTTGCACGAATTAGCGGCGGAATATCAAGTATCGGCCGAACGGATCCGACAGTTGGAGGCCAATGCGCTCAAGAAATTGCGCGTCGCCATGATAGCCTGAGATCGGGCTCAATCATTCTTAGCCAACCTATGGTAGCCGCTGCAGGCCCTATTTCCACCCGTATCCGAAGTTTTGTCATGCGTGCCGGCAGGATGACCGCTGGTCAAGAGCAGGGCTGGCAGCAGGGCTTCCCCCAGTTTGGCCTGACAGTAGCGCAGGGCGAACTGGACTGGGATAAGACATTTGGCTCACCCGGGCGGCGGGTACTTGAAATCGGGTTTGGAATGGGCGACAGCCTGTTGCAAATGGCTCAGGCCGAGCCTGAGACGCAGTTTGTAGGGATAGAGGTGCATCGGCCTGGAGTGGGCAGATTGCTGTCGCGGGCTTTGGGTTTGGGTATAAGAAACCTGCGCGTCTACGCTGAAGACGCCGTCGACGTGCTGTCGCAATGTGTGGCGCCCGCTTCCCTGAATGCCGTCCATATTTTCTTCCCCGATCCTTGGCATAAAAAACGGCACCACAAGCGCCGTTTGATTCAACCCAAATTTATTGGCGATCTGGCTCACCTGATTAGAGGGGACGGGTATGTTCACCTCGCGACCGATTGGACACCCTATGCGGAGCATATGTTCGACGTGCTGGATGCGGAGCCACTGCTTATCAACGCCGTCGGCTTGCCCCGTAGGGCGGTTGCAAGGCCAGACTACAGACCAGTGACCAAGTTCGAGCTTCGTGGCGAGCGTCTAGGACATGCCGTGCAGGACTTGATTTACCTCAGAGCGTCGTCCTAAAGAAAGGTCGCTACGGTACTGTCCAAAAATTGGTAACCCAATTCCGTCGCGACGAACTGCTGCGCAGCTGGGTTCGCTACCCACCCTTTTGAAATCGCTTCATCGGCCGCCGCGACTAAGTCTGCGCTTTGCAGACCAGTTCGGTCGGTAAAGTCATTCAGGGAGACGCCGCCCTTAAGGCGAAGCGCGTTCATTGCAAACTCACCGATGACAGCTTGTGTCGAGATTGTTGTCGTCGCCGGCGGCGCCATGCCAGCCCGCTGATTGAGCTTGAGGTAGTCGTTGGGCAGGCGGGTACGATGTGTTCGCACGATATCGCCAGCTGGTAGCGTCACTTTGCCATGGGCACCAGCACCCAAGCCCACGTAATCACCAAACTGCCAATAGTTGAGGTTGTGCCGGCTTTCCTCGCCGTCCCGGCTATGCGCAGAGACTTCATACTGCAGAAATCCTGCGGTTTGGAACATTCCTTCGCCCCGACTTTGAATACGTTCCAACTCGTCCTCGCTAGGCAGAGTTGGGGGCGCTGACCAGAATCGGGTATTTCGCTCGATCGTCAATTGGTACCAGGAGATATGACCGGCACTGCGCTCAATAGCCTCCGCAACGTCTGCCTCAGCCATCGTGGCGTTCTGCCCGGGCAAGCCATGCATCAGGTCAATGTTCCATCGATCGAAGCCAGCGGCCGGAATGTGGTCCAGAGCATGCCGGGCCTCATCGCCGCTGTGTAATCTGCCGAGGCTCTGCAGTGCGTGATCTTGAAAGGTCTGTACGCCAATGCTGAGCCGGTTGACGCCTGCGCGCCGGTATAGTTTAAAGTGCTCGGCATCTGCACTATTCGGGTTACTTTCCAGAGTAATTTCAGCTTGCCGTGAGAGGGTGAGTCGGTCGCCAAAGCCCCCGAGTAATTTCGCGATCCACTCGCCGCCAAACAGGCTCGGGGTTCCGCCACCTATGAAGATCGATTTGATTGGACGGCCGTTGAGCCATTCCAACTGGCTGTCCAAATCACTCAGCAGCGCATCGACATAGGGTTGTTGAAGTGCGGGGGAAAACCCCTCGTGGCTATTGAAGTCGCAGTAGGGACACTTTTGTGCGCACCATGGCAGATGCACATAGAGTGCTAGCGGAATCGATGCCGGCTTGATCATGCCTGGGCCAGCTTGATCAACCTCATGAGAGCTTTACCTCGATGGCTAATGAGATTTTTTTCCTCTGCGGTCAGCTCGGCCGCAGGGCGACTCTCGCCATCGGGGATGAACAGCGGATCGTAACCGAAACCGCCATCGCCGCGCGGCGCTGTCGCAATGGATCCTGACCAGCGGCCCTCGGCAATGAGAGGGCTCGGATCATCGGCATGCTGCAGGATGACCAGTACGGCGATATAAAATGCTGAGCGGTCTGCGCCTGATAGTGGTGCCATGTTTTCTAACAGCAGCGCATTATTCGCCTGATCGCCATTTCCTGAGTACCTGGCCGAGCGCAACCCGGGGTCGCCGCCCAGTGCGGGCACCACCAGACCAGAGTCGTCTGCCAGCGCGGCGCAGCCTGTCGCGCGGCAAGCATGCCTTGCCTTTATCAGCGCGTTTTCTACAAAAGTGGCGCCGGTCTCGGCGACCTCTGGCACGCCAAGGTCACCCTGAGGCGAGATCTCCCAGTGGTGGCCCAGTATTTCTTTAAACTCGCGGATTTTGCCCTTGTTATGGCTGGCAATGATGAGCCTCGGCATGCTTGGCTGCGCCATTTTTTAGTCTTGGCGCCAGAGCTGCACTTTGATTTTGTGCTCGAACACAATTTCTGTTCCTTCGGGCTGAAAGTTAAATTCGAAAAATCGATACTCTCTATCCAGGAATTCAAATGGCACGATGTAGTAGGTGGCGCGGCCTTCGCGGATTTCCTTGATGCGCATGCTTTCGCCCGTGATCAGGTCCCATGTTCGCCCTTCAATATACATCGGCCGGCCCGCTATCTCTCCAGCCTTCGCGTCGCGGACTGACAGCGTCAGGATGGCTTTATCGGCGCCTCTGGTGATGCCGTACTCCGCGGCAACCTGTGGTGATAGGAACGTTGTGTAGACAATACTGTGGTGCAACTCGAATTGATCGAAACGGGTGGATTGCTGCCCGAGGGCCGGCTCTATTGCCAACCCCATCAGCACGAGCCCGATTAGCCGCCAGAGCGTCGGATACGGTAAATGGCGCTGGTGGCGAAAAGATTGGGGAACCAGCGGCCCAAAAAGTGCTGTGCGGGACCGGCTATGGTTGCTCTGTCGATAATGTCTATGTGAAGTGCTGAGCACAGTGCGTCGAAGTCCGTAACGGTGCAAAAGTGAATGTTGGGGGTGTCGTACCAGTGGCGCGGCATGACCCGGGACATTGGCATACGACCTTTGACACCCAAATGCAGCCTGCATGACCAATGGCCAAAGTTTGGGAACGAGACAATTGCCTCATCTGCAATATCGACCATACGTTGAAGCGCGATATGTGGATGGGTGAGTTCTTGTAGCGCATGGGCCAAAATCACGACATCAAATCGGTTGGCAATAACGCAGTGCAGCCCGTCGTTGATGTCTTCCTGAATTACATCCAGCCCTCTGCTGACTGCGGTGACCAAGTTGGCTGGATCAATATCCACTCCCACTCCAACAGCGCCCCTCTCCTCGCTCAGACGCGCTAGAAAGGCCCCATCGCCACAGCCCAGGTCCAGCACGCGACTCCCTTCTGGCACCCAGCTCAAAACTGTATCGAGATCGAGGCGACTCATGCGGGGCCGACCCTACACATCCATGCACTCAGCAGTGCCTGATAGGTGGGGTTGGGCAGCAAAAAGCCATCGTGTCCATTATCGGTGTCGATATTGGCATAGGTCACCGGCTTGCCTGCTGCCAGCAGCGCGTCGCGAATTTCGATCGAGCGCTGCGGCGGAAAGCGCCAGTCGGAACTGAAGGACGCGATTAAAAAATTAGCTTTTGCGACGGAAAGGGCCGCTACCAGGTCATTTTTATATTCCGCTGCTAGGTCAAAAAGATCCAACGCGCGTGTCATCAAGACATAGGTATTAGCATCAAACTGCGTAGAGAACCGCGCACCCTGATGGCGAAGGTAGCTCTCTACCTGGAACACCCACTCACTATTATCGCTGGGCGCGAAGCTTCCCTCGCGGAGCTCTCTGCCAAAACGGTCACTCATGCCATCTGCCGACATGTAGGTGAGGTGCCCGACCATCCTCGCCAGAGCCACTCCGCGGGTGGGCAGTTTTCCCTGAGCCAGATAATCGCCTTGGCACCAATCTGGGTCCGACAAAATGGCGTGTCGGGCGATCTCATTGAAGGCAATGTTCTGGGCGGTCAGACCGGGCGCTGCAGCCAGCGCAATGCAGTGCTCCACCCAATCGGGGAAATCTACCGCCCACTGCAGCGCTTGCATGCCGCCCAAACTGCCGCCGATGACTGCCGCCCAGCGCGGTATATTCAAGTGCTCGGCCAGTCGCTTCTGGCTACGCACCCAGTCTTTGACTTGAGGTTGAGGGAAGGCCCCGCCCCAAGGCTCGCTAGTCGCTGGGTTGATGGTGTTGGGGCCTGACGAGCCATCGCAGCACCCCAGATTGTTTGAACAAACAACATATAAACGATCTGTATCGATGGGTTTGCCCGGTCCAATTGCAAGGTCCCACCAACCGGGCCGGCGATCATCCTGAGAGTGGTAACCGGCCGCGTGATGAGAGCCGGACAAGGCATGGCAGATCAACACCGCGTTGTCGCCGGCATTGTTGAGCTGACCATAGGTTTCATAGACCAGCTCATGACTGCGCAGCACTGCCCCGCTGGAGAAGGTAAACGGCTCGTCAAAATGTGCGACTTGAGGTGTCACCAGACCCACACTGCCATCCGAGAGATTCACTGCCACGCGTCAGAGTCCGAACACGAGGCCCGTCGGTAAGCCGAGGGTCATTGCGAGATGCCTGAGGCCGATCTGGATCACGTTGATGCCAATGAACAACAGAATAGGGGAGAAATCGATGCCGCCCAAATTGGGCAGTATGGAGCGAATCGGCGCCATCACTGGCTCCGAGATCTGCCAGATCAGTTCGATAGCGGGATGCCGGCTACCGGGCGCCACCCAGCTGACAATGATCATGGCGATCAGGATGAAAAAATACAGGTTGACCAGTAAACCCATTACGCCGACGGCCCCCCAAGCCAGCAGTGTGGGTAAACCCGGTAATGTCCAACGGTCCCCTGCAACCCACGCTATGCTCGCGAGGATCAGAGATTGCAGGAGTACCGCGATGAAGATCACTGCCCAGTCTATACGACCCGTTGGGGGCAGCACGCCCCGCAGCGGTTGTAGCAGTGGGTTGGTCAACCGGACCACCAGTTGCGAAATCGGGTTGTAAAAATTGACGCGTGAGGTGTGCAAAACGCCGCGCAAGACAACCACTAGTAATATCAGGGCGCCAACGTTACGGATGAGATATAGCGCGATTTCCGTTCCAGCACTCATTTAGCCAAACTCCTTACCCAGTGCCTCCGCGCGGGCGGCGCACTGTTTGACTGCCTCCGAGACAATCGCTTCAAATTGATTGGACTGCAATGAACGTAGCGCCTGCTCCGTGGTGCCGCCCGGACTGGTCACATTCTCTCTCAGTTTCGCGACACCATCATCAGATTGTTGAGCCAGCGCCGCCGCGCCCATCGCGGTTTGGAGCGTCAGAGACATGGCCACTTTTTCATCAAGCCCCAATTCGGTGCCCGCGCGCGCAACGGCCTCAATGAGAGCAAAAAAATACGCCGGGCCGCTTCCAGAGACAGCTGTCACAGCATCAAGCAGGTCTTCGCTCGCCACCCATACAGTTGTGCCCGCGGCATTGGTCACCTGCTCAGCCAGAACACGGTGGTCCCCTGTGACATCGTCCCCCGCATACAACGCACTCGCACCCAGACCGATCATCGCGGGGGTATTGGGCATGCAGCGAATCACGGCCACATCCGTTTCGACGTGGCGCCGCAGGGACGAGATGGGGATACCCGCAGCGATTGATAGCAGCGCCGCTCCAGCGTTCAACTCATGACCAATCGATGACAGTGCGTCGGGGACGACTTGTGGCTTGACTGCCAATACAGCCAGATCTACATCAGCAAACAGGCTTTCGGGTGAGGTGCTCAGCTGCGTTAACCCTGTGGCCTCCAGCCGCGACAAGGCGTCCTCGCTGGGGTCACAAGCTCGCAGTTGTGTTGGCGAAAAACCTTGAGCGATAAGGCCGGTGATCATGGCGGTGGCCATGTTTCCTGCGCCAAGAAAAGCAATCTGGGGCGACATGAGTTGGCGCTGTCCTATCTGAGAGGCAATGAATTATACCGCGCGCCAAAAATATCTGTGCCGACACGTACGATGGTGGCACCTTCACTGATAGCGGCCTCCAAATCCTGCGACATTCCCATTGACAAGGTGTCCAGATGCTTTGAGGGTAGGGTTGTCAGCAGTTCGCGAAGCTGTTGGAAGGGCC
The DNA here is from genome assembly GCA_002705465.1 of Halieaceae bacterium. Taxonomy (GTDB): domain Bacteria; phylum Pseudomonadota; class Gammaproteobacteria; order Pseudomonadales; family Halieaceae; genus Luminiphilus. The sequence goes on from PAGS01000079.1 coordinate 16,137, forward strand.
GCCTTTGTGTCACTTCGTCAGTCGCTGGCGCGGGTATGGTCATGAGCCCCCGCAAAGCGAGGTTAGGCAATTCACTGATCGCAGTCACTAAATCCGGCAAGGCCTCCGGTGCAACGCCTGACTTGCGCTCTTCCTGAGATGTTTTCACCTGTATCAGGATATTAAGCGGGCCCCTTTCTGGCGGTCTCTGTTCGCTTAAGCGGCGCGCGATCTTAAGTCTGTCTATGCTGTGAACCCAGTCACTGCATTCAGCGATCAGTGCGGTTTTGTTGCTCTGTATCGGGCCGATAAAGTGCCAAATGAGGTCCAAGTCAGCGAGGGCCTGGGCTTTTTCCGCCAATTCTTGCGCGTAATTTTCACCAAATTTTGATAATCCCAGCCTGTGTGCTTGCCGAATGAGCTCAAAAGGCTTGGTTTTACTGACTGCAAGCAGTGACACAGAGCCTTCTGGGCGCTCCGCAGCACGCTCAGCCGCCCGAATCCTTCGGTCGACTTCTGATATATTGCGGTCTAATTCAGCGGGCATCATGGCGTAATCATAAGGAAGATGATTCGCTCTGTGCTAGCCCGGCCCCAGAGGAGACGTGATATGGACATCACCGAACTGCTTGCCTTCAGCGTAGAGCAAGGCGCTTCCAACCTTCATCTTTCAGCATGCCTTCCCCCAATGATACGGGTTGATGGGGATGTTCGGCGGGTCAATGTGCCCGCTCAGGACCATGCTCAGGTGCGGGCGCTGGTCTACGACATCATGAATGACCGGCAGCGGAAGGACTTGGAAGAGCTCCTGGAGACCGACTTTTCTTTCGAGGTTCCCGGAGTCGCCCGTTTTAGGGTCAATGCGTTTAACCAGCATCGGGGGGCTGGTGCCGTCTTCAGGACGATTCCCTCCGAGGTACTGTCGATGGAAACGCTGGGTATGGGTCAGGTATTCCGGGACTTCTCGATGCTGCCCAGAGGCTTGGTACTGGTAACGGGCCCAACTGGCTCTGGCAAGTCAACCACGCTTGCCGCGATGATTGATTTCGTCAATGACAACCGATACGACCATATTCTGACTATCGAGGACCCCATCGAGTTTGTACACGAGATTAAACGGTGCTCGGTGAACCAACGGGAGGTGCATCGCGACACTTTGGGCTTTTCAGAGGCCCTGCGCTCGGCGTTGCGTGAGGACCCTGACATCATTTTAGTTGGAGAGATGCGCGATCTCGAGACGATCCGCCTCGCTTTGACCGCCGCTGAAACCGGACACCTGGTATTTGGCACCTTGCATACCACTTCAGCGGCGAAGACGATCGACCGCGTGATTGATGTTTTTCCAGCGGCTGAAAAAGACATGGTTCGCTCCATGCTCTCTGAGTCATTACAAGCAATGATCTCGCAGACCTTGCTCAAGAAGAAAACCGGCGGTCGCGTGGCGGCGCACGAAATTATGCGCGGCACGCCTGCGATACGAAATTTGATTCGCGAGGATAAAGTCGCGCAAGTGTACTCTGCGATACAAACCGGTCAAGCGATTGGCATGCAGACAATGGACCAGTGTTTACAGAAGTTGGTCGAGAAACGCGTGATTTCGGTAGAGGTCGCTCGAGAAAAAAGCGAAGCAGCCAGACAGCATTGCTGCGTAGCGCTATTGCTGGTGAAGCCAAGTGGCCAGGATGATAGCCGCCGCTTCGTCATCAACCGGGATACTGGCAAAGTCTCCGCGATGGCCCGCCGCCAGCGCGTTGGCCTTTGCTTCCCGGCTGGAGAGACGCTCGTCTACCAGTGTCACTGTCAAGCCGAAACGCCCCTCAATTTGACGAGCAAACCGCGCGGCTTGACGACCCATGTCACTCTCCGAGTCATCCATGTTCAGCGGGTTTCCTACAAGTATGCGGTCAGGCCGCCACTCGTCGAAGATGGTAGATAGCGCATTCCAGTCGGGGACACCGTCCCGGGCTTGAAGAATAGTGAGCGGACGTGAGGTGAGTGACAGCGTGTTACCCACCGCGACGCCGATATTGCGAAGACCGAAGTCGATGGCAATGATCGTCTCATGAGCGGACATTATCAGGCGTGCCCCACCTCGGCACTGAGCAGGTCGATATCGATACCGAGTTGACGGCCAGCCGCTGCCAGCCGACCGGCGGCATCATGACGAAACAAAATGTCATCGTCGGCAAGCACGGTGAGCCAACTATTCTCTGCCATTTCTGATTCCAACTGCCCTGCAGACCAGCCCGCATAACCCAGTGCAACGAGATAGTCATCGGGCCCCTCGCCGGCCGCTATGGCGTGCAGAAGATCCTGTGACCCAGTGAGACATATCGTGTCTGTGACGGGCTGACTGCCTTCCCATTCGGTGGAGCCTCGGTGCAAAACAAAGCCGTGGTCAGTCGCCACAGGCCCTCCCGCCAGAATAGGTATGTCGGGGGAGACAGTCGGTTCAATATCCAGATGCTCCAGCATCTCGGTCAGGCTGACCTCCAGACATTGATTGACGACGATTCCCATCGCGCCCTCGCTATTGTGTTCACAGAGGTAGGTCAGCGATCGGTTAAAAAATCCGCTACCGATAACAGGAGTAGCGATCAAAAAATGCCCGCGGAGAGAGTCGGGGGCATGGTGAAGGGATGAAGGTGCGCTCATAGGGTTATGTTACCGCCGAAATTGCCATGTGCGGACGATAGCCAGCTCGGAAGTTGTGCTGGCAAGCTTTGAAGGGAACGGTGCAAACGGGGCCAACTTCCTCACAGTGTGTATCGCCGCTTGATCTAGGGCCTTAGCGCCAGAGCTCGATAGCAGGTCAATGCGCTGCAACGCCCCGTCAGCGGCGATTATGACGCGCAGACGCACATCGCCATCGCCGTGCTGCAATGCGAGCCCGCGATAGTAGGCGTTGCCGAATCGTTCGATGCGATCCTGCCAGCGCCGCAGATATTCAGCGTCAGGCGACGCAACCGCGGCCACTGTCGGGCTCCGCCGCGCGGCGTCGGACTCAGACATAGACAAACCGGCGTCTTGAGCCTGACGAGGGTTGATGGCTGTCCCAACGCCAGCGTCGTCCGGCAGGGGTTGCGGGTTCTGGAGACGCGGCAACCCCTCTTGATGGGCGGCCGCGTAATGGGTGCTGGCAGCGGGCGCCCTTTCGCTTGGGGCGAGCAGAACGGTCACGGCTCGATCAGCGACTCCGACTACAGAATTGCCAGTGGGTGAGACCAGAAAACCAAAGATGATGATCAGGTGAACGCCAATCGAGAATAATACTGCTGGGGGCAGATTATCCCTCAGGATCTCTGAGGTGATGGCGCCATGGCCAGTCAGGAGGCTACTCCACAGATGGGCAATCCATCGAGTAACTGACCAGCGACATCGAGGCTGGTCTCTGACTCAATTTCCCGCAGGCAGGTGGGGCTGGTGACATTAATTTCGGTAAGAAAGTCGCCGATGACATCGAGGCCAACAAAGTAGAGGCCGCGCTCCTTGAGTGTTGGACCCACCCGAGACGCGATCCATTGATCACGCGCAGTAAGCGGCTGAACCCGCCCGGCCCCGCCCGCGGCGAGGTTCCCCCGGCTTTCGCCGGCCAGCGGGACTCGCGCCAGACAATACGGTACCGGTTCGCCATTAACGAGCAGTATGCGTTTGTCGCCCTCTGTGATTTCGGGCAGGTATTGTTGCGCCATGATGGTTTTTCGTCCGGCTTCAGTGAGTGTCTCGAGAATCACACTGACATTTGGATCATCGGGCTTTGCCCGAAAGACGGCCTGACCACCCATCCCGTCCAACGGTTTGAAAATGACGTCGTTATATTGTGNGTGAAAACCCCTGAGCTNNGNCANGCTGCGACTGACNAGCAGGGGCGGGCAGCAGTCACTGAATTCNGTGGCAAACAGCTTNTCGTTGCAATCACGCAAGCTTTGGCAGCGGTTCACGACCAANGTGCCCTCTCGCTCGGCTCGCTCGAGTAAGTAGGTCGAATAGATATATTCCATATCGAAGGGGGGATCTTTGCGCATGAGCACGATATCAAGATCNGACAATGGTGCAGTGTNGGCCTCGTCTATTTCGAACCATCGAGATGAGTCCCTGTGCACGCGGAGCGGGCATGATCGGGCCATCGGTACCTCCCCCTCGAGAGACAGCCCGTCCGGCTCGATGTAGAACAGTGACCAGCCTCGGTCTTGCGCTGCCCACAACAGCGCCAGCGTCGTGTCTTTTTTGTAGTTGATGGACTCGATTGGGTCCATGACCACGCCCAAGTTGAGGCTCATGTGCGTTACTCTGAAGAGGTGACTGAACATCTTGCGATCCTGCGCAACTCCCNGCAAGCTCTGCCCGCCTGAAAAGCAGGGTATTTTGAANGCCTCTGNGATTTTTTATGGAGTATTTTTTCGTTTTCGNTGCAGCACTGAGTCTCATGGGTGCGTTGACTGCGGTGGTGCAGGTCCGACAGATTGGTTGGGCAGTCTGGATCTGGTTTGGTTCTGGGTGGATCAACGGCGAGCTAGCATTGTGGTTGATTGGCGGTCAATTGAGCTTCGTCGTTTTGTGGATCGCGTCGGCTGGCGTGACGACGCCCGCCTTTGCAGTAGGGCTGTCACTAATGATCGCGGCCTGGGTCCTGCTTGCGCTGGCNCTNCGNGANGGATTTGACGCGGGCGCAGCGTTTAGCCGCGCCCTGCGCTCGGCGCTNGGCGCAGATTTCATGACACANCTCCCGGCTGCGAGGCGTACAAGACTCGAGCAGCAAATTCATAGTCGCGAATGGTTGTGGCCTTTTCGCTTTAGGCGCCCCGGTGTTCGCTATGTGCGAAATGTGGCGTACTCGACCGCGGGTAAGCGTGGCCTGTTGGATGTCTATTTGCCAGTTGCGCAGGGACAACGCCGGCCCGTGCTGCTGCAGGTACATGGTGGCGCCTGGATGATGGGCCATAAATCTGAGCAGGCGCAGCCGCTTTTGCACCGAATGGTCGAGATGGGATGGGTTGGTGTCTCTATTAACTACCGGCTGGCCCCCAGAGACGCGTACCCCGCTCAGATTATTGATGTAAAAAGGGCGATNGCCTGGGTTANGCAACACATTGAAGAATACGNCGGAGACCCTAGCTTCATCGTTGTTACNGGGGGTTCGGCGGGTGGGCACCTGTCTTTGCTTGCTGGCCTGACACCTGGGCACAGCGATTGGCAGGAGGGCTTTGAGGGCGTCGATACGGCAGTCCAGGGAGTCTTGGCCATGTACCCGGTCGTTGACTTGACCAATCGTCATGGCATTCGGCAACAGGACCGGATGGACGGATTTATTACCCAGCGAATTATCCAGCAGACCCGAGAAGCAGCGTGCCATGTCTTTGAAGACGGCTCACCGATATCTTGGATTCAGCGTGGTGGCGTTGCCGAGGCTGCCCCGCCTTTTTGTATTGTTCAAGGNACCCACGATTCGCTGGTGTGGGTCGAAGAAGTGCGTCGCTTCGTTGCCGAGTTTAGCTCCCTCGCGAGCCACCCTCTTGTCTACGCAGAGTTGCCGCGTGCCCAGCATGCTTTTGAGATTTTCCATTCGCCGCGCACCAGCCACTTTCTCAATGCCGCGTCTACCTGGTTGGAATGGGTTCGGGCGCAGTCTGGTCAGGTTAACGTGTCTCTGGAAGCCGACGCACAGGAAAACATGAACCAAGCGGATAATGAGTCTGATCATGATTGACGCCTGGATACAGCACCCCGCGGCAAGTCACTAGACTGGTCCTAGCTTGGTATTTCTCCCCACCGAATACTTAACGCCGTGAGCGCAACAACAGGTGCCGTCTCGGTTCGCAATATTCGTGGGCCCAATTGCAGCAGGCTGAAGCCGTGCTCAACGGCAATGGCAACTTCTTCGTTGGTCAACCCACCCTCGGGGCCAATCAGCAGGGCGGCGTCGCTGGGCGAGGAACTGGCCGGTAATGGCAACTCGGCGTCTCCGACATCGGTGCAGTGTAGTACCCACTTTTCCGCAGTTGCCTCGGTCTTCACCCAATTTACCAGTGGCACTGGCGATGTGACGGACGGCACTTTCACCCGGCCGCACTGTTCACTAGCGCTAATGGCCACCTGTTGCCAATGATTGACGCGCTTTGCCAGCCTGTTTTCAGGGATCGAAAAGTCCACTTGATCACTGACTAGCGGCGCGATCGAGCCCACCCCTAATTCGGTAGCCTTTTGCACTGCCCAGTCGAACCGATCTCCCTTGCTCAGGCAGAGCCCGAGTACGGTATGAACGGCAGATTCTGTAATGGGTGAAGACGCCTCACCCAGCGTAAGCAGAATCTCCCGCTTGCCGAGCTCATTGATGGTGGCCGCGAATTCCCGGCCATCGCCATTGAATAGCGTGACCGTGTCACCTACGCGAGCGCGAAGCACCCGGCCGAGGTGCTGAGCGGCGTTGCCTTGGAGCGCGATGCCGGCACCCGAAGTGAGTGGCTGTTTGGTGAAGAATCGCGGTGCTCGCAAAGCGTAACCTCCGGCAGATGCCGCAGTGTACGACGATTACCACTGACCGCCGAGGCGGCGTCTCGGTTTCCGGGTCATGCTAGGTCCCGGGGGTCAGTACTTATAGCTGCCTGTTTTGAAGGGTCCTTCGATACCCACGCCGATATAGTCAGCCTGCTTAGCGGTCAGCTTGGTCATGACACCGCCAAAACCCTGCACCATATAGGTTGCAACCTGCTCGTCTAGCTGTTTTGGCAACACTTCAACTGTGATAGCGGCGCTCCGGGCATCGCCTTGAAGCTCGGCGAATTTCTTTTCAAAGAGGTGGATCTGTGCCAAAACCTGATTGGCGAACGAACCATCCATGATGCGAGAGGGGTGGCCTGTGGCATTGCCGAGATTCACTAATCGGCCTTCAGAGAGGAGCAACAGATGATCATTATCGGCGCTATTTCGGACAATCTTGTGAACCTGGGGCTTGATCTCCTCCCACTGCCACTCGCTGCGCATATAAGCGGTATCAATCTCGTTATCGAAGTGGCCAATGTTGCACACGACTGCGGCGCTTTTCAGGGCGCGGAGCATGGCAGATGTGCAGACGTTGAAGTTGCCCGTAGCAGTGACGAGCAGATCGGTAGTGCCCAACAGGTCTTGGTTGATGCAACTGTCAGATCCGTCATCGAGACCATCTATGAAGGGCGACACAACCTCAAAACCATCCATACAGGCCTGCATGGCACAGATCGGATCGCATTCCGTGACGCGCACGATCATGCCCTCTTGGCGTAGCGATTGTGCAGAACCCTTGCCCACGTCTCCGTAACCAATCACCAGTGCGCGTTTCCCGGCTAACAGGTGGTCCAACCCTCGCTTAATGGCGTCGTTAAGGCTGTGTCGGCACCCGTACTTGTTGTCATTTTTTGACTTGGTAACGGCATCGTTGACGTTAATCGCAGGGACCTTGAGCTCGCCATTTGCGACCATCTCATAGAGGCGATGTACGCCCGTTGTGGTTTCTTCGGTGATGCCGTGAATATGATCGAGCATTTCGGGGTACTGCTCATGGAGCATGGCGGTCAGATCGCCTCCGTCATCGAGCACCATGTTGGCATCCCAGGGCTTACCGTCGGCGAGGATCGTTTGCTCGATGCACCACTCGTACTCTCCCTCTGTTTCACCTTTCCAGGCAAAAACTGGGATGCCTGCCGCCGCGATCGCAGCGGCCGCGTGATCCTGCGTAGAAAAGATATTGCAGGAGGACCATCGAACCTCCGCGCCCAATTCCACCAGCGTTTCGATCAAGACGCCGGTCTGAATCGTCATATGGATACAGCCGAGAATTTTGGCACCTGCCAGCGGCTGTTCGTCACGGTAGGCCTTCCTCAGCGCCATCAATGCGGGCATCTCGGACTCGGCAATTTCCAGTTCCCGTCGACCCCAGTCAGCGAGGTGAATGTCTGCCACTTTGTAGTCGGCGAATACGCTTTGCTCAACAGCAGTGTTCATAATGTCATGTCTCTCAGAGTTAAAGGTCTACATCCCGGCCGCGGCACGGAGCAGGTCTGCTTTGTCGGTGCGCTCCCAGGTGAAGCTGTCACCCGATCTGCCAAAGTGGCCATAGGCTGCGGTGGTACGGTAAATCGGACGTTTCAGATCGAGCATATAAATAAGGCCTTTTGGCCGCAGATCAAAGTGTTCTCGTATCAATGTGACGATCCCCTCGTCGGAGAGCGCCCCGGTGCCGAAAGTATTGACCGATATCGAGGTAGGCTCCGCAACGCCAATGGCATATGAAACCTGCACTTCGCATCGTCGTGCCAGCCCCGCCGCGACTATGTTCTTCGCAACGTAACGTCCGGCGTAGGCGGCGGAGCGATCCACCTTTGATGGGTCTTTGCCAGAAAAAGCGCCGCCGCCGTGACGGGCCATGCCGCCATAGGTATCCACGATGATTTTACGACCTGTAAGACCACAGTCGCCCTGAGGCCCGCCAATGACGAAATTGCCTGTCGGGTTAATATGAAACAGTGTATCGGCATGTAACCACTCTTCGGGCAGCGTGGGTTCAATGATTTCCTTGCGCACTGCTTCCCGCAGATCCTGTTGGGAAATATCGGGGCTGTGCTGAGTGGAGAGGACCACGGCCTCGACCCGTTCGGGCTTACCGTCAGCGCCGTATCGCATCGTGATCTGACTTTTTGCGTCCGGGCGTAGCCAGGGTAGAGCGCCTGATTTTCGTAGCTCGGCCTGCTTTTTCACAAGGCGATGGGAATAATGAATCGGCGCGGGCATGAGTACGTCAGTCTCATCCGAGGCAAAGCCAAACATAAGCCCCTGATCTCCAGCGCCTTGGTTCGCTTCATCCGCTTCATGAGTGCCAAGGGCAATGTCTGCCGATTGTTGGCCTATCGCGTTGATCACGGCACAGGTGTTGCCATCGAAACACACATCAGATGAGTCAAAGCCAATATCCAGCGCGGTCTGCCGGATGACTTCCTCAAGCTCTCCCGTGGTCACAGTGCCTGAAGTTGTCACCTCGCCCGCGACCACCACCATGCCGGTTTTGACCAGTGTCTCCACAGCCACCCGCGCATCGGGGTCCTTGGTCAGGTAGGTGTCAAGGATGGCGTCAGAAATTTGATCCGACATCTTGTCGGGGTGCCCCTCCGAGACCGATTCTGAGGTAAAGAGAGAGTAGTCGCTCATAATTAACGTTCCTGCAAAAGTTCAGCAGCGCTGAAAGTGCTGCACCTGAATTTGAAAGCCGTTTCGCTGCGCCAGGAAGACGCTGGCCTCGAGCTTTAGGCCGGCCTCCGCAGCCCATTTGACCAGTTCATCCGGCATAAAGCCCAACCAAAGATCACCGCAGTGCCCGCGCGCCCACGCCTGATCGTGGGCGCACAGCTCGCTGACAATCAGTGTCCCTGAGGGGGTCAGTAAATTTGCGGCGTCCGCGAGTATGCCCCTGGGGTTGGGCGCGTGGTGCAGGACCATATTGGCGATCACTGCGTCTGCGGCCGCGCCACTGGTGATCAGCGCGTCAGTGCTACCCCGCACAAACTCAATGCCCGCGAGGTGGCCGGCGTGGTCTCGGGCCAGCGCCAGCATTTCTTCTGATAGATCCAGCGCGATGACATTTTTAGCCCGTTTGTGCAGCTCAGGGAGTAACCAGCCCTCACCGACCCCGACCTCCAGAAGGGTCTGAAAAGGTACCTCTGTGAGTCGATCTAATAGTTGCAGGCTTATTTCGGAGTAATCAGCCCACGGTGCAATTAATTCCTGTTGCTTCCGGAATCGCTCGGCATTGTCTTTAAAAAATGAGTTCGAGTTCTGCTCGCGCAGCATTTGAACCTTGGCTATACCTGTTCTAACGGTCGGGCTGAGTGGCTCTGCATCTATGGCGGTCAACAGATGCTCTTGAATCGAGTTTGTTGCACTCGCTGGTATAGCGCGGCGATAAAAAGTGCTGGTTCCATCGCGTTTTTTACAGAGAAAGGATGCCTCTGTGAGAATCTTTAAGTGATGACTGAGGGCGCTCTGCCGTGTACCAAGAATCTCGCATAGCTCTGTCACATTGAAGGAGTCGCTCGCCATGACCCTGAGGATTTGCTGGCGTAAATCGTCAGCTACTGCCTTTAATGTCGCCCCCAGAGTTGGGCTCCCCTGAGCTGGATGAAATTCAACAATGTTGGCGCCATGATTCATGGCGGCGAAGCCTAGCAGTGCGCTCCCGATATATCAAAATATATTGATGTTATAGCGCGGCCTGAATGGTTCGTTGCAGCAGTCCGATGGGGGTGGCTTGATTGCGTTGTGTGGATATGGCGTGTTGAACCATCAAGGCGTGTCATACTCGAATCTCGCTGAGTCCCTGCCGCGAGGGAGTTTTTTTGTAACTCGCAGAAGGTAAAAAAAGCAGAGGGTTGAGACAGAGGAGCACTAGTGAACCTAGACAAACAAAAGGAAAAAGTAGGTGAGGCTGCGGTTGAGTACATAGCAACCCTGTACCCCGACAGACTGAAGCTGGGAATCGGAACAGGGTCAACGGCGGAGTGTTTCATCCGTGGGCTTGGCAGGCTAAAAGATCGGATTGAAGCAACTGTGCCCAGCTCGTCTCGGTCAGAGGCGTTGCTGCGACAGGTGGGCCTACCAGTGGTTGACTTAAATGAAGTCGACTTGCTTGATGCCTATGTTGACGGGGCTGACGAAATCAATGCTGATCTCCAGATGGTGAAAGGTGGTGGGGCGGCCTTAACGCGAGAAAAGATCGTTGCCGCCGCTTCTAAGGAGTTCGTCTGCATTGCGGATGAGACCAAATTGGTCGAGGTGCTCGGCGCTTTTCCCGTCCCAGTAGAGGTTATCCCAATGGCCAGAAGCCTAGTGGCCAGAGAATTGGCCAAGTTGGGGGCCCAGCCTATATGGCGAGAGGGTGCCAATACCGACAACGGTAACTGGATATTGGATTTGCACGGTCTAACAGTTGGGAGTCCAGATGAGCTGGAGAGGCAGATCGAGACGATACCTGGCGTCGTATGCAGCGGCATATTCGCTCAAAATGCTGCTACCCGTGCTTTTATCGCAAAGGGAGATCAGGTGGTGTGCCTAGACAGATACTGAGCGGAAAAGGTGGAAAATTTGCGCTGCCACTCGGATCTTGAACGATGTGACTTGACGGATACAGCGCGAAATGAGTGTGCAAAATACCAATATCGGTGAATCACGTTCATCGACTTCAATGGGCTACAATTTTCAGCTAGACCTAGCGAGAGACTGCACCACACTCTGTAAGGTCAAAATCGAATATTATCATTACTGCCAGTCATAAGAGCAGGCCCTCGAGAACACAAAACGGAGTCACCCATGAACCCTAAGTTTTTAGAGCGAAGTTTACTAGCCGTAGGAGTGCTCGTCGCAACACTCTCTGTTACGGCAGCGTCCCTAGCGCAGGAATACGCCAGTGAGGAAGTAACAGATGAAGAACTAGAGGAGGAAATCATCGAGACAATCATAGTCACTGGTACCCGTCTTCAACGAAGCAGTTTCGATACCACGCAACCGTCTACCAGTTTCGACTCTGAATTTATTTTGAACAACGGCTTCAACAACACAGCCGAAGCGATCCTGGCGCTGCCTCAAATGGCTTTGACGGGCACCAGCCTAGCAGATGCCAGCGGAGACGCTGATCGCAACGTCGGGCAAACTTTTGCCAATCTTTATAACTTGGGCACCCAGCGGACACTAACGCTGATCAATGGCCGCAGAACTGTCTCAGGTAACGCGCCTACAGCTTTCGGTGCAACCGGTGGTTCTCAGGTGGATCTGAATACTATCCCCACCTCATTGGTCGAGCGTGTCGAGGTCGTGTCGATCGGTGGTGCACCGATTTATGGTTCAGATGCCATCGCTGGCGTCGTCAACGTTCAGATGAAGCGCGATTTTGAGGGGTTTGAGGTGGATATTGGCTCCGGTGCTGCTGCCGATGGCGGCGATGCATGGGAGCACCGTATTGGCGTGACGGCAGGCTTCAACTTTGCTGACGGCCGCGGCAACATGGCCGTGGGTTATGAGTACAACAAAACAGACTCGGTTGTATACAACGATCGAGATTACACCCGAGCGTATTATTACGATTTTGATAACCCCAACTACGACCCAGACGACCCCTCCACGGGTACCGCCAAGTATTACGCGCCGGGTCGGTCAATTCCTATTGTGACTCGACAGGGCGTGCCAGGTTCGAATCCCGGGCCGGTGCTGTTTGCCTTTGGTATTGGATACCTGACAAACCCTGAAACCGGGAATGCCCTGACGTTTGACGACAATGGTCGGCTGACTGATTTTAATCTCGGCAAGGCGACTGGAAACGCCATCACTTTTGAAGGCGGGGACGGACTGTTGTTACAAGACTATGGCGCCATTCGCGCTCCAATAGAACGGCACCTGGTTAATGTGTTTGGACACTATGACATTACCGACAACATCTCGGCGTTCTGGGAAGCCAATCTGTATCGAGGCAAATCTGCTGATCCGAACGCGCAGCCCTTTTACCAGTCAGCGTTATTCGGCGGTGATTCCACGTCATTGGAAATCCCTCTGAGTAACCCTTACATCGACCCAGCCGACAGAGCGTTATTAGTCGCGGCGGGTGCGGGGGAATCGATTTGGCTTCAAAAGGCGATGGACGATCTTGCACAAAGCGGCATCACCGAGGGTGAGACCGACACCATTCGCTTGATTGGCGGATTTGAGGGTCAGTTCGAACTTATGGATCGAGACTTTAAGTGGGACATTTCTTACAACCGCGGGGTTAGTGAGAGCTCGACCAACAATACGCAGCTGATCGAAGATAACTACCGCGAAGCACTCGATGTCGTGGTTAATGATGCTGGAGAGATTGTGTGTTCTAGCGGGAACCCTGACTGCGTTCCACTGAACGTATTGGGTATCGTCACCGATCCTGCGGCGATCGACTATGTCACTACGCAGGCATACGAAGACGCGAAGATGACACAGAATGTGTTCCAGATGAACTTGTCAGGGGACATTATCTCTCTTCCCGGCGGCCCAATGCAGGTGGGTATCGGATACGAGCAGCGTAAAGAGACTGGTGATTATCGCCCCGATGATTTCCTGGCTAACGGTCGCGGTAGAACCGCAGCGCTGGCGCCAATGGCTGGCGGGTTTGATACCAAGGAATACTATGTAGAGACGATCATGCCGTTGATTGATCCAGATTGGCTACCCGTCCTCTCCGCTGTAGAGCTTGAGGCGGCGTATCGTGAGGTAGATCACTCAAATGCTGGACGAGACGATACCTGGAATGTTGGTGCACGCGTTGTTTTGGACATTCCAGTTGTTGGTGAGCTGACACTCAGAGGCAACGTGACTGAGGCTGTCAGAGCACCATCTATTGTCGAATTGTTCTTGCCTCAGTCTGAGACATTCGCTTTCGCGAACGACCCTTGTGACCCGCGTTATCTGGATTCGGGCCCATCGCCAGCGACTCGTCGTGCGACTTGTCTTGCAGAAGCTCAGGCATCGGGCGCCAATTATGACCCGGAAACATTTGAGTCATTCGTCGTGAACGCCTCGCAAGCCGGCTTAACTGGTGGTAATCCCGACCTCGAGAACGAACGATCAGAGGCATACTCTATCGGCTTTGTCTACCGTCCCGCGTTCACTGAAGATCTGACGGTTTCTTTGGATTATGTCGATATCGAACTGACAAATGCCATCGAGAGCCTGGGTCTTGGCACCCTTATGGAGAGCTGCTACGACAGTGGAGACTTGAGTTCGGCCCCTTGTAATAGCTTCCAGCGGGACGCCAACTTCCAGATCGATGGCTTCCTTACAGGTCAGACCAACGCGGGATTCAGCATTCTCAAAGCGTACCAGTTAAACTTTCGCTGGAATTTCGATTTCACTGCGATTCCTGGAGCGTTTAGTCTGAATGGCGGCGCCTTCTTCATCAAAGATGATGAGTTCTCGGTGACCGGTGTTGAGACTGACATTAACGACGTCAAAGGCCTTATTGGCAATTCGGATACTCGGGTAAACCTAGGCTTGACTTATCTGCTGAACAACTGGCGCTTCAACTGGCAAACCGCTTATCAGTCCAGCGCTGTTAAGGATAAGGATATTCCGGATCGTTTTTATGACATACCCGGAATCGACGATTATTGGTTGCACACTGCTTTTGTAGGGTATTCCTTCAACGAAAAAGTTGATTTAAGCCTAGCAGTGCGAAACGTTTTCGATGACGAGCCGCCTTACGGCATGAACAGTCTGGGTGCAAACGGCATTTATGACCTTATTGGTCGTTATGTCACTGGAAGCATCACGGTGCGCTTCTAGTCGTCCAGAGACAGACCGTNACGACAANGCCGCCTNNGGGCGGCTTTTTTTATGCCTANNANAATTCTNGNCGTCTNANTANCGAGTNATNTGCNNNNCGCAAATNTGCCCGGTTCCANCCAANCGNAGATAAAACCCGGTTGAGTTCANCGCNNGCCTTCAATTGAAGANCGTATTTNGGGNTGGCTCGATGCCGAAGGTAAAAACTTCGGGATGGGCGCCGGACCAACGATGCCCTCGATTGCCTGTCCTGCCAACAGCACATTTACATCATCATTAATAGCGCCAATGACAGACATGCCAAGCGGCAAGCCACGTACAACGCCCATTGGGATAGACAAGTGTGGATAGCCGGCAACAGCCGCATGGTGACCCGCACCGACCCAAGGTGGCCAGACGTCCCCGTTGATGAAATCAATCGCAGGAGAGAGCGGCCCCGAAGGCGCTATGAGCAGATCGACGTTGGCCTCACCTAGAAGCCGATCAATGCCATTCTGGCCGCTGGCCGCTCTGATAGCACTCAGCGCCATCTCATGCTCTGGAGAGCCAACAGAGGGCCTATTGGCTGAAGATATGAAGTGCTCTTGTTCGAACANTGCNAGTTCGGTATCACNNTGAGCTAAGTTGAATTCGATCAGCGCCNCTAGAGAGGCNACGGGCAGNCGGTNAGCGCGATCNNTTANAAACTTATTGAGCGNATCNGCAAACTCTATNTCCAGAACGATTAGTTCATTTCGCCAGTAGTCCGGATCTGAAAGTTGAAAAGAATCGATATCGACGAGCGTAACCCCCGCGTTTGAGAGCCGTACCAGTGTGTCGTTGAATCGCTCGTTGATTTGCCGATCATCTCCCTGGGCAAAACGCAACACGCCTAGTCGAAGCTGATTCAATTCAACTGGTGCAGCCGCTGAGAACCGGTTGCTGCCGGTGAGGGCATCCATCAAAGTTATCGCGTCTCCCACGGTCCTGGTCATGGGCCCGGCGGTATCTTGTGTCTCTGAGATTGGCACGATGCCTTTTGTTGGTAGCAAGCCCACGGTGGGCTTGAACCCCACGATACCGTTGACATGAGCCGGGCAGATGATTGAGCCATTGGTTTCTGTGCCAAGCGCAATGGGCGCCAATCCCGCTGAAATGGCTGCAGCTGAGCCAGAGCTGGAACCGCAAGGGGAGCGGTCAAGTATGTGTGGATTTTTCACCTGCCCCCCTAACGATGACCAGCCGCTCACTGAGCGAGTAGATCGAAAGTTGGCCCACTGACTTAAATTCGTTTTGCCCAAAATGATTGCGCCGCCTGATCGGAGCTTGGCAATGATGGGGCTGTCCTCTTCGCTGAAGTTATTGAGTAATGCGGATGAACCTGCTGTGGTGGGCAAGGGGTCGCGTGTTTCAATATTGTCCTTGATCAATACCGGAACACCATCCAAGGGGCCGAGCGTTGCGCCCGCCAGCCGGCGCTGGTCGCTTTTTTTCGCTTCCTCCAGAGACTGGGGGTTCACGGCAATGATGCTCCTTAACCTTGGGCCTGTCCTGTCGAGCAACTCGATTCGTCTAAGGTACATGCCAACTGCTTGTTGAGAAGTCATGTCCCCGGAGGACAGGCCTACCTGAAGATTCGCCAAGTCTGGCATGGCTGAAGTTTGCTCAATCGCTGACAAGACCTCGCTCGACCACTGCTCTGTGTCCGGGCTGTTGCCTCGGTGGCAGCCGGCAGAAGCAAGAAAAGCCCAAACTAATGCTAGGAGAAACGTTATCCTTAAGTGCAGAGTATTCATAATGGCATCGGGCAAAGCTTGAGTGTGTGGCTGATTCGTTTCCATCCGAGCGTCCGAAATAATCTGAGTCCAGCCTCCAGTTTGGCATGTCCTGTGATGTGTAGCATCGTCTCACCCAGCGTGACCAATCACAGGTGCAGAAAGTTTGTCCGCGGTTGGCAATTGATCGTAGGCGTCGCTTACCTGACAATACACCCCGCTGTATGACCCCGGAGCTCTGATGCCCTCTCAAATTGAATTGGCCAACGCCATTCGCGCGTTGGCTATGGATGCGGTTCAGGCCGCAAACTCCGGCCATCCCGGCGCTCCGATGGGAATGGCAGACATTGCCGAAGTCCTCTGGAACCGCGTGATGCGCCACAACCCCGCCAACCCGGATTGGCCGAATCGAGACCGCTTTGTGCTATCCAATGGGCACGGGTCCATGCTGATTTATGCCTTGCTGCATCTGACCGGTTACGACCTAAGTATCGAAGACATCAAGCAATTTCGGCAACTGCATAGTAAAACGCCGGGCCACCCCGAGTATGGGTACACCCCTGGCGTCGAGACGACTACAGGTCCTCTGGGGCAAGGCTTGGCCAATGCGGTGGGTATGGCGTTGGCAGAGAAAACGCTGGCCGGCCAGTTCAACCGTGAGGGGCGCGCGGTTGTGGATCACCATACCTGGGTGTTCCTCGGAGACGGCTGCCTGATGGAAGGCGTTTCCCACGAGGCCTGCTCACTGGCCGGCACCCTCGGCTTGGGCAAACTGATTGCGATTTATGATGACAACGGGATCTCCATCGATGGCGAGGTCGAGGGATGGTTCACTGATGACACGCCCGGCCGCTTCGAAGCCTATGGCTGGCAAGTCATACCAGCGGTTGATGGTCATGATGCCGCGGCGGTTGAGGCCGCCCTGCTGGCCGCCAAAGCTGAATCAAGCAGGCCCACACTGGTGTGCTGCAAGACCGTGATCGGAAAGGGAAGCCCTAACAAGCAAGGCACTGAGAGCTGCCATGGTGCTGCACTGGGTGAGGATGAGGTTGCCCTAACCCGCGAGGCACTGCAGTGGCCCCATGCACCCTTTGAGGTGCCCGAGGGCATTCGCGAGGGATGGGACTGTCGCGCCGCGGGTGCCGAGCAGGAGGCGGTGTGGCAAACCCGTTTTAACGCCTATCGAAGCAGCCACCCCGACCTGGCTGATGAGTTGCTCCGGCGCCTGAGAGGGCAATTACCCGCCAATTTTGACGAGCAGGCCGACGCTTATATCAGCGACTGCGTGGCGGCTGCGGCGGACGTGGCATCACGCAAGGCTTCGCAACAAACGCTGAACGCACTGGGCCCCTGTCTCCCCGAGCTATTCGGAGGCTCTGCCGATTTGGCCGGCTCCAACCTGACGCTGTGGTCTGGCGCCAAAGGGATTTCCGCCGGGGATGCCGCTGGCAATTATGTGTACTACGGCGTGCGTGAGTTCGCAATGGCTGCCGTCATGAACGGTGTCGCCCTCCATGGTGGGTTTATCCCATATGGCGCAACATTTCTGATCTTTATGGAATACGCTCGCAACGCCTTGCGCATGTCAGCGCTGATGGGCCAGCGGGTTTTATATGTGTTTACGCATGATTCAATCGGTCTGGGCGAGGACGGCCCCACCCACCAACCCGTCGAGCAGTTAACAGCCCTGCGCGCCACGCCGAACCTGCATACCTGGCGGCCCTGCGATGCAGTGGAATCGGCGATCGCCTGGAAGCAGGCAGTAAAGCGGGACTCAGGTCCGACTGCGCTGGTGTTCTCGCGGCAGACGTTGCCCTCCCAAGTCGCCAACGCGGAGCACGTCGCGGGTGCGCATCGCGGTGGCTATATATTGGTGAGTGAGCAAGGTAGCCTCGACGCCATCCTGATTGCCACGGGTTCGGAAGTAGCGCTCGCCGTCGAGGCGGCTGCCCGGCTAGCGAGCGAAGGCCGCGGCATCCGAGTGGTCTCGATGCCCTGCGTCGAAGTCTTTGACGCGCAGGAAGCAGGCTACCGCGAGGCGGTGCTACCCAGTGAGGTTCTGGCGCGCGTAGCGGTGGAGGCGGGTCATACAGACTTTTGGTACAAGTATGTAGGGCTAGATGGCCGGGTAGTTGGCATGACCTCCTTCGGTGAATCGGCATCGGCCGCTGCGCTATTCCAGCATTTTGGCTTGACCGTGGACAACGTGGTTGCCGCGGTCGAGGATGTGATTCTCGACTGACCCATGATGCGCTTCGCCATTAATGGCTTTGGACGGGTCGGTCGCACGCTGTTACGCGTCTATCGCACCCGCGAGGATGCCCAAGCGCGGTTTGAGCTTGCTGCCATTAACGAGATTGCCGATGCAAACACGGTCGCGCACCTCGCTCGATACGACTCCAATTATGGCCGTTACCCGGGCCGTATTGCCCTGTCCGGGTCATTGCTGGCAATTGACCATTCGCTGGTGCCGCTGAGCCACGAACCCGATGTTGCGGCATTGCCATGGGGGGAGCTTGGCATTGATCTGGTTTTTGAATGCACCGGCGCCTTTACCGATCGTGCGACCGCGGAGCAGCACTTGCACAGCGGCGCGGGGAGGGTGTTGTTTTCCCATCCTGCCGAGTCTGATGTGGATGCAACCATTGTTTATGGGGTGAATACCGAGACGCTCTCGGCGGACATGGATGTTGTGTCGGCGGCGTCGTGTACGACCAATGCAGTGGTACCTGTTCTCGCGACGCTGTCCGAGGCATTTGGTGTCGAGGCAGCGACGATCACTACCATCCATTCCCTCATGAATGATCAGCCGGTGCTGGACGCCTACCACCACACGGACCTGCGCAAAACGCGAGCAGCATCGCAGTCCATCATCCCGGTCGATACCGGGTTGGCTGTGGGGATCGAGCGGATTCTGCCTGCGCTTTCGGGCAAACTGTCTGCACATGCGCTGCGCGTGCCCACCACCAAGGTGTCGGCGATTGAGCTGAGTGTGGCGACGACCCTGTCCTGTGATAGCGAGCAGATCAATGCAGCGCTCCGGACAGCTTCCGAGGGCAAGTTGTCTGGCGTTCTGGATTATTCCCTCGAGCCACTTGCTTCCTGCGACTTCGCAGGTGAGGCGGCCTCTGCCATTGTCGATGCCAAGCAGACCCAGGTCGCGGCAGGTAAGCTGGCGAAGATCCTCATTTGGTTTGATAACGAATGGGCTTATGCCAGCCGCATGCTCGACGTTGCGTTGGCATGGGAGGCGCGGATAAACCACTCGCTATCGCCGCCGAGTGAGGGTTCGCAGTGAAGCTGATGAGTGACCTCGACCTTTCCGGTCGTCGTGTCCTGATCCGTCAGGATCTCAATGTGCCGCTCCGCGAAGGTGAGATCACCAATGACGCGAGGTTACGGGCAGCGGCCCCTTCCTTGGTAGACGCACTGAATCAGGGCGCCGCGGTGATCGTGATGTCTCATCTGGGACGCCCGGTCGAAGGGCAGTGGACAGAGCAGGCCTCCCTGGCGCCGATCGCGGCGCGGCTGTCGGAGTTAATTGGACGCGATGTGTTGATGGCCAAAAAGTGGCGGCAGGTCGCGCCTCTGCCCGGTGACGTGGTGCTGCTGGAAAACGTCCGCTTTAACGAGGGAGAGGCGTCAAATGACGCTGCGCTGGCAGCCGATTATGCGGCGCTCTGCGATGTCTTTGTCATGGATGCTTTTGGCACTGCGCATCGTGCCCAGGCGTCGACTCATGGGGTTGCCCACGCCGCGCCAGTGGCCTGTGCGGGTCCGTTGCTTCATGCCGAGTTGACCGCTCTGGCGCGGGCCTTGACCGATGCACGTCGGCCGATGCTCGCGGTGGTGGGCGGCTCCAAGGTGTCGACAAAATTACAGGTGCTGGATTCGCTCACACAGCGCTGTGACAGCTTGATTTTGGGAGGCGGTATTGCCAATACGTTCCTCGCAGCGGCGGGTTATTCGGTAGGCAATTCGTTGTGTGAATGGGACCTCGTAGATACGGCGCGACGCCTGATGGACCGGGTCGATATTCCGTTGCCCGTCGATGTCGTCGTCGCACCCGGGATCGACGCAGGGCATCGTGCTGAGGTCAAGCTGGCTGCGGAGGTAGCCGGAGATGACATGATTCTGGATGTCGGGCCCGAGACGGCCGCAGGCATTGCCGAGCGGGTTGCCACCTCTGCCACCATTCTATGGAACGGACCCCTCGGCGTATTCGAGCAGGCCCCTTTTGCTGCAGGCACGCGGGTGTTGGCAGAGGCGATTGCTGCCAGTGAAGGTTTCTCTCTGGCAGGCGGTGGGGATACCTTGGCGGCTATCGATCTTTTCGATGTGGCAAGCGGCGTCTCGTATATCTCGACGGGAGGCGGTGCCTTTCTTGAATACGTAGAGGGCAAGGAACTACCTGCCGTGGCGGCGCTGAGGGCGCGTGCTGACCACGCGTCGTGATACTGATAATCTGGTGTTGGCAACCTATGC
This sequence comes from Halieaceae bacterium, assembly GCA_002705465.1. GTDB lineage: Bacteria > Pseudomonadota > Gammaproteobacteria > Pseudomonadales > Halieaceae > Luminiphilus. The sequence continues at coordinate 36,680 of PAGS01000079.1, forward strand.
AGAACGAGGACTCCGCTAATGGCATTGATTAGCTTGCGGCAACTGCTGGATCACGCAGCCGAGCACGGCTATGGCGTGCCCGCTTTTAATGTCAATAATCTTGAGCAGACCCGGGCAATTATGGAGGCCGCATACAAGACTGACTCCCCGGTGATCATGCAGGCCAGCGCTGGCGCACGGAAATACGCCGGCGCCCCGTTTCTGCGTGCTCTGATGGAGGCGGCAATGACGGAATTTCCTCATGTGCCGGTCGTTGTCCATCAGGACCACGGGACCTCGCCTGCAGTGTGTCAGCGCTCCATTCAACTGGGCTTCAGTTCAGTGATGATGGATGGCTCACTCGGCGAGGATGGTAAAACGCCCATGGACTACGACTACAACGCAGGTGTTACGCGTCATGTTGTTGACATCGCGCATGCTTGCGGCGTTTCCGTCGAGGGTGAAATCGGTTGCCTCGGTTCTTTGGAAACGGGGGAAGCGGGCGAGGAGGACGGCATTGGCGCCGCGGGAAAGTTGAGCCATGACCAACTGCTGACTGACCCTGAGGAGGCCGCTCAATTTGTTGCTGATACCGGCGTTGACGCGCTGGCGATTGCCTGCGGCACCAGCCACGGCGCTTATAAGTTCACCAGGCCCCCAACCGGGGATATTCTGGCGATGGACCGTATCAAGGCCATTCACAGCCGCATCCCCGACACGCATTTGGTCATGCATGGTTCATCCGCGGTGCCGCAGGACTGGTTGGCCGTCATCAATGAGTTCGGGGGCGAAATACCCGAGACCTATGGTGTGCCGGTGGAGCAGGTGGTTGAGGGGATCAAGCATGGTGTTCGGAAGGTCAATATCGACACCGACCTTCGGCTTGCATCAACAGGCTCGATTCGGCGTTTTCTCGCTGAGCACCCCGCGGAGTTTGACCCACGGAAGTATTTGGCGGCGAGCCTAGAGGCCATGAAAGCGATCTGTATCGACCGCTACGAGGCATTCGGGACGGCGGGAAATGCTTCCAAAATTACTCCGCTATCGCTATCGGAGATGCAGGCGAAGTACGCCGCTTAGCGCACCGAAGGCCCGCTTTTCGAGTGGGCATTTTGCCAAGCACTGACCGTGTCATGCCTAGGGGAAGCCCGTATCATCGCAGGCTTTCTATTCAAACCTAAACGCCATGGCGCAGTCCTACATCAAGCGAATTCTCAACGCGCAGGTCTATGACGTTGCTCGGGAGACCCCTCTCGATCCTGCACCGCTGTTATCAGCTCGGCTGGGCAACCATGCCCTCCTGAAGCGCGAGGATCTGCAACCCGTCTTTTCATTCAAGTGCCGGGGTGCCTACAACAAGATGATTCATCTGGATGAAGCGTCCCGGGCAGCAGGCGTTGTGGCTGCATCGGCCGGAAATCACGCGCAAGGTGTTGCACTTGCGGCGTCGAAGTTGGGTATCAAGGCCAAGATCGTGATGCCTGTGACCACACCGCTGATCAAAGTTGAGGCAGTTCGGGCCCTCGGTGCCAAGGTTGTATTGAGCGGAGATTCTTTTGATGACGCTGCGGTGCGCGCCGCCGCGCTGGTAGAGGCAGAGGGGCTGACGTTTATTCACCCCTTCGATGACCCCGATGTTATTGCCGGTCAGGCCACGGTTGCCGTGGAACTGGTGCGTCAGGCCTCACGTCCGCTGGACTATGTATTTGTCTGCTGCGGTGGCGGTGGGTTGCTGGCGGGGATGGCGACCTACCTGCGATACGTCTGGCCGCAGACCAAAATTATTGGTGTGGAGCCTGAAGATGCGGCCTGTGTTCAGGCGGCACTGCATAAAGGTCGGCGAGTGACACTACGGGAGGTCGGTTTATTCGCCGATGGCTGCGCGGTGGCCCAGGTGGGTAAGGAGACATTCCGGTTAATTCGCGAGAGCGTCGACGACGTCATGACCGTGAGCACAGACGAAATTTGTGCCGCGGTGAAGGATATTTTCGAGGACACACGCGCTATCGCTGAACCTGCCGGTGCACTGGCGGTGGCGGGAATGAAAAAGTATGCGCTCCAGCACCGTATTTCTGGTGCGACGATGGCGGCAACCGTCAGCGGTGCCAACACCAACTTTGACCGCCTGCGGTACATATCGGAGCGTACGGAGATTGGTGAGCGACGCGAGGCAGTGCTGAGCGTCACGATCCCAGAGCGGCCCGGCGCTTTCAGAGCATTCTGCAATGCCATCGGCAAGCGCAATGTCACCGAGTTCAATTACCGATACGAAACCGCTGCCGCCGCGCGCGTCTTTGTGGGGCTGACGGTGACGCCGGGTGATGACAGCCTCGATGCACTGCAGCGTAATCTGCGGGAGGGGGGCTATCGCGTTCTGGACTTGACTGACAATGAGACTGCGAAATTACACCTTCGGCACATGATAGGGGGCCGCCAGCCCGACGACATCGGCGAGGAAATTGTTTTTCGCGTGGAATTTCCTGAGCGTCCGGGCAGTCTGCTCCAGTTTCTGAATGCGCTGGGCAATGAGTTCAGCATTACGCTTTTTCACTACCGAAACCACGGCGCAGCCTATGGCCGCATTTTGGTGGGCATGCAGGTTCCGCCAGGCAAGCGTGCCCAACTGAGGAAAGCATTGCTTCGCCTCGGATATCCGTTTTGGGAGGAGAGCGATAACCCCGCGTATCTCGAGTATCTGGGTCGGCTGAATACGGATTGAGCCATGCCGAAACGGCTTTAGGAAAACAGGGTCAGCCCGGCGTCGCTGAGAAAACCGTCGAGCCGCTGGTCATGAGCCTCCGCCTCCCAGTCATCGACTGACTGAACAGCAAAACCTACGCCCAGACGAAAGCCCGATACTCGCTCAAAAAGACGATCGTAAAACCCTCCGCCGTAGCCGAGCCTCATCCCACTTCTGCCGCAGCCGAGCAATGGCGTGATAAACAGGTCGATGTCCTGCGTCGCCACCCGATCGGCGGAACCCAGCGGCTGCAAAACCCCGCCAATGGTGGGCTCGGTCGGGTCACCCTGCTCCCATCTGTGAAATTGCAAAGACTGATCGACAACCCGCGGGCATGCGACGCGCTTCCCCTGCTGAATCGCGAGTGACATCAGTGGTGTTGGATCGAATTCGGATTCGTGTGGCAGATAGCTGGCCACCGTGCGGGCTCCCTGCCACGGTTCCCAGTCTAGGAGATGCTTCAGTGCACGATCTACAAAGACTGCTCGTTGCGCAGCACTCAGTGCGTCTCGTTCGGTCCGAAGTTGCACGCGCAAACGTCGCTTCAAATGCGGCAACTCACTCAAGGCAGGTATGTTTCAGGAACGGAACTGGAAGTCCGCCCCCACGCGCCAGGCTCTCCCGAGGCAGGGAAGAAAAAATGACCCGCGGTACCGCTGACGAATAGGCCCTTGAACCCTGCGGCTCAAGGTGGTGACCACCACGTGGCTTCAGGCTTCCCGGTGCGGGCCAGGCTTGCACAACAACCACGGAAGTGGACTCCGGGTACTGCATTATCGGCTCGAGGACGAATCGTCTGGCAAATACTTCAGGCCACTGTCAGTATAGCGTATCGCGGCTTTAATTAATTTCAAGCTGGCGGAGCTGATACAGGACCTCATCAAGCTGGCTGTTCAGAGCCGAGAGCCGCTCCTGCTCTTCACTGGATTCGATGGGGTTGTCGCCGCTTTTGAGTGCCAGCAACTCATGACTGATGTTCAAAGCTGCCATGATCGCCACGCGCTCCAAGCCGATGACTTTGCCCGTAGAGCGGATATCACGCATATGTTGATCGAGGTACCTGGCGGCATTTGCGAGAGCCAGTTCCTCATTGGGGGGACAGGCAACCTGATATTCCTTGTCGAGAATATCCACGCTGACCGTGTTGGGCCGGTTCATGCGCCACCATCCAGAGAGCGCAATCTCGCCAGAGAGGTCTCTACGTGCTCGCTAGCTTGGCGCTGTCGCTCCAGTAGCTCGCGTCTCTCGCGTTGCAGCTCGGCCGCTCGGAGTTTTAAGGCGCGGTTTTCACGATTCAGCTCACGACTCAGCTCGATGAGATCGTTCACTTTTTTTTCCAGCGCCAGGATGAGGTTATCCGCCACGAGGGTTACACTGCATTGGTTGGGAGCCAGCACTATAATGCGCGTCCTTTTATTGGGTCAATGTGTGGCGCGCGAGCGGGCGGAACAACCTGTGCGGNGGAACNNGATGNCGCNGGNATGAGCGCNATNGTGCNCCGCTCCAAACAGANACGAGGAAGCCTCCNGAAGTGTTACTTGATGCGCTTGGCGCCTTCGAAGANATGCCCACNTGGGATGANGCAGCCGANAGCCTGTTCAACGCAGGCCANACGCTCAACCCCTCCGCTTTGCACGGCGCTATGGCCGGGCTCCTTGGCGCNGGCTTCAGNCCGAAAAANGAGCACCATTTTGCCGCAACNGTCGCGGCGCTNGAGAAATCACTGGCGATTGATCTTACCGGCGATNTGGTCGANTTTGTCTCNCGTTTGAGTTTGGCNACNTTNTCGGCGATACAGGATGCCGACTATNCCTTTCAGCCATTNCTGCCNGCAGATGATGCCTCTCTGGAGGAGCGGCTGCTTTCNGTGTCNGAATGGAGTCGCGGGTTTTTGTCTGGCTTCACTCAAGGTATTACCCAGCGTGAGGCGACAGGCGATCCGATACCGGGGATGACNGCNGACGCGCTGAAAGATATGGCTGCGATNGNNCAGGTAGACCCNGAAGAAACTGATTCGGANGAAGCGGAGCGTCAGTTGGAGGACATTNTCGAATACATTCGTTTCGCTGCCATCAACATNNTTACCGAGGCACAAGCATTACAGGAAGCAAGCATNACAGGAAGCACGCCGTGAANATCTCCAAAGCCGAATTCGCCCGTCGCCGAAAAAACCTGATGGGCATGATGGACAAACACACCATCGCGATTGTTCCAGGTGGTCGGGAAGTGACTCGCAGCCGCGATACGGAGTATCCCTTTCGCCAGAACAGNGATCTGTTTTACCTGACAGGCTTCGAGGAGCCCGACGCTGTCTTGGTCCTCGTGCCCGGCCGNAGGCAGGGGCAGGTAGTGCTNTTTTGCCGAGAACGGGATCCCGACATGGAATTGTGGAANGGTTACCGCCTTGGCCCCGAGGGAGCCGTTGCCTACTTGGGCGTTGATGACGCNTTTCCGATCGACGATCTCGATGAGATCCTGCCCGGTTTGATCGAGGGAACCCAGAGAATCTATTACTCCATGGGTCACGACGACGTGTTTGATCAGCGGGTGATGGGTTGGGTGAATCAGATCCGAAAGCTGGTGAGGACNGGGGCCGCGCCGCCAGCTGATTTCACCGATCTTGCNTTTNTGCTGCATGAGCAGCGACTGATTAAATCTGCTGCNGAGGTGCGCGTCATGCGCAAAGCGGGCGAGATCAGTGCGGCAGCGCATNTTCGTGCNATGCAGGAGTGTCAGCCCGGTCGCTATGAGTATCATCTGGAGGCGGCGATTCAACATACNTTCGCAGAGCANGGTGCGCGTTTCCCCGCCTACAACTCGATTGTGGGTTCCGGCGCAAACGCATGNGTACTGCACTACACCGANAACGCTTCCAAGATGCGCGCCGGGGACCTGGTCNTNATTGATGCCGGATGNGAATACCAAGGCTACGCCGCNGACATTACGCGCACCTTTCCGGTCAGNGGGCAGTTCTCTNCTGAGCAGCGCGCGATCTANGACNTGGTGCTTGAGGCGCAGCGAGCAGCNATCGCNAAAGTTCGGCCGGGTAATACGTGGAACCAACCCCACGATGCGACTGTTCGGGTGATCACGAGGGGCTTGATCAAGCTAGGCTTACTCCGTGGCAAGGAGCGGGANNTGATCAAAGCCGAGGCCTATCGNGAATTTTATATGCACCGNGCGGGNCACTGGCTCGGTCTTGACGTTCACGATGTGGGTGAATACCGGGTGGACGGTCGCTGGCGCCAGCTGGAGCCCGGCATGGCATTGACCATCGAGCCCGGTATTTATATCGCCGCCGACAATACCAAGGTACCTAAGCGTTGGCGTGGCATTGGGGTGCGCATTGAGGACGATGTCGTAGTGACCGAGCAAGGCTGCGACGTGCTTACNGNNGNTGTACCCAAGCGCGCTGANGAGATCGAGGCGCTGATGTTGCNGGCCTCATGACNGACAGNGCGCANGTTCTGGTTCTTGGCGGCGGCCTCGCCGGGCTGTCGTTTGCCATNNCGCTGGCGANCGAAGTCGCGGGGNTGGAGATCACNGTGTTGGAGGCGCATCCTTTCCGCTCCGGCACGCCTAACCCGCTTGATACTCGNGCTTCTGCCNTNAATTTGCACTCNGTAGNGCAGCTCGATCGCTGGGGGGTCTGGCCNGCGCTGNTNGATTTCGCAGGCTCGATCGAGGAAATCCACGTTTCCCATCGCGGTCATTTTGGCAGCACGCTGATGACGGCCTCAGATCTCGGAACGCCCGCACTCGGGTATGTTGTGGAAAACCATGAATTGGGGCGCGCATTACTGGCCAGAGCCGAGGCGCTGGGCATTCAGGTTCGTGCGCCATTGCGATGCTCAAATCTACTTGTCGATGGAGCCGGTCCCGGGGTCGAGACTGAGGAAGGCGAGCAACTGCGCGCAGACCTTGTGTTGCTCGCCGCGGGGGTCATGCCTGACTGGTTTCAAACATTAGGTATTCAGGTGAATGAGCGCCCGTCAAATAATCATGCGGTGGTATTCAACGCGAGCTTCCCGGGTGAGCAGGGCCGTCGCGCCTTCGAGCGGTTCACGCCGCACGGTCCGTTAGCGGTCTTGCCGCTGCCCTCCGGCAATCGCTCCGAGCAGCGCTACAACGTTGTCTGGTCCATGTGTGATGTCCAGCTGTCTGTTGTCAGCCAGCTCGACGATGCCGCTTTTATCAATGAGTTTCAGGGCGCTTTTGGGTGGCGACTAGGTCGTGTCAGGGCGGTGGGTAAGCGTAGCCAATGGCCCTTGGGTCGCCTCGCCACCACGGAGCAATTTCGTTCCGGGTATTTGTTGGTAGGCAACGCTGCCCATACTCTGCACCCCGTCGCGGGACAAGGTCTCAACCTCACCTTGCGAGAGGCTGACATGCTCGCAGGGTCTTTGGCTGATGCAATCTCGAATGGTGAGCCAATCGGGGAGCTGGATAGCCTGGCGACCTACCTGAGGCATGCCGCTGATGAACAATTTCTCGTGACGCGCAGTACGGATGCACTGTCGACGCTGTTTGACCGCCGGGGGCCATTGCTCGATGCGCCCAGAAATGTCTCTCTTGCCCTGCTCGACCTCTTACCCGGGGCGCGCGCGCAATTGGCACGGCTTGGCACCGGACATCGCGATGCGCGCCACTAAGGCGACCACAGGCGAAGCCCTGTTGATCGTGGGCGCCGGCGTGGCGGGGTTATCTCTGGCTATCGCACTGGGCCGCGCGGGTATCGGCGTTACCGTGATTGACGGAGCGAGCAGGCCCCAGACCCCCGCTGATGGCTGGGACATCAACGAGTGGGATCTGCGGGTGAGCGCCTTGACGCCGGCGTCCGTTGCCTTTTTGGATGATCTGGGCGCTTGGTCGCAGATACCCGAGAATCGAAAAGCGTGCTACACGGGCATGCAGGTTTGGGATGCTCAGGGTAGTGGCCGTATTGATTTTAACGCGCGCGATGTTCAGACACCCTTCCTAGGGCACATTGTTGAAAACCGTCTCACGCTGCAGGCGCTTCTGACTTGCGCAGAAGGCTGTCCACGGGTCGAGGTGCTGTGGGAGCACGGACTCGCAGCCATGAACTTTATAGACGGTGGTTGGGAGATCGGGTGCGATGGGGGAAAAATCTTCCGTGCGGCGCTGGTGGTGGGGGCTGATGGTGCGCGGTCCCGGGTACGGGAGTTGACCGCAATGCCGGTCAGGCAGTGGAGTTATGATCAAAGCGCGATTGTGGGGACGGTGGCCCTTGCAACACATCATCTCGACAGCTGTTGGCAGGCTTTTCTAGACACCGGGCCCCTCGCTTTGTTACCCCTTGCCGATGACCGCAAGGTCGCCATGGTCTGGTCGCTGGATGACTCGGCGCATCCGGCTATTGCCGAGCTCACTGACGAGGCGTTCCTGCGGGCATTGAACCGCGCCTTAGGCCCTGAGGCTCCGACTGCCTGCCAGATAGGGCCGCGGGCAAGTTTTCCGCTAAGGCAGTGCCATG
>PAGS01000093.1 GCA_002705465.1 Halieaceae bacterium
AAATTCTGGAGCGTACCCGCCAGCAGCAGGGCGGTTGGGCCCGTTAGCAAGATGAGCAACAAAAGCAGCATCGCCAAAACGATGTTGATTTCAGACAGGCGTTTGATGCCCGTGTCCAGTCCAAGCACCACAGAGACCGTAGCCAGCGCCATCGTGGCAAAAATCAGCCCGACCTGCACCCAGACATCGATCGGCAAGCCGAATAGGTAATTAAAGCCGGTGTTGATCTGCAGCACACCGAGACCGAGGCTGACGGAAATACCACAGGTAGTGCAGATCACAGCGAAGACATCTACCGATGCACCAATAGGCCCATAAATACGTTCGCCAATGAGCGGGTAAAAGGCGGAGCGCAGTGTCAGGGGCAGTTCATGCCGGTAAGCAAAATAGGCAAGAATCAGCGCGACGATGGCGTAGATCGCCCAAGCATTGAAACCCCAATGGAAGTAACTGATCTGGATCGCCTCGGTGGCGGCAGCCGGCGTGCCCCCGGGACCGTTCGGCGGCGCCAGAAAATGCATCACGGGCTCAGCAATGCCGTAGAACATCATGCCAATGCCGATGCCCGCGGAAAACAACATCGCAAACCAAGAGATATAGCTGTAAGCCGGCTCTGCATGGTCGGGCCCCAACTTGATGTCTCCGTAGCGAGATAGAGCAAGATAAACGACGATCACCGCAATTAGCGTCACGATCANGACATAAAACCAGCTTGCGGTGTCGACGATCACTGCCTGAAGGCCGGCAAACGGGTTGCTACCTTTCTCGGGGATGGTAAGCACCATCACAATGGCGCCGAATAGCAAAATCAATGCGGGAAAGAAGACTGCTTTATCGATTGTGAAGCGGGATGAGGTGCGCTGGGTCATATCGGGCTCGTACATCAGGCGTGGCGAGAGTGTACCTGAAGCCCGCCAAAAGACCTTAACTGCCTTGTTTGAAACAAGTTTTCCGTTTGCAGGCAGGGTTTATAAGCGGTAGCCTAGGGGTTGTAGTTTTCAAAAAATAATCATCTTTTCCAGCCATGAGAAAAAAGGGAACCAGTATGTCTCATCCCCAACGTTTTCAACGCCTGCCGCTTGCAGTAGCGCTAGGTGCCGCTTTACTGCCTTTGGCTTCAACTTCTGTTCACGCGCAGCTTGAGGAAGTCGTGGTTACCGCGACCAAGCAAGCGGAGAGCCTGCAGGACGTGCCAATTTCAGTGAATGCACTTTCGGGCGACTCTATGCGCGCACAGGGCATCATGACCTTCGACGACTACGTCGATTTCCTACCTAATGTTGTTGATGCCGGTAACGCACCNGGCATGAGAGAAATCTACATTCGCGGCTCAGCGACCGAGCAGGGCTCTGTCACCGTATCGTCCGCGCAGGGCTCAGCGCCGGGCGTGGCGCTCTACCTTGACGAGACACCGGTCTCGTTTGGTGCACGAAACCTCGACGTCTATGCGGCTGACTTAGAGCGCATCGAGGTGCTTTCAGGCCCTCAGGGCACGCTCTTCGGCGCCAGCTCGCAGGCCGGCAACATGCGAATGATCACCAACAAGCCCGTACTCGGCGAAATGCAGGGTCGTGTTGATGTGGGCATGTCGTCGACGCATGGCGGAGACACGAGCAGCAACATTGAAGGCATGATTAATATGCCGATCGGCGACAGCCTGGCCATTCGCGCCGTGGGTTACAGCAACCGTCAGGGCGGCTGGATCGACAACAGCGCCTCCACCTTCACGCCGTCAGGCCCCGTTATCGATCGTAACTCCATTGGATACGGGCCTTACTTCAGCGGCTTCCCCGATACGGTTGTCAATTCTGCAACCAACGAAGACGTGGTCAAGGACGATTGGAACGAAGCAACCTACAACGGCTACCGAGTTGGCGTGAAGTGGGATATCAACGACAACTGGAGCGCACTGGTTCAGCATTCGTCACAAAAACTTGATGTAGAGGGCTCGTTCTTGGTGGATCCGAGTCTCGGCGAGGACAAATCGGCGAAGTTTCAGCCCGAAAGCAATGTGGATGAGTTCGATCTCACGACACTGACAATTGAAGGCCGCATTGCAGGTTTGGACATTGTTTACGCGGGTGGCTACCTTGATCGCGAGATCGAATCGCTGATCGACTATACGCACTACAATAACGGTGGCGGATACATCACGTATTACCTGTGTAGCGGCAACATCTACGCAGATCCGGGCCCTACGAACCAAAATACCTGCTTTGACCCAACGAAAGCGTATCGCGATACCACTACCAACGAGCGTACGACTCACGAGCTACGGATCAGCACCGATCCAGACCGCCGCTGGAGGGTGATGGCAGGGGTCTACTTCAGCGAGGTTGAAACAACCACCATCGGTGAGTTCCAGTATTACTCAACTGGTGACGCCTTCAGCGACTTCCAGGTGAACTACTACGGCGCCAATGCGCAGTCGCCTTACCAACTCGCCAACTACACCATTCCTGGCGTAGCGGGCACCAATCAGGTAGGACCCACGGGGCCGCTGACGACCTTTTACAACGACTACAACCGAACCGAGGACGAACTCGCGTTCTTCGGGCAGATCGCTTTCGACATTACGGATAACCTGACGGCTACGATTGGCGCTCGAAAGTATGACCTCGAAACCCAACTCCAAGGCGCCTCAAACTTCTCGTTTGGCTGCCGTTACGGCGGTAATGGCGGTGGTGGCGCGGGCGATGGCTTTTGTAATAGCCACCGCTTCAGTAACAGCCCAACTGATCGATTCCTAGCCTTGGGTGCCTACAACGCAGGCAACATGACGGACGATCAGTTCCTCGGATTGCTGAACTATCCCGGCGCAGCTGATACCTATGGTGGCAGTGCTAAAGAAATGTTCCGCGGCGGCGGCAGCAATGCAGCCACACTGCAAGCGATCAAGGATGGTCGACTAGATATCTCCAGCATCAATGGCAGCGGGGTGACGGAAGAGGATGACACTATCATCCGCGTGTCACTGGATTGGAGAATCAACGACAACATCATGGTTTATGGTGTCTACTCTGAAGGGTATCGTCCTGCGGCTCAGAACCGGAATGCGGGTCAGCTTGCGAGCAATCAGTCTGGCATTTACGAGGGTTATGTAGTGCCGGCGGTCGCGACCACAGACGAGCTGGAAAATATGGAGATCGGTATTAAGTCGGAGCTACTGGACAACCGCCTTCGGTTAAATGCCAGCTTCTATCAAACCGACATCACGGATCTGCAGGTAGCGCGCTTTGACCCGTCCAACGTGGCGTTCCTGGTATTCCTGGAGAACGTTGGTGATGCTGAAACCCGCGGTATGGATCTTGACTTCATGTGGGCAGTCACGGGTCGCCTCACCCTTTCGGGTGCTGCGAGTATCCTCGACACCGAGCTCACTCGGATCAACCAGCAGCTTCAGGGTGTCAGTGTGCCAGAAGGCTCCGAGCTTCCACTCGCTCCTAGCTTCTCCGGTAACATTCGAGCGCGATACGACTTCGACTTCATGAATGGTAACGCCTGGGTCAATGCGGCCTTGGTATATCGTGGCGAGACCGTCAGCGGCATCGCGGGTAGTGCGGCCTTCATGAACGATACGCATAACCTTGCCTATGGAAACGACCCGGGCATCGATATCCAGAATGAAGGCGGCACCTTTGGTACGGTTGCCACCTCTGATGGTAACGTACCGGCCAACTCGCGTTATGTGAACGACGCAGCGACCACCATCAACCTCGGCCTAGGTTACGGCCGTGACAATTGGACCGCTGAATTGTTTGTTACCAACCTCACCTCTGAGGAAGGGTATGTCGTCCAACCAGCGGGCAAGTTTACGCCTGAGTCGAGCATGATGCGGCCACGCACCATGGGCCTCCGTTTCGGGTACTCCTTCTGAAGGAGATATCGCTGACCAGCCAAAAGGGCGATCATTTGATCGCCCTTTTTTTTGACGAGACTACAATATGACCACCCTCGCTCCCGCCAATTCACTAGAGGACATCCAACAAAAACTCGCTAATGGCGCCCTCATCGAGGCGGGTGTCATCATCGAGGATCTCTGGCGTGACTATTCAACGGACCCAAATCTCGGTTACCTCAAAGCTCTGTGCTATCGACTCTCCAACGAGGCTTCTCTTGCGCTTCGCGTCCTGGATGATCTCAGTCAGAATTACCCAGACATGGCACGCGCACACCAAGAAATTGCGCTCAATTCACTTAGCCTTAATCGGCCCGACGAAGCGCTGGCCGCAGCGGAGAAGGCGGTGGCGCTGGATGCCTCACTCATCAAAAGCTGGGAGCTTCTTGAACCGCTTCATCGAGCCTTTGCACCCGAAAAACTATCTGCGACGACGGAACAGATCCGATTCTTGAGATCGCTCCCACCAGAATTGCGGACGGTGATTGGATATCTATCAGCAGGGAAGCTGCAGGACGCGGAGCGGCTCTGCAAATATTTTTTACGAGACAATAAAACCCACGCAGAGGGTATGCGTCTGCTGGCAGAAATTCTCACAAGAAAAAATATATTAGATGAAGCGCAATTCATTTTAGAAACCCTGCATGAATTGGAACCTAAGAATTTACCGGCCGCCATTCAGTTGTTTCACGTGGTCATGCGACGACAGCGATTCCACTCTGCGCTCGACATCGCCACGACCCTGAGGGACCTTCATCCCGATGATCGGGATCAAATTAAGAAGGCCTATGCAGCAGCATGCTTTGCAGTCGGTCGCGTCGAGGAGGCGGGCGCGCTTTACCAGGAACTGCGGCACGATTTTCCCAATGATCACTTAATTCCGATCAGCCAAGGACACATTTTTAATGCCGAAGGCAATCGCGAAGCCGCCATCAAAGCCTTCTCTGCGAGTGCAGAGATCAAGGCTGATCACGGCGATGCCTACTGGAGTCTCGCAAATACAAAGTCCTATCGCTTCAACGATGAACAAATCCAGAGAATGAAAGCGCTAGATCAGACTCAGCATGTTGGGGGGGCAGATCGAATCCAGATCTGCTTTGCGCTGGGGAAGGCGCTTGAGGATGCTGGCGACTATGACGAGGCTTTTGCCTTTTATTCGCGAGGTAACCAGTTAAAGCTCCCCACTACTCACTTTGACACCCAACAACTGGCCAAGCGGATCGATGCGCAAATTGAGGTATGCACGCCAGCTTTGTTTTCCCAAAAAGCGAATACCGGTTTTGGTGCACCCGATCCGATTTTCATTGTGGGGTTGCCGCGAGCAGGATCAACGCTGCTAGAACAGATACTCGCTTCACACTCGCAAGTCGATGGCACCATGGAGCTCCACAACATACTTGATCTGGCGAAGCGGTTGCGTGGACGAGATCAACCAGAGCAAGGTGAGCCACGATATCCGCGAATAGTGAGCGAACTTGAGGATTCTCTTTTCCAGCAGTTTGGCGAACAGTTTATTGAACAGACGCAGGTGTATCGCTCAAATGCACCTTTCTTCATCGATAAAATGCCAAACAACTTTTTCCATATTGGCCTCATCAAGCTGATTTTGCCCAATGCTAAAGTCATCGACGCCAGACGGCACCCCATGGCGTGCTGCTTTAGCGGCTTCAAGCAGCTTTGGGGAGAAGGACAGGAATTTTCTTACGGGCTGGAAGAGATCGGCACCTACTATCGGCAATACGTGAAACTGATGAAACATTGGGATGCCGCACTACCAGGCTTTGTGCTGCGAGTGCAGCATGAGGATGTGGTGGACAATCTTGAAAGCCAGGTACGCCGACTACTTGATTTTTGCGGCTTACCCTTTGAGTCAGCCTGTCTGGACTTCCACAAGACCGACCGCACTGTCCGCACACCCAGCGCGGAGCAGGTCCGGCAGCCTATTTATCGGTCAGGGCTAGATCAGTGGTGCAACTTTGAGCACCACCTGGACCCGCTCAAACGCGCTCTGGGTGAAGAGCTTCTCGAAGCTTACGACATCGCAGCACCAAAATGATTTTCTCTGGCTCGCGACGGTTTGTGTTTTTTGCAGTACCCAAAACGGGGACTCACGCCATCAGAGAGGCGATGCGACCCCATTTAAGCGAGAGTGACTGGGAACAACAGTTACGATTCGGGAAACAGCTGTCTCCGTTACCCGAGATCGCGGCAGTCAATCATGGGCATGTGAGTTATCAACAACTTTGCAGCGTCCTAGGCGTAAAAGTTATCAGCGAGTTTTTCCGCTTCGCCTTTGTGCGACACCCGTTCGATCGGTTCGTCTCTGTTTGCGCCTTTCTGGCAAGAACCGACCCTAGCTACGAGCAAGATCCAACCGATTGGATGAAGAGAGCGCTGCTGCGCCCCCAATTCTGTAAGCGAGTGCTGGTCGCGCCTCAGCACACGCTACTCTGCGACGAAACCAGCAACATGGCACTCGATTTCATTGGCCGCTACGAGTCGTTACAGGCTGACTTTGACACCGTATGCGACCGTCTCGCCTTGCCTAAAGCCACGCTGCCCCACCGCAACCGCTCGGAGCATGATGAATACCAGAATCTGTTGGACGACGAGCTAAAGGACGCGCTTTGGCAACGGTACCAGCAGGACTTCTCGGCCTTTAACTACGCCCCGTAACAAACTCTGAAGCGCGGCTGGGTTTCAGCGCGGCGGCAAGCAATCGCTGGTTGATGATCGGGTTAATACCCACTTTGTTTGACTGCGTAACCAATACCCTGGGATCTGGTTTTAACGCAGCCTGAGCTTTTTGCAGCAGTTTCTGATATCCCTCAATGCCCTCGGCCATAAACCCATATAGTGACCAATGATTGCGCCAATCATGCACTAGATCGAACAGCAGATCGTGGTAGTACTCCAATACGGCTTGATCGTTATCCGGGTTGGCTGAGCAATCTACCATCAGCTCCGTCACGATTGCCGACATCTCGCCGGGCGCCATGACAGGTGCGGCAGGAAACCGCTCCGTCATCAAGGTGGGGTTCAGGTTTTCATTAAAAGTCACTCGCTTGGGCTCGCTTATGTCGGCATCTCGCTGCACGCTGCGGACCATCCGCCAGAAACGAGCCGAGCCGGCGATATCAATGACCAAATGGATTCGATCTAAGGAACTACCATTGACGACCCGGTGACGACGCCACGAGTCAAACAGCCAAGCCTCTCCTGCGGCCATGTGTACTTCATCCTGACCACAAAAAAAGCGCACTGACGGTTCGGTGATGACCGGCACATGTATTCTTACCCGGCTGTACCAGTGGTAGTTGAAATCAACGTGTTCCTGCACCTCAGCGCCAGGGGCCAGACGCATCAGACGACTTCGCGCTACGACCTCCCCAAAACTGCTCACCACTTGCATCAAGTAGGGGGAATCTTTGAGCACTTGAGTCGCCGCCATCTGACCGTCAAAGCCATCTTTGGGTTCACCATTGATGGCGATCAGAGGCACTGCCGTATTGCCGGGCAAGCCTGAGGGATGCGGCAGCCACTCCCCTGCTAATACTCGCTCAACCTCACCAGCTAATACCGCCGAGTCAAAAACAAACGGTAACTTCAGGAATGGCCGTTCGAGTTCCACGCTGATCGCCTATCCGGTCTGGGCTTTAACCCACTCCAGAATGGAAGAGAAATCCCGCGGGCCGTTGCCCTCACCCTGATGGTCTGAATAGGCTGCCATGGCCTGTTTGCCCATCTGGTTATTGAGCCCGCAGCTTTCTGCGACCTCACAGGCCAAGCCCAGATCCTTGACCATCAGATCGACCATAAAACCGGGCTGATAGTTATTACTGGAAGGCACACCCGCCATCACATCGGGCCAAGGGTTATAGACCTGCAGTGACCAGTTGTTACCGGAGCTCGCCTTCATGATCTCTGAGAGTACCGCTGGATCCAGCCCGTGCGCTTCACCCATGGCCAGCGCCTCTGAGGTGCCGATCATGTGCACTGCCAGCAACATGTTGTTGGCCGCCTTGGCCACTTGGCCGGCGCCCGCGGGCCCCGCGTGAAAGATTTTTTCCGCGCTGCCCATGCCTTCAAGAATCGGCGTGGCCCGGTCGAATGCGGCTGCACTGCCGCCACACATAAAGGCGAGCGTGCCGGCCGCGGCAGCCGCCACACCGCCTGATACCGGGGTATCCATGAAATCGATTCCGAGCTCGGCAGCCGCCTCGCCGACCTGACGCGCGGTCGCCGCGTCGATGGTGCTGGCGTCGAGAATCAGTGTGTCAGTCGACACCTTGGCCAAAAGACCGTCCTCGCCGAGGAACGTGCCCGCGACGTGCTTGCCTGCGGGCAGCATGCTGATGATCACATCGGCGCCCTCT
>PAGS01000089.1 GCA_002705465.1 Halieaceae bacterium
ATACCCGGCGCTGAAGGATTTTGCTTTGCGCTTTTGCTCGCCTTCGCCATCGAACGCCCGATTTATTACCTACTCAAAAACAGTTTTAAACGGAATCGCCCAGAGCAAGTGGTGCCGGGTGTGATAGCAGTAGTGGTCCCTGCTGATCAGTTCAGCTTCCCTTCTGGCCACACATCAGCGGCGTTTTGCTTCGCCACCATCGCGGGGATGTTGTTAGTGGGCTCGTATAACCCCCTCTTCCTGTGGGCGGCTGCTATAGGGTTGTCGCGAATAATGCTGGCAGTGCACTTTCCCTGCGACGTGATGGCGGGAGCAATCATCGGCAGCACCATAGCGGCGATCTCAATTGATTTGGTGAGCACTGTCTGAATGCGGATTTTATATGGCGTTCAAGCGACGGGTCAGGGTCATATAAGCCGTGCGCGATCCATGTCGAAAGCACTCGCGGCCTATTCTGACCTGGAGGTGACCTGGCTTTTCTCCGGCCGCAGTGAGGAAAAGCTTTTCGACATGGATCGGTTTGGTGACTATGAACACCGCCGGGGTCTGACATTTGTTACCGAGGGCGGAACCGTCAAGTATTGGAAAACCCTCATGTCAAACAACTATCTGGCTTTCCTAAAAGACGTCTTATCGCTCAGCCTTAAAGACTTTGATCTGATCGTCACTGACTATGAGCCTGTGACTGCTTGGGCAGGAATCATCAGGAAACGTCCAGTCATCGGGATCGGGCATCAGTACGCTTTCGGAGAGAAAACACCGAAGAGTGGCTGCACAATTTTGCAGCGTAACGTCATGTCGCGCTTTGCTCCCGTAGCAAGACAAATAGGACTGCACTGGCACCCATTCGATAAAAAGACNCTGCCNCCCATTCTCGATCTGCCNGATTATNANAGCTGCCANANCNNTNAATACATCCTNGTCTANTTNCCNTTNGAGGATCANTCNGTNGTTACANNGTGGCTAAANGGNTTTNNAGNNCATGNNTTCGTNCAGTATTCCGCCGNTTTGCCAAANGATCAGCAGGNCAACGTNGCGAGANGAACTGCCTCNTTCGNGCGGTTTAAATCTGANCTTGCNGGAAGCANCGGNGTNATNTGNAACAGCGGCTTCGAACTCATATCCGAGTGCTTGCAGTGGCGCAAACCTGTNCTGACGCGNCCNCTNGCNAGGCAAATGGANCAGTTATCGAATGCGGCNGCGCTNGAGCAACTANGCTACGCAACCACAATGNGCGACCTCGANNCCNNTATTGCGTCNNNGTGGNTNGANAATCTNCCNNCGGCACCCAACNTNCGCTTTCNGGANGTCAGCGGGAGGCTCGCCGAGTGGCTTGCACACGGCGCNGAAANACCGATCAGTCNTCTCAACCAAGAACTTTGGATGNAGGAGNAATNTCTATGCGTATTACNGTGCTCGGGAGCGGATATGTAGGGCTGACACANGCTGCTGTGNTGGCCCATGTNGGACATCAAGTNNTCTGNGCGGATATNGATCAAGCCTCGCATAGANCGTATTCANNNNANCGGGNCNCCCTTCTNTGANCCTNNNCTNGANGATCTNGTCAAAGCANGCNTCNNNCANAATGCCNTGNGNTTNTCNAGTGANATNGAAGANTCNGTNCAGNGCAGTGACTACATCTTNATNTGCGTNGGNACNCCGTCNGCCAGNGACGGNNNCGTNGACATNCAGTACATCNAAAGNGCNGCNANNAGCATTGCAGCNGGNATGCACTTCNCGNAAAGTNATTATCAANAANTCAACATCACCNGTNGGCACCGTNGATGAGATCTCAGNNTGGATCGCCGCGGANCTTNAANCCAGAGGAAANAACCTCTCTTTCGAGGTTTGCTCTAATCCAGANTTCCTNAANGAAGGNTCAGCNGTCGNTGATGCNTTGCGNCCNGATCGGATCATTATNGGGGTCAACTCNGACGCNGTCTGCGACGAACTGAGNCGAATNTACGAAGCGTTCAATCGNAACCATGAAAAAATCATNTTTATGGACCCGCGAAGCGCTGAGCTCACAAAGTANGCGGCTAATGCAATGNTGGCGACGAAAATCAGCTTCATTAACGAAATTGCAAATATGGCTGANGCNCTGGGCGCAGATGCCGAAATGATAAGAAAAGGAATCGGGGCGGACCCNCGCATTGGTTATCAGTTTATTTACCCNGGCGCNGGCTANGGNGGNTCCTGTTTCCCNAAGGANCTTCGTGCGCTCATCAGCACCGCGTCGAAACACAACCTAAGTGCCGACATCATTGCTGCTGTGGAAGCCACNAACAANGCTCAAAAGCAAAAGCTGTTTGGACTCATTACCTCAAGGTTTGGCCCCGATCTTTCAGGCCTGACAATTGGGCTTTGGGGCCTGTCATTCAAGCCAAACACAGACGATATGCGCGAGGCCCCGAGCATAGCGCTGATAGAAAATGCGCTAGCCGCGGGGGCAATCATTAAAGCATTTGATCCTGAGGCAATGGACGTCTGCGCAGATCTGTTGGGTAATGAGTCGCGGCTCCAATACTGCGCCACTAAAGAAGCGGCCATCACCGGAGCTGATTGCTTGGCCATCTGCACAGAGTGGCGAAACTTTTGGTCACCTGACTTTCAGGAGATGAAACATCTTTTGAAGACGCCGGTTATATTCGATGGCAGAAATTTATACGACCCGACGTACTTGCAAAGGTTGGGCATCGAATACTTTGGCATCGGGAGAGGCTTGCCCGCACAGAAAAATAGCAGCCTGCCGAATAAACCCTCTAGACGCGCTGCGTAACGGCTCGGAGATGACGAGGTTCTTGATCACAGATTCGCGGGGTTCTTCGGCACAGCCTCGGATAGGGTNGGCTGGGGTTGCGTCTCTTCAGTCATGAGGTCTCCGTCTGCGAGCGCCATCNCAACGACCCCCTGGAGGGCACTAGCCACAAGCAAAACCGGCTCATTCTTAGGAGCTCGACAAAATCCNCGATCAGTGACACAAAAAGACTGCGAGGTCTTGAGTGTGCGCTGCGCTGCAACATGACCCNCTTCGAGGCGGCTTCAAAATAAATGAAATTTGCTGCGGCGGGTTAAACGCAAGACCAGATGCTTGGCACGAGGGGGAACCTACCAGTGAAGCCTACAGAACGCGGCATAGCGCATTTACTTTTAGCCGCCCGATATTCTTACCGGGGCCTTCGCTCTGCATGGCGTTACGAGGAGTCATTTCGCCAAGAAGCTTTGGTCATTGTGGTCATGGTTCCACTGGCAATATGGTTGGCTCGCGATATCGTTGATTTTCTGCTGCTAACGCTGCCAATGCTGCTCGCCTTATCGGCAGAACTCGGTAACAGCGCGATTGAAGCCGTTGTTGATCGCATCGGCGAGGAACATCACGATTTATCTGGGCTGGCGAAAGATTTTGGCTCTGCGATGGTATTCATAAATATCCTTGCCGCAGCGGTTAGCTGGAGCTGCGTTTGCCTGTCTATATTTTTCTTCGACTAACTTCTCGCCTTAAGCCAGCCGACGTCAAAAGCAGTCCGCAACAAAAAAACGTTCGAGAGGAGNTGCTGCGGTTGCTACGCAGCCCTAGGGTAGAGTTGCGCGATTGAGGTAGGCGCCAAATCGAACCCATTTACAAGCTGAAATTCTCCAGCGTAATCTTCCACTAGGGCCGTGCAGTTTTCCACCCAGTCACCATCATTGCAGTAAGTAATGTCGTCAAACTGCTCGACAAGCGGGTAATGCAGATGGCCGCAGATGATCCCATCGAGCCCGCGGTCTTTCGCCAGCAACACTGCAGCCTGTTGATATGCGCTTATTGCACTCTCTGCCTGCGACATGTTGACCTTGACCCACTTGGAAAGGGACCAGTAACGCAGGCCCACCAACGCACGGATGGCGTTGACGTGCCGGTTTAGACTCATTAACAACTCATATGCAATGTCACCCAAAAAGCGATTCAACCGGCTGTAGCGAACCGCGTAGTCCAACTCGTCGCCATGAATCACAAGCATTCTCTTACCTTGTGTCGACTCATGAATCATTGACTCACAAACGCCGATGTTTTCGAAAGTGCCGCCGCAGAACTCGCGAAAGTTCGCATCATGATTACCCGGAATATACGAAACCTGAGTAGCACCATGAGATATTTCAATCAGTTTGCGTATTACTTTGGAGTGCGACTCAGGCCAGTGCACTCGCTTACTCATGGCCCACACATCAATCATGTCACCGACTAAGTAAAGATGTTGACACTCAATTCGGTTGAGCAGCTCCAAAAGCTGTTCCGCCTTGCAGTGCACACTCCCAAGGTGCACATCAGATATCCAAACGCTTCGACAGCAGAATGGTCCGTCTGGAGTGAAAGCTTGCATGANTAGTTCTCCGCTGACCGAAATTGGGCTCGCTGCAAATTCATGTCAGATAACGACGTCGCTTGCGCGGGGTAAGCTTGTTTAATTCGACCATAACGAAGCTATCAACACAGTCGCCAAAATCGTGATCCACGTTGAAAGCCATAAATACAACGCCGTCAGGTGATGTCGCCTGAGAATAGTGCTTGTAAAGCGTGGGCAGGGGCAGACCAGCAGCTGCAAGCGCTTGACGCAGCGAATCAAGATCCTCCTCGGCGTCCACCCCGGCAAATTCCGAGTGAAGTGAGGCAATCGAGTTTGGCGACAAGATGAAAGGTGTCCGAGCCGTAACGTCGAGGCTTGTGTCGCTAAAATGTGTGCCAAAATAGTAGACCAAGCGCGCCGTTGACTCCGGGCCGTAGAAGCGGCTGATAGACGCAGGGCCAAATAGGTATCGAATGTGCGGTCTTGTTTTGAGATAGGCGCCAATCCCATACCAGAGATAATCCAGCGCATAGCGTGTCTGATACTTGGGCTGGACAAAACTCCGGCCCAACTCTAAACCTTGAGATATCTTGGCCAAGGTACGGGGGCCGTAACTAAACAGCGTGTTCGAATAAAGGCCCTGAACACCTTGGTTCGCAATAACCTCATTCGCATCGGCAAGGCGATAGGCGCCAACAATTTCCAAATCGTGACTGTCCCACAACACAAGTTGCTGATAATGGCGATCAAAGCGGTCGATATCCCGATGACCACCGCAACCCTCCCCGACGGTCCGAAACGTCATTTCACGAAGACGACCAATTTCCCGCATGACACAGGGCGCATCGCTCATACGGCACAGGTAAATCTCTTTACCATCTCGAGTTTCACCAAGCCGCTCAGCCTCTGCTAACTCTTGGCGAAGCAACAACCGGTTCTCGGGAGAAGCAACGGTCTCAATAGAGCGAAAGATAGGTGCACCGCGCGTACCAAGACGGTAGACATGCTTGCGAAACATTCGCGCCAGCTGCCGTGCCGAGAATTTGTTTGCCGAGTAGACCTCGTGAGGGACGGGTCGACCGACGCGCACGTCAACTGTGCTTTGGCTTTGCTTAAACATTTCCCGGACCAGCCAAATCGTCGACAGCGGCCTAGCTAAAAACGACATGCTGTAAAAGAATACCGAGTTGCGACCCGCCACATAGACAGGAAGAATGGGTGCCTCAGTGCTTCGCGCCAGCTTCACAAAACCACTCTGCCATTCACTGTCNGAAATACCNTTGGCGCCGAACCGCGANACCTCTCCTGCCGGAAAGATAATCAGCGCGCTGTCGGCCTGCAGATGCTCCTTGATCGCGCGAAGTGCATCACGGGCGGTGCCTTTACCACCCTCACCCATATTCGTTACCGGCAAAAGCACGGGATGGAGCGGAGAAATGGCCGTTAGCAGNTCGTTTGCAACAACCTTCACGTCTGGGCGAACGCCGCGCACCAAATTCAGTAGTGCCAACCCATCCAGGGAACCAATGGGGTGATTTGCCGCGATGACCACCCTACCAGTAGATGGGATTCGGGCTCGCTCGGACTCTGTTAAGCGNATATCAAATTCAAANTGACGCAACACCTGCTCAACAAATTCGAAG
Source organism: Halieaceae bacterium (assembly GCA_002705465.1). GTDB lineage: Bacteria > Pseudomonadota > Gammaproteobacteria > Pseudomonadales > Halieaceae > Luminiphilus. The sequence continues at coordinate 5,969 of PAGS01000089.1, forward strand.
CCTTGCAGATGGGGATAAAGGCTCGAAAATTTTTGAAACCGCGTTTCGTAACACAAGAAACGCAGAAACCGTATCAGGATAATCGCGGAGCGGCGGTGCCGCTCAAAAAAAATGGGGTAGTGTGCTTCGAGTGTGGCCTGTATATCCAGCAAAACCTAGGCCCGCTTAGTCACTGACGATTGAATCGTCATCGCCATCGTGCCAGAGGCAGCCCCCGTAGTGATCCGCATCGACGGGTGGACCGTTTAGGACAGTAATTGTGCCGCCCTGNTCCAAAAACTGCTGGANTTCATGCTCAATGGCATCGCGGAGCGCGCGTTTCTCGGCTCCGCTAGAATTGACGAGATGCTGCATAGAACCTCCTCATTCCCNNTCNNNTNAANATAGCGATNCACTGTTGCAGAAAATTGAACATTGTTTGAACTTTTTGTGATCACGTCGCTTCCTTGAACGAGCGCGGCAATTGAAGTGATACCTTTATTGTTATTTTTTCTTAACAATCGTGTGCCANATTTGCAGAGTTGANGATGCCAATATAGGACGCAGGAGTGAAGCGCCGACAAGTACTNAGTGGGGTTGCAAGCCTGCCGATTNTTTCCACCACCGGACTCGCAGCTGACTCGGCCCCTTCCTTTTTGCACGGTGTAGCCAGCGGAGATCCGGACCAAGAGAGCGTGGTGATCTGGACACGAATGAGTGGCTTGACCAAGAGTCACTCTGTCGGCTGGCAGCTGGCATTGGATTCGACGTTTCAGCGAATCATTTCTCACGGGAGTGAAACAACTAATCAATATCAGGACTACACGGTCAAGGCGGTTGTCACCGGTTTGGAACCGGGGAGAAATTACTTTTATCGATTCAATTGTCGAGGCNTCACCTCNCCCATTGGCCNCACTCGAACNCTNCCNNAAGGNGATNTNGACAGNNTCGGGNTAGCNCTNGCGTCNTGCTCNAATTACGCCTTNGGGTTCTTCAACGGATACGATGCCATTGCGCGTGACNANGCTGTCGACTTCGTNCTTCANTTNGGTGACTACATCTACGAATATGCTGCAACCGGCTGGGGNGCGCAAACAGCGCTGGCACTAAACCGGGCCCATAAGCCAATTAACGAAATTGTGTCTTTGCAGGATTACCGAGAACGACACGCGCAGTACAAAGCGGACCCCGACTCCCAGCGAATGCATGCCGCCAAGCCACTGTTGCTAGTTTGGGATGATCACGAAAGTGCCAACAACCCTTGGGTTGGTGGCGCGCAGAATCATCAGCCCGGGGAAGAAGGGCGGTGGACAGATCGTAGAGACAGCGCCATCCGCGCTTACTACGAGTGGATGCCAATACGGGAACCCGACAAAGGCGCTGACCGTAAAGCGTTTTGGCGCAGTTACCGATTCGGGAACCTAGCGACACTCATTAACCTGGAGTCACGGCATACCGGTCGCAGTAAACAGATTGACTACGCAGACCACGTTCATCAGATTACGTCAAAAGCAGACGCCGCAGCGTTCCAGCGCGATACCATTGGAGCCCCCGGTCGCACCATGCTATCCACTGATATGGAGTCTTTCCTTTCCCAGGAGCTCGAGCGCTCCAAGAGAGAAGGCACAGCGTGGCGTCTGATCGGTAACGCGATTCCGATGGCAAGGACCCCCGTACCCAATCTTGAAGAGATGGGAATCACCATGGCGGGGAACTCGGGCGTCGTACCCGGCGTTTCAGCGGACCTGCTTTGGAAAGGTAAGTGGGGCCTCCCGCTGTATCTGGATACCTG
>PAGS01000023.1 GCA_002705465.1 Halieaceae bacterium
ACGCGATCGCAGGCAGGACCACTGAGCCTGCTCCGCCGCCTCAAGCGCGGGGCGCACATCCCAAAGCGTGTCATCCAGATCAAACGTGATCAGGCGAATATTCGTAGTCATGCGGGTTCGGGTCTCAGGGCAGCAGTCTGCTCACCGTGTGGATGACACGTGGCTGCCGGGTAGCTGTCCGATCACCTCCGCGAGGTAATCTAGAAACAAAGTGCCGTCCTCCTGGCGATAACGCTGGGAGTCCCGAGCGCCTACCGCCAGCACACCGAGGATTTCGGAGCCGGCGCGAATTGGCGACAACGCTGCGGAGCCTTCGGATGCGTCAATAGCAAACAAAGCCTTCATTTCTTCCGGTCGTAGCACTCCAGAAAAACTTTCACCCTGGCGAATCAACTTGCCAGCCACGGATTCGCTACTATCGCTGTTTGGCTCCCCCGTGATCCAGACGAGGGTGCCCAACTCAGCCTTGAAGGTCTCGGTAAGCTGTTCTCGCCAGATCTTTGCGAGTTCTTGTCGATTGACACCGCTTAACAGCGCAAGGACCGTGCGACGGGTTGCCTCCAGTAACCGGTCATTCTCCCTGCCTATGTCCGAGAGCGCATTGATCTTTTGTCGGGAGGCAATATTGCGCTCACGCAAAACGCTCACTTGTCGCTCGACCAGAGACACGGCCCCTTCGCCTCCGTGGGGTAGATTGAGAACGGCCAGCAGGCCGGGCCGGTCCTGCAAAAAATTTGGGTTAGCTCTCAGAAACGCCTCCACGTCGTTAGGGTCGAGATCGATTGCCATCGTCAGTTCAGCCTCTCATCACTATGCTGCCGTCAAATACTGTGGCGGTAGGCCCGCCCAACCATACGCGCTCGTCACCACCTTGCCAGCTGACGGTGAGCTTGCCGCCGGGTAGCTGCACAGCAACCTCTCGGTCCAGCAATCCCAGCTCCATGCCGTGGATTACCGAGGCACAGGCGCCGGAACCGCAGGCCTCAGTTTCTCCGACGCCTCGTTCATAAACCCGCAGCTTGATCTCGCTACGGGACTGAATCTGCATGAAGCTCACGTTTACCCGATCTGGGAACCGCTCATGAGACTCAAGCAATGGGCCGAGGCCGCTGACTGGTGCCGAGTCACAGTCGTCCACGACCAGAATGGCATGCGGATTGCCCATTGATAACGCGCCAATTGATAGTGACTGCCCACGCACATCAATCGGGTACTGCGCACTCACTGACTCTGCAGTAAACGGTATGTCGGTAGGGACAAATTTCGGAGCAGCCAAGCCTGCAAAAACGCGGCCGTCGCTCGAGAGTGACAAGGCCAGAGTGTCGCCATCTGTGAGGAGCAGGACTTCCTGTTGGCGAGTCAGGCGTTTTTCTCGCAAAAATCGCCCCACGCATCTGGCGCCGTTACCGCACTGTCCGGCGCGGGAGCCGTCAGCGTTAAAGACTTGGTAGCGAAACGCCGCGTCAGGATCGTCTGGTGGCGTTACCAGTAAAATCTGGTCGCATCCGACTCCGCGGCGTCGGTCAGCAAGCCAGCGAAGTTGTGCCGTGCTGAGCGCTACCGATTGGGTAACGCCATCGATCACGACAAAGTCGTTACCCGCTCCCTGCATTTTGGTGAAGGTCAACTTCATCACGCGATCTCTGGAGGGATTTCCTCGCTTCGCCATAAATCCGTTATTGATTCGCGTCGACCGATGACGTGCACGGTGCTGTCCTTTATCAATACCTCAGTCGGGCGGGGTCGGCTGTTGTAGTTTGATGCCATCGAAAAACCATAGGCGCCAGCGCCCATTACGGCTAACAGGTCGCCTTGTTCCAGCACCAGCTCTCTGTCTTTACCAAGGAAATCACCGGTCTCGCACACTGGTCCCACGATATCCCAGGTTTCAGCGTTCCCGGCACGAGGCTTGACGGCCTGAATCTCCTGCCATGCGCCATAGAGCGATGGTCTGAGCAGGTCATTCATAGCGGCATCGACCACTGCAAATTGTCGTACGTCACCGGGCTTGAGATACAGCACCTCGGTCAGAAGTGCACCGGCCATTGCAACGATCGAACGGCCCGGCTCAAACAGCAGCTCGAGTTGGCGATCCGCGATGTGTTCTGTGAGCGCGGAAACATAGTCCGCAACGGCTGGCGCGGCACTCTCGTAGCTGACACCCAGGCCGCCTCCTACATCGAGATGATCGANGCTTATGCCGTCNTCGGCNAGGTCATCGATCAAACCCAGCAGGCTATGAAGAGCGGTAATAAANGGCGCCACGTCCAGAATCTGGCTGCCAATGTGGCAATCAATACCAACCGGTTCGAGGAACGGTGCGTCGTCAGCGAAGCGATAAAGATCGCGCGCGCTCGCTACATCGACGCCAAACTTGTTCTCTCGCAAGCCTGTTGATATGTAGGGATGAGTGCCGGCGTCAACATCGGGATTTACTCGAATAGAAATCGGCGCGCTGCATGCCATTTGCTCTGCGACAGCGGCCATTAAGCGTAGCTCAGCCTCTGACTCTACGTTGAAACATTTGATTCCTACCTCCAAGGCACGGCGCATTTCGCTGGCTGTTTTACCTACGCCTGAAAATACCACCTTGCCAGCGTCTCCTCCCGCGACCATGACGCGCTCCAATTCACCTACCGACACCACGTCGAACCCGGCTCCCAAGGTGGCTAGCGTGCGGAGGATCGATAAATTCGAGTTGGCCTTCACTGCGTAGCAAATCAGGTGTGGGTGATCGCCCACGGCGTTTTGGTAGGACAGAAAGGCGTCTTTAATGGCTGTATGTGAGTAAACGTAGGTTGGCGTGCCATGCGTTTGCGCAATGGCTTCCAGCGATACNCCCTCGCAGTGCAGTGCACCGTCTTGTTGGTTGAAAGAGGNCATNAGAGAGACGTTGTTGACTCGTCGGTTTCCGCCGGGCGCAACGGTCCCTGCTGGCCGCACGCAGCCAGACAGGTNCAGAAAATNGCGACGATGAGCGTCTTCACTATTTGACCNCGGCAAAACNCGCAGTATAACAGNGCCGTGTAGAATCCTGTCNTTNGGCTTTGGNTGGCGCCGACGTGGCGTTCAGNCATGAAGCCCGGAANCAGCACATCCCAGAAACGATGACACAAGGCACTGATTTATGGCGGGCAGCGTGTACTACGAGCAGATCGAGGACACTTTCGAAAAGGTGGAAACAGCGATTGAGGCGCTGCCCGACGATGTCGACATCCGGGGTGCGGAGGGCGTGATTAATGTCACGTTTGGCAATGGTGTCGTCTTCGTNTTCAGTCGCCAACCCCCGACAGAGCANCTTTGGTTGGCNACGCCGGGTGGCGGNTTCCACTATCTCTGGAGTGANGCCGAAGNAGATTGGNTTGATACCAAAACCGGTGCGCGCTTTNGCGNTTTTTTGGNCGNGGAGCTGTTGACGCACACCGGNTTGCGATTGGAGTGGGGNTNGGGTGAAGNCACTNTCGACTAGCATCGTCNGNCTTTTGGGGCTGCTGACAGGGATATCACCAGCCTTTGCATCGGAGCCTTTACCTGTTCTGAATCAGTCGCCCTTGGCCGTATTGAGAGCCTTGCCTGCTCAGCGAAGTGCAGAGGTTGAGGCTGGGCTCAGCTGGAGTATTGCGGGAAGCATATCCAATCACTTCACTGTGCAAGAGTCCGATTCCGGCTCTCTGTCTCTCGATGGCCAAAGCGATGTGCTGAGCGTGGCCTTTCGCTACGGGTTTTTAGAGGACTGGGATGTGGAGCTGACTGTGCCCTGGCGGCATCATTATGGGGGCTTCACGGACAAGCTCATCACCGACTGGCACAAGTTCTTCAGTCTGCCCAATGCGGATCGCGATCTTTACCCGGTCGACGATTTGCACTACCGGTTATCCCTCCCCGGTCATCAGAAAGAATTCGATGAGCCTGCCTCCGGCATTGGCGACGTACACATCTCAGTTAACCGACGCCTGCTGGTCATCGATGGTGGGCAATTATCGGTCGGAGCGGGTGCCAAGATGTCAACCGGCAAAGCGACCGACTGGCTGGGCAGTGGAGCAACTGACTATTACGCCCTGATGCGATTCACCGGTCAGCAATTAAATGGATGGCCTGTGTACTGGCATGGGCAACTGGGTACCACTTTTGCAGGTGGAAGCGAGCTTCTGGGCGAGACACAAAAACGTACGTTGTGGTTCGCCGGCCTTGCAGCCGAGTGGAGGTTCTCGCCCCGATGGTCTGCTGTATTTCAGTACGACGCACACAGTGCGCTGCTGTCGGCTGATTTAGAGCCGCTCAGTCGGCCCACCGGGATGTTTAGTATGGCGCTCCGCTGGCGGTTAGCTCCCGGATGGTGGATAGAGTTTGGTTTTAGCGAGGATGCGGTGGTGGAGTCTGCCCCCGATATNACCTTTCTGCTGGGTACCCGCTACTCCCCGGGGAGTTGACGGGCCGCGAGTGCGTCAGCGGCGGCCGCTGCAGCCTCGCGGACACGCTCTGGCGAGGTGCCGCCAAAATGATTGCGAGCCAATACCGAACCCTCCAGCGTTAACACATCAAACACATCTTCCTGAATCGCGCTGTGAAAGCCCTGCAAGTCGGTTAACGACAGATCGCTGAGATCGCAATCTGAGGCGACACAATGCGCCACTGCCTTGCCGACGACTTCGTGAGCATCCCGAAAGGGAATGCCCGCACGGACCAAATAATCAGCCAAGTCGGTTGCGGTGGAAAAGCCTTCCAGCGCTGCCTGCCTCATGGCTTCGTCGTTGGGCTCGATTGCCGGGACCATATCCGCAAATGCCCGGAGGCAGTCTTTAACGGTGGACACGGTGTCAAATAGCGCCTCTTTATCTTCCTGATTGTCTTTGTTGTAGGCGAGAGGTTGCGACTTCATCAAGGTCAGTAATGCCACCAAATTGCCTGTGGTGCGACCCGATTTGCCGCGCACCAGCTCCGGTACATCAGGATTTTTTTTCTGCGGCATGATGGACGAACCAGTACAAAACCGATCGGGTAGGCGAACAAAACCGAACTGCGCCGAGGTCCATAAAATGAGCTCTTCAGAAATGCGCGACAAGTGATTCATGATCAATGCTGCGGCGGCGCAGAATTCGATAGCGAAGTCGCGGTCAGCGACGCTGTCCAGTGAATTGCGCGTCGCAGCGTCAAAACCCAACGCAACTGCGGTGGCGTCTCGATCAATGGGGAAGGTCGTGCCCGCGAGCGCTGCAGCACCAAGGGGCGAAACGTTCAGTCGTCTTCGACAGTCAACCAAGCGGCCGTGATCCCTCTCCAGCATCTCGTTCCACGCCAGGAGGTGATGACCGAAGGTGACAGGCTGCGCCGCCTGAAGGTGGGTGAAGCCGGGCATGATGGTGTCGGCATGCTTGCTCGCAAGCAACACAACACCTGATTGCAAACGCGTGAGCTCCGCTATGACGGTATCGNTTTCAGCGCGNAGATAGAGACGCAGGTCAGTGGCAACCTGATCGTTTCTTGAGCGGCCGGTGTGAAGCTTTTTTCCAGTGTCTCCGATCAGCTCTGTCAGTCGGGCCTCAATGTTCATGTGAACATCTTCTCTCTCCACTCGCCATTCGAATTCACCGCGCTCGATCTCACCGAGCACATCGGTGAGCCCCTGCTGAATCAGGTCGTTCTCTTGCTCTGTCAGGATGCCGGCCTTGGCCAGCATATTGGCATGAGCGCGCGAGCCGGCAACGTCATAACTAGCGAGCTGACGATCGAACCCTTCGGAGGCAGTAAATCGTTGCACAAAGGCATCTGTAGGTTCTGCGAATCGACCACCCCACAAATTTTGACTGCTTTTTATGTCGCGATCATTCATAACCGTCTGTTTTTGTTGCACGGAGCTTCCCCCGATTCTACCGTGAGTGCGCGCTGACTGCGCTGACAGAGAGCGGTGAAATGTCGCCCCCGTGCTAAACTTCGCCAATAAGTAGGGGGAATATCGTGTCTGAACGTATCGTGATCGCCACACGAGAAAGTCCGCTCGCCTTGTGGCAGGCGGAGCATGTCAAAGCGCGGCTGGAGGCCGAACACCCGGATTTGGATGTGCGTCTCCTGGGTATGACCTCCCGCGGCGACCAGCTACTGGACAAGCCNCTTTTCAAAGTGGGCGGCAAGGGNCTGTTTGTNAAGGAGCTTGAGACCGCNTTGCTTGATGGCCGAGCGGATATAGCAGTCCACTCCATGAAAGATGTACCNATGGTNATGCCTGNTGGTTTGACATTGGGTGTGATCTGCGAGCGGGAGGACCCGCGTGACGCCTTGGTGGGGTGTGACAGNTTCGATNAATTGGCCGAGGGCGCGCGCCTGGGAACATCGAGCTTACGCCGCAGTTGCCAATTGGGCCGNCATCGCCCTGATCTGCAGATTGGTTTTCTGCGNGGCAANGTGAATACCCGACTCGCCAAGCTTGATAGTGGCGAGTTTGACGCCATCATCCTNGCCTGNGCCGGNTTNATNCGNTTGGGTTTCGAGTCTCGAATTGGCGCGTCTATTGAGCCCGAGCTCAGTCTTCCCGCCGCTGGACAGGGCGCTGTTGGTATCGAGTTTCGCGAGCAGGATGATGGAGTCCGCCAACTGTTAGCCCCCCTCCATCATCAGGAAACTGCAACCAGAGTGCTGGCCGAACGCGCGGTGGTGCGTCGCCTTGACGGCGGTTGCGACGTGCCCATCGCCGCTTTTGCAGAGCGGGAGGGCGATGGCTTATGGCTGCGCGCTCGGGTGGGTTCGGCAGACGGCGGCGGGTTGCTTGTGGCGGAAGCGAAGGGCGGTGACCCCGAGCTCTTGGGTGAGGGCGTGGCCGACATGCTGTTGTCTCAGGGGGCTGAAGAGCTTATCCGCTCGGCTAGAGGATGACCACGGCTGTTCTGACGCGCACGGAGGCGGATAGCCAACGACTGTCCTTGCTGCTGCAAGGAAGCGGGATAGCCAGCGCGGTCTGGCCACTCATCAGCATCTCGCCGATTCCAGACGAGGAGCAGGTAGTTGTTCCCGAGCTCTCGCCGGGCGGATGCTGCATTTTTATCAGCGCTAACGCGGTGCGATTTGGTCTACCCGAATTGGCCGCTGAATTGGACCAAACTCCCGCCATCAAGGTGTTGGCAGTTGGCCGCAAAACGCAGGAGACCCTCGCGGCTTCGGGTATTGAGGCGATCGCACCCGAACAAGCGGATTCCGAGGGGTTATTGACGTTGCCGATACTATCCGCTTCTGTGATCCCCGATACGGTGATCGTCAAGGGAGAGGGGGGGCGTGAGCTGTTGGCGACGGAATTAAGGCGCCGCGGGGGTCAGGTAAAAGAGTGGAACTGCTATCGAAGATGCTGGCCCCAGGCAGATCCGGATCTGCTCAATCGCCTGAGTGGGCCGTTAGTATTTCAGGCCAGCAGTGGTGAGATCTTGCAACGCTTGTCACAATTGTTGGCTGGTAGCGAAAAGCAGTATCTGCTCCAATCAACCGTGGTCGTGCCGTCTGACCGCGTCGCCAGACTGGCAGCAGATTTGGGCTGGGACAGGGTGATTCGTGCTCAAGACGCGAGTGATCAGGGTTTTTTGAACGCGATCAAACCGATGCTATCGGTGGTTGGAAATCGATGACAGAACCGGCTGAACCCGAACATGTAGAGACGTCCCAGCCATCTCCGGCTAGGCGCGGCGGTCAGTGGGTGGGCAGAATGCTATTCGCTACCTTGCTGATGTTGGCCTGCTTGGGCGCAGCGGGGTATTGGTTCGGTTGGCCCTGGGCCGAACAAACCTGGCAGCGCTTTGAGGCCATGGAATCCAAGCTCGGTTCGATCGAGCAAAAAGAGACAGCGACGCCGCCCGCCGAGATCGCCAAAATCGCCAGCGCCTCGGCGGACAGGGAAATCCGGAATGCCTTGGCCACTCTAGAGTCAGAGTGGCAGCGAGCGCTTGCAGAGAGCTCGGCTCGTCAAAATGCGGAACGAGCAGAATCTGCTCGGCAAATCAGTCACCGGATGAAGCGGGTCGAGGATCAGGTTGACCGATTGCTCGCAGTAGATCGCCGAGCCTGGCTGGGTCAGGAAGCGATTTTCCTGACTCGCCTGGCAGGTCAGCGGCTGCTGGTTGCGCGAGATGTAGATGCTGCATTGAGTTTGCTCGGGCAGGCGGATGGATTATTACGGGACACTGGCGAACCAAGATTTGAGTCCGCGAGGCTGGCAATTGCGCGCGATCGCGCTGCGCTCACTGCGGTCCCGAGCGTAGACCAGGTGGGCCTCTATGCCCGTTTGTCAGCAATTATTGATCAGGTCGATCAGTTACAACTTGAGTTTGGCAAGCACAAGACCAAAGACACGCCCGGGCCGGTACCCGAGCGCTCTTGGTGGGATCAGGCTTCTGCCGGGTGGCGGGCTGCCTTAGCCGAACTCTCGAATCACCTGATCATCCGGCGACGAAGTGACGAGATTGCGCAACTGATGACACCCGAGTGGGCGGCACTAGCCCGCCAGAATGCGAGGATGCTGTTGGAGCAGGCACAAATCGCCATGTTGTCGGCCAATCAGGAACTCTTTGACCAGTCGCTGGGTCGGGCAACAGAATTTGTGATGTTATTTGTCGAGCAGGACCCGGAGCGAGTGACGAGTCTGGTCGAGGGCATAGAATCTCTGCGTGGGGAAGACATCGCACCCGCACTGCCGAATCTCACTGATACCCGTAGCCTGCTCGAGAGCCAGGTCGAGCGGCTGGGCGCCGAGGCGCCGCGCTGAATGGCACGAATCAGTCTTTATTTGACCCTTGGCCTCATCGGTGGCGGGTTATTGGTCAATGCGATTGCGCGGGATCCGGGATACCTCCTTCTGGCCTGGGGTGACTGGCAGGTTGAAACGTCGGTATGGCTGGCTCTGGCCACTTTCATTCTGGGTTGTGTATTGCTGTGGATGGCGA
>PAGS01000091.1 GCA_002705465.1 Halieaceae bacterium
AAAGAGGCCCAGTGACCAAAAATAATCGTCTGGCCCTTGGTGAGGCGGCGTTTGTGGCTGAACCAGGGCGCGACTTTTTTGCCTGCCACCGCGTCAGGGATAGGTTGTGGCCCTTTGCTAATCAAATCGAGTTTGCCCTTGCGGGTGCAATAGCGCATGCGGGTGAGGTAGTTGGTAATCACGCGCAGTCGGGTCATGCCGCTGAGGCTGTCGTCCCACACGTAGGGGTCGTTACCATACATTTCTGTCAGGAACTCCTCACATCGCGCCCCCTGCAGAGCATTTTCGACCTCCCAGGCGCGATCCAGCGTGTCCTGCACGGTCCAGATAGGTGGGATGCCCGCGTGGACCATGGTCACTCCGTCTTCAAAGTGCGCGAGCGGCTGAAAGTGCAACCACTCGATCAACTGTTCGCGATCAGGCGCGTCCAGAATGTCCTCAATGTTGTCTTTGCGGCTTGGCTTACGGGCACCGCATGAGACAGCCATTAAGTGCAGGTCGTGGTTGCCAAGCACCATGGTGATGTTATCGCGGTGAGCATAGAACCAACGCAGTACGGCAATATTGCCCGGACCCCGGTTAATCAAATCACCCACGCTCCAGAGACGGTCCTTGTCAGGATTGAACTTCACCTTTTCCAGTAAGCACTGGAACGGCTCAAAACAGCCCTGTATGTCGCCGACAACGTAGGTAGCCATAATACGCGTTAGAAGAATTTAGCTGGTCGTGTGCGCAGTGTAGGCGCCTTTAATTTTCGGGATAAAGACTTTTTATTTTGGAATGGCTGAGGTAGGGCGCAGGACCCTTTTTTTGAGTCCGTCAGCGCTTTTCGCGCAGGCGACTCAGGTTGTGATGGTTACAGCCCCAAGGTCAGCCTTGCAGGTGCACTGTGATCGCCACAAGATCCGTGATTGATAGTGTTTCAGCCCGCGCGCTGGGGTCTATGGCGAGCGTCCCAAAGTCGCTGTCCTCCAGCGTGCCTTTGAAGTTATTGCGAAGCGTCTTGCGGCGCTGCGAAAACGCCTGCGTAACAACGCGGCCCAGTGATGTTGGATCTACGTTCGGGAACGGTGGCTCAGGGTGGGGCGTGAGCCGCACCACAGCTGATCGCACTTTAGGTTGTGGGTAAAAAGCCTCAGGGGGCACCTCAAAAAGTTGCTCTACCTCACACCGAAACTGCGCCATCACGCCCAAGCGTCCCCAATCTTTGCTTCCGGGGGAAGCTGCCAATCGCTCTACGACCTCTAGTTGCAGCATGAAGTGCATGTCGGTAATGATCTGCGCCTGCTCCAGTAACTTGAAAATCAGCGGCGTAGAGATGTTGTAGGGCAGATTGCCCACCACCCGGAGGTGGGTGTCACCCGTTGTCAATGACGCAAAATCAAAATCGAGGGCGTCAGCGCTGTGCAGCATAAACCCTGGGTAGGTACTGAAGGCTGCTAAGAGACGGGTGCGCAGATCGCGATCGAGCTCTATGGCATCGAGCCTGCATTCGTCGCTGATCAGTGCTTGGGTGAGCGCACCCTCTCCAGGGCCGATTTCAACGATATGGTCAGAATTAGCAGGCGCGACAGCGCGCGCGATGGCCTCAATGATCGACTCGTCGCGCAGAAAGTTCTGGCCGAAGCGCTTGCGGGGGTAATGTCTCATGGTGGTCGCAGGTGATCAGCAGTGCCGTGATAATATCGGAGTATTGAAGCGAAAGACTTCAACGCAGGCTTTATATTCTAGCCCCTGAGCGCACAACGCGAGATTAATCGTGACCTTTAATCAAACAGTGACCCTTGTCGATACGCTGGCGCGCTTTCATCTCAAGGGAGAATCCCGGCAGTATTTTTTCGGCTACCTGTGGTGGGTGCTGGAGCCGCTTCTTTACGTCGGTGTCTTCTACCTCGTTTTCGAGATTCTGCTGGATAGTCGCCAGCCGGATTTTCTTTACTTTTTGATGGTGGGCAAGCTCTCCTTTATTTGGTTTTCGAAGAGCGTGAATCAGGCCGCGAGCAGTCTTGAGGCAAATAAGGGGTTGATGGCGCAAACCAATTTGCGAAAAGAGTTATTCCCGCTTGCAGTCATTCACCAGGGCTTCTACCGACAGCTCGTCGTGTTCATCTTCTTGATCTGTTTTCTTCTCATGGGTGGCTACCTTCCGTCGGCAGCGTGGTTGTGGTTGATCCCAATCACGCTACTGCAAGCTATGTTGATTACGGCGTGCGGCCTGTTTGGCGCGCTGCTGGTCAGCTTTAAAAGGGATTTTCGCCTGTTGATTCAGCTGGGTATGGTCTTTTTGCTATTCATGTCGGGCATCTTCTGGGATCTGAATGTCATCGCCGACATGCGCCTCAGAGAGGGCTTGCTGGTGCTGAACCCCCTTGCCAATCTGATCGACTGCTACCGTCAGGTGCTGATGCTTGGCGAAGCGCCCAATGGCATGCGTTTGGCATGGGTGTTAGGCGAGTCCCTGTTACTGCTGATCATTGTGTGGGCTGCGTATAGCCGCCTGCAGTTCTGGATTGCGCGACAGGTCGTCACCCGATGACTGCGCTGCTCAGCTTGACTGACGTGTCGATGCACTTCAGCCCTGAGGCTGACTCGAGATACGCGGTCTTTGGAGGCATCAACTTGACCGTTGAAGCCGGTGAGTGTGTCGCGCTGATCGGCCGCAATGGGTCCGGTAAATCCACCCTGTTAAGGGTGATGGCGAAGGTCTTCGCGCCGACATCCGGCACTGTCAGTTGGGCGCCGGGTGTAGCTGTGTCGCTGCTGACCCTCGGCCTTGGCTTCAGACCGGACTTGTCTGGTCGAGATAACGCTTTTTTGTCTTGCTTGTTGCTGGGTCTTTCCCGAAAGGAGGCTGCTGAGAGCCTGTCTCATATTGAGGCGTTTTGCGAAATTGGCACTTTTTTTGATGAGCCTGTCAGATCTTATTCCGCGGGGATGCGGGCTCGACTGGGTTTTGGCACGGCGCTGATGAATCGGTCTCAGGTTATCCTGATCGATGAGACCTTGAGCGTTGGCGACCAACAGTTCAGAGAAAAGGCGCGGGAAGCTTTGGAGCAGGAACTGGCTGGTCACCGTTCGGTCGTTTTGGTCAGTCACGCAGAGCAGCAGATACAGCGTTTGTGCCAGCGCGCGTTGCTGCTGCAAGACGGTGCCATTGTTTCTGAGGGAAGTCCCGATGACGTACTGGCAGAATATTCCGCTTCCATCAATAAGACGCCCTAAGTGACGGAAGAGCCGGACACGGCTGATTTGATTTCAGATCAGTCAAGCGCATCGGCATTACCCAATGTCATTATCGGTGGGACGCCGCTACTCGGGCGGTTGACTGGCATTGGGCACTACACACGCCAATTGGTTTCGGCCTTGCATCGGTATCAGTTGGTTTCGCGATTGCGCTTGTGGGGAGATATAAGCTTTATCGATGACGACGCAGTCCTGACCGATGAGACTATCGGGGTGGTTGCCGGGGCCAATGCCGAGACTGTTGCCGCGGATGTTGACAGCGCCGATGCGGACTCCAATGCGGGCAAGCGTTTATCGTCTGGGTCCACTTGGAAGCAAGCGATCAGGCAACAGGCGGCCAAGTCATATACCGCAGCGCGCTGGTATGCGCAGATATCAGAGCGGGTGGCAGCGTATCGGTTGAAGCCCTTTACTCGCGATCACGTGTACCACTCACCGAACTTCATTTTGCCACCTTACCCAGGGCCAAAGGTCATTACTGTTCATGACCTATCGGTGCTTCGCTATCCGGAGTTTCATCGCCATCAAATGGTCGAGATCTGTGAAGCGGGCATTCGCAGAGCTATCGAGGAGGATGCCCAGATCATTGTGGATTCAGATGTGGTGCGGCAAGAGCTGCTTGCTGAATTCTCGTTAATAGACGTCAATATAACGACTGTGCCACTTGCGCCGGACGAACGCTGTCGACCACGTTCAGAGGCAGAGTGTCGCAGCACACTGCGGCGGTTTGATTTGAGCTATGGCGGCTTCTTTTTATTTGTCGGTACGGTTGAGCCCCGCAAGAATCTCAGCCGGGTTTTTGAGGCGTATCGCGTTGGGAGAGAGGAGAAGTTATTCGATTGGCCACTGGTGGTCGTTGGCGGAAGAGGTTGGAAAAGTGCCTCAGAGCATGAAGCACTTGAAAAACTGTGTGACCGGGGATGGGCGCGTTACCTATATTATTTGGATGACCTCACCCTGCATGACCTATACGCCGCAACCGGGCTCTTAGTATTTCCCTCTTTGTATGAGGGTTTTGGGTTGCCGGCGGTGGAAGCGGCTGCCTCAGGCAGTCGCGTGCTGACCAGCCTCGGCTCGGCGATGGCAGAGTTTCTGGGTGATTTTGCTACGCTCGTCGATCCGCTCGATGTTGAAGCCATAAAAAAAGGGTTATACGAGAGCAGTGTGACTGATACCAATCAAGACCTTCCTAAAGTTGTGAACAGAACCTGGCAGGAGGTGGCCACTGAGACGGCCGCTGTCTACCAAAAAGCGCTTGGCGACAGACCGAGCTAGGATTTGCAGCGCAATATAGTATGGTGCGATCGTCGCCTTCTCTGGCGACGCTGTGCCCCCCCAGTGCTTGGCTCTTCATACAGTGACCAATGACTCACGGTATGTCCCTGCGCGTAAGCCTTTTGGCTGCTACTCAAAGATGCTGTGGCTTGACTTAACGCTGGGCAGCAGAAGGGCCCGCGAGATAGCGCTCTTGGTCGGCGCAGAAACCCCTGCTTCAGCATAAACTCCAGATCATGTCGCTCAATCGTCGATCGGCGCACGGCCTGTCGTCTCACCCAGCTGCGCTTCCAGTAGCGCCACTTTTTGCACCAGCCGTTGGTGGCGGACTCGTAACTTGCTGATCTCAATGTCGGTCAAGAGGGCTTTGGTGATCAATGTGGCAATTGCTAATGCGACGCCCAGAATAGGGGCGTAACTCACTCCCAGCCCCTCTGCGACGGTGTCGAAAATCCGTGGCGCAAAGCCGAGCATGGCCGACATAACGATCGCCAGTGTCCAGCCAAGCCCATGAGAGATATGCAGGTGGTCACGGCGCACCAGGTAAAGGAGCAAAGCCGCAAAAAACAGACCGAATAGTGCAGACAGCAGTGTGATCACCGATAGCCTCCCAAAGTTGAAGGCGCCAACAAGCGGGGCTGACAGAGTGCCCCGGACGTCATTGTCGCCATGGCCGTCTTCGTTTTACCGTGCCTAAGACGAGCGTTTGAGCCATATAGGTCGCCACCTTGAACCAGGAACTGAATACCCGAGATTTACCATTCGCCCTTGGCGTCATGGTGACAGGTATCTCTTTGATCCGCATACCCGCCTGATCCAACATCATGAGAACGCCCACATCCTGATAGTCAAAGCAGCTTGCCGGAGGGCTGGCGAGCAAGTGGATAGCTCTGGCATTAAGGACTCTGAAGCCGCTCGTTAGATCTTGGCAGTCTAACCCTGACGTTATTCGCATCAGCCGCCAGGCAAATTTTCTCAAAATAGAGCCCCGTTCGACGGCAGAGCCAATGACTACATCGCAGTGCCCTGCGATCACCGGATCTAGCAGGGCGGCAATATCCCCAGGATCGTGCTGACCGTCGGCATCCATCGTTACCACAAAGTCTAGATGTCGGTTGGCCGCATCGCGCAGCCCCGTTTGTGTCGCGCCCCAGGCGCCAAGTGAGTTGGTTAACTCAATCACCCTCGCGCCCGCTTGCGATGCGACCTCGACGGTTCGGTCGGAAGAGCAGTCGTCCACCAGCCAAATGGGCCAGTCCACCACAGCGCGAATGTCAGCGACCAACGTTTTGATCACGGCCTCCTCATTGAGCGCAGGCAGAATCACTGCACCACTCATCAATGGGCTGGAAACGGCTGATTGTTGCTGCGTGGTGGCCATGGTCGGGGTGATCAAAGTCGGTGGCCTGAATTATGGCAGGCCATGACAGGTCATGGCCATGATGGTGACCAAGCATAGGCGATACAATAAGAGTAGCCTCGGCGAGTCTGTCGCCCGGGCATGCGCGACCGGAGATCCGGAATAAGCTGTGATTTTTAGTTCCTACGCCTTTTTATTGCAGTTCCTGCCGATCGTTTGGGCGGGCTTTATGGTGCTCCGCCACTTGCTGGCCGACTCACCTTATCGTCCGACCGTCTTGTTGGCGTGGCTGCTGGTCAGCTCCTGCTGGTTTTATGCCCAATGGCATCTGCCCGATCTCTGGATTTTGCTCGGGGTCGTCACTGTCAATTATGTCGCGGCAACCTTCGTCGCTAGCAAGCGAGCTCATTGGGCGTTGCCTGCGATTATCGTGACTAACCTCTCGCTGCTGGCCTTTTTCAAATACTGGCCGTGGTTGGGTGAGGGCGGAGATCGGACCATCTTGATCGCAGGCCTGCCGCTGGGCATATCGTTTTATCTTTTTCAGGCCATTGCCTTTCAGGTGGACTTGTCCAGAGGGCGGACGGCCAAACCCAAGGCACTCGATTTCGCTCTATTCCTGAGCTTCTTTCCCCAACTGATTGCTGGCCCAATCGTGCACGGGCGCCGGCTTTTGCCGCAGCTCAAGCGCTTGGGGGGTGGGCCGTGCTGCTTGGGGTTGGGTCTGACGCTGTTGGCGCTGGGCCTTGCTAAAAAGGTGTTGATTGCCGACACGCTGGCCGGAGGTGTCGATGCGATTTATGCGGGGCGATATGCTCTGGATACCGTCACTGCGCTGGCCGCCGCTTTTGGCTACGGCACGCAACTCTACTTCGATTTTTCCGGTTATGCCGACATGGCGGTCGGTCTCGGCTTGCTGTTTGGTCTGAGGTTGCCACAGAACTTTCGCCGACCGTATACGGCACGGTCGCTGACCGAGTTCTGGCGCCGTTGGCACATCACGCTGTCGTCTTTCCTAAGGGACTACCTCTACATCAGCCTCGGGGGAAACCGGTGCGGTGCCGCCCGGCGCGGCGTGAATCTTTTCGTGACCATGGCGCTTGGGGGTTTGTGGCATGGGGCGGGGTTACAGTTTTTGCTGTGGGGGATGGCCCACGGTGCGCTTTTGGCAATCGAACATGGCTTCAGAGGTGTGTTGCCCGGCTTGGCGAGAGCGATTCCGCAAGTCATGAAGATGGGCCTCACGATATCGATTGTCATGCTGCTGTGGCTGCCTTTCAGAGCCACAGACCTCGACCATGCCAGCGCGTTGTTGGCCGGCTTGTTTAAGTGGTCGCCGCTCTCGATGCCCACCCTCGAGCAGTTTTTAGCGCCACTGTCGCTGATGTCGACAGCACCCAGTGCGCCGACAACCGTATTGCTGTGGGCGCTCATGGTGCTGGCTTGCGCGGCGTGTCGACCGACGGCTTGGCGCTGGGCGATATCGGCCTCGCCTTTACACCGCGGCATAGTCGCAGGGAGCTTGCTGGCATTGGTGTTAAAAACGCTCGCTGACCGACCCGACCAACCGTTTTTGTATTTTCAATTCTGATCGCCATGGCTGATCCGTCACGTCATTTGTCATCTACGCCGCCAGATCGTAAGGCCGCGTCGGGTTTGGCTGGCCGGAAGTTTATCGCCGCATTTTTGCTGGGAGCAATGGCGGTCGTGTTGAGTTGGATGGCGTTGATTGCTGGACAACTTGGTAATGCTCACCCGGATAATGTGTGGGTCAAAGAAGCTTACGCGCTCAAGTTCGCCGCGGCAGAGAAGCTCCGCGGTCAGAGAAAAGTGCTGGCAGTGGGTGGATCGGCCACAATGTTTGGTGTCGATTCCCAGCAGCTGGCGCTGGGACTGGGCTTGCCCGTGGTGAACCTGGGTGTCAATGCGGGTATCGGTTCCTACGAGGTGCCGGCGCAGGTCGATCGGTGGATAGAGCCCGGCGACGTCGTGGTGATGCCGCTGGAATACCGGTTGTTACTATGGGACGGGGTGCCTAGCTATGTGACCCTGTCCTGGGCCCTCGAGCACCCCGAGGCGCTCGCGCGGTGGCAACTTAAGACCGCATTCTGGGGCCTCTTGACCTTGCCCCTTGAGCGCGTGATGCAGGGTTACCTGGGTCTCGACTTACTGAGTTTGCCCAAGGGGCCCTACGGTGCCCACAAGCTCAACGCGCTCGGCGACCAGCAGCACACTGGCGCGCAAGATCGCTCTGTTGAGAAACTCAGGGCGCTTGCTCAATTACCCCCCGAGCGCTACGACGGACTGTATGCCCAATCAGAGGTGGGTCTGACAGTGTGGCAACATTGGTGGGCGCGCTGGCGGTCCCGAGGGGCCTGTTTGGTGGTGGTGCCGCCGCCGTTTATGACGGTGCCTGCCTACGACACGGCTGACTACACAGCGTTTTTTGATGCCATCCCGTATCGCGTGACGGCACGCGGTGTGCCCTATCTTGGCCATCCGAGCGATGGTTTTTTTCCGCTAGAGGCGATGTTTGATACCAATTACCATCTGACGGCCGAAAGCAGGGCAACCTATACACAGTGGTTGACTGACGCTTTGAGAACGAGCGATTTGAATTGTCTTCCTTGAGCGCAATCAGGGGGCTCTGCAAATACCAAAAGGGAGTTATCGGGTCGTGCCTTTGTTACTGACAGCGCTGTGGGATTACAGACAGTTCATTCTGTCGAGCATTGTGCGCGAGTTTCAGGGACGTTACCGGGCGTCACTGCTGGGTGCGTTTTGGGTGGTTGCGCAGCCACTGGCGCTCATCGTGATTTACACCGTGATTTTTGGGCAGCTGATGCGGGCCGGTTTNCCNGGGCAAGAGGAAGTGCCCTATGCCTTCAGNATTTATCTGTGCGCCGGTGTCATCTTTTGGACNTTTCATTCAGAAGTCCTCTCNCGAATGGTTACGGTGTTTGTCGAGCAGGCCAACCTCATGAAGAAGACGGCNTTTCCCAGNGTTTGTTTGCCCGCAGTGGTCAGTGGGACTGCCTTGGTGAACCTTGCGATCATCTCCGGGCTGTACNGTATCTTTCTCGCGGTGATTGGGCACTGGCCTGGGTGGCTGGTGCTAGCCAGCGTGCCACTTCTCATTGTGCAGGCGCTGTTGGCCTTGGGTCTCGGGTTGTTGCTCGGGACTTTGCACGTNTTTTTTCGCGANGTNGGCCAGTTTGTGTCGGTGTTGCTGCANTTNTGGTTCTGGTTAACNCCTATTGTGTANCCGNTNCAGANNATCCCNGACAGATTCCAGCCGCTGCTCTNGATGAATCCNATGCAGCCCATCNTTGCCGGTTATCAATCCATTTTTTTGAATCACNCNGTGCCGNATTGGNCNNNTTTGNTGNNNCCGATTNNNGCNNCGNTCATCNGCGTCTTGGGCGGGGCCTGGTTNTTTCTGNGACACGCTGACGAATTGGTTGACGAGCTCTGATGTCTGCTGTTTCTGTTCAGGGGGTAGGCAAGGCGTTCAAACGTTATCCNTCTCAGTGGGCGCGNGCCANGGAGTGGNTATTTCGCGCCCCGTGCCACGAAAAGCGATGGGTGCTNAGTGACGTNAGNTTCGAGGTNGCGACCGGTGCCTCGGTGGGCATACTCGGTGCCAACGGGGCGGGTAAAAGCACGCTGCTGAAAATCGTTTCCCGCGCNACTGCGCCGACAACTGGNGCNGTNACGGTACAGGGCCGCGTTGCNGCGCTGCTTGAGTTGGGCATGGGTTTTCACCCCGAATTTAGCGGTCGGCAGAATGCACTGATGGCAGGGCAGCTACTCGGGCTCGAGGTGTCAGCGCTNGAGGCGGCGATGCCTGAGATCGAGCGCTTCGCTGATATTGGTGATTTTATTGNCCAGCCATTGCGCACGTACTCCAGCGGGATGCAAATGCGCCTCGCCTTNAGNGTCGCAACATCNGTGCGGCCGGATCTCCTTATTATTGATGAGGCGCTCTCGGTCGGAGATNTCGCCTTTCAGCGCAAGTGTTACCAGCGCATCGAAACCTTCCGTGCTGAGGGCACGACTTTGCTGTTTGTCAGTCACGATATTGAGGCGGTGAAGCGGTTATGCAGTCAGGCCCTGTTTTTGGACGGCGGCAGAGTGGCGAGTCAGGGCCCGGTGCGTGAAGTGTGTGATGCCTATGAGCGCGCCATGTTTGGCAAACCNCGTAANTCGGTNGNNGCGGAANCNGAAGTCGCTGTGCCGACTGNTGNCGANGCNGCTTACGACCCNTCTCTNGCNTCTGTNAGCGAGCAGATTTATGGCACCGNCGAGGCAGAAATACAGTCTTGCTGGTTGGCGACCGCTTCGGGGCAACGAACCAATGTGGTGAATGCGGGGGACACCGTTCAGTGGTGCTTCAGGGTGCGGTTCCATGAGCGTGTGACGGCACCGATATTTTCGATGATGCTGAAGACGCGAGAGGGCAATGCCGTTTATGGCACGGATTCATCGCGAGTAGACGGGGCGCAGGCCGGCGTGCCGATGGCCATTGAGGCAGGCTCGGTCATCGACGTGACGTTTGAGATCGACACGCATCTTGCGCCTGACCAATACTTTTTAAACTGCGGTGTGCGCCGCGATCACGATGACGAGTCGGCCTTNNTAAGCCGCAGGGTGGATGCGGCGATTTTNCGTGTGAGCAGTTCGCCNNNGTCCTCCGCACTGGTTGGNCCAGCGGACCTNCANGGGCGGTTATCGGTGACACCTGCAGGGCTGAGCAATGTCTGACAGCCCGATATTTATTCACTCGCTCTTCAGGGCGGGCAGTACCTACCTGTTTTCTCGATTGCGCCGCAACGACGCACTTTTTTGTTATTACGAATCAATGCACGAGCTGGTGGCATGGGCAAGCGAGGATGTTTCCAGGCTCGGTATGGAGGCCAGGGCTGGGAAGATGACAAACAC
>PAGS01000024.1 GCA_002705465.1 Halieaceae bacterium
ACCACCCCTTAAGATCTTCAAAAACGATGAGCTGCAGAGCGATGTGCTGAATTTGATTCTGCACAACAGCCGCATGCCGACCTGGAACCGCAGTGACTTCAATGCCCTCGTTGCCGCGATGCGGACTGCTGAAAAGCGCGTTATCGAGATGGCGGAGCGCTTTGGTGACGATGAGTATTACTCAGCGCTGGACGAGCTTTTGGCCCGGAACAAGCGGGCTATGGCCAAGCTGATTAAGGATACCGTGCCTGCGAAAAAGCAGCACTTTGAGGACTACATTTGTGACGATGGTCTGGGCATGGGTCCTTATCGCATCAAGTGCTCTATGTGGCGCGACAAAGATAAGGTGATCTTCGATTTTGAGGGCACTGACCCGCAGTCCATCAGCTCGATCAACTTCTATCTCAACGAAGAGATGTTCAAGATGTTCTGCGGCGTTTACATGATCATGGTGTTCGATCCCCAGATTATGTTTAACGACGGTTTCTATGACTTGATGGAAGTGCGCATTCCCGAGGGCACGCTGTTGAAGCCGCGTGAACCCGCCGCACTATCGTGTCGTACCCACGCACTGGGTCGGATTTTTGACGTGCTGGGCGGGCTCTTGGGCCAGGGTGATCCCGATTTCTTGGCGGGCGCTGGCTTCTCTGACAGCCCGCACTTTATGTATTCGGGTTACGACGAAAATGGCGAGTGGTATCAATTGTATTCCATCGGTTTCGGTGGGATTCCCGGCAAACCCTCGGGCGATGGCCCCGACGGGCACTCACTGTGGCCCAGTTTTACCAATGTGCCCAACGAATTCCTAGAGAGCTATTTCCCGCTGCGTATTGAAGCGTATGAAACGATTACAGACAGCGGTGGTGCAGGCTATAACCGCGGCGGTAACGGTCTGCGAATGGGCTATTGCTTCCTTGAGCCGGGCACGATCTCAATCCACGATGATCGCTGGCTGACCTATCCATGGGGCGTTAATGGCGGCTTGCCAGGACGTCGATCCGAGAAGATTCTCAAGCGCGTTGATGGCAGTGAAGAGATGATGCCGAGTAAGTGTGATCGGATTGTCGTTAACGCTGGCGATATCCTGTATTTTAATACCTGGGGCGGCGGTGGCTGTGGCGATCCTCTGAAGCGCGAAACCGAGCGCGTCGAGTTTGACGTGCGTGCGGGTCTGGTCTCAGCCGAGGGAGCCAAGCGCTATGGTGTAGTGATGAATGCCGACCTCACGGTTGATGAGAAGAAGACCAAGACACTGCGCGCTAAGATGGCGAAGCAACGCGGCAAGGTCAAAATGTTCGACCGCGGTGGTGACATCGCCGAGCTGAAAAAGCGTTGCAAGAAGGAGACCGGGCTGGACGCACCGCGCCAACCGGAGTTTCAGGCCTGGGCGCTCAAGTTCCTCGAACAGCAACCTAAAGCCAAGGGACGAATCAAAATGGCGCGTGGCTGACTTAGCCCAACGCCTTTTAAGGATTGAAAGCCGGGCTTGCCCGGCTTTTTTGTGCCTCTCACGCCTAAGGCTGAGGTTGCCGGAGCAGAGTGCCATCACTGAGGTTTGATGTGCGATAGAGCGGGAGTTTTGGGTGGCATCGGTTTGTGATGCAGAATACTGACCCTGTCGGCAGAACGACCGATGGAACGTTTGTCTTTACTTTGGAGATCAGAAAACTGATGACACGAGCACTACTGATTAAGTTGCACCTTTATTGCTCTGCTTTTTTTTCCGCGGCTATTGTTCTCGTGGCGCTGTCTGGCGGTTTGTACCTGATCGGCATCAAAGGAACCATTGATCAAAACCTGGTTGGCCTAGCGGGGTCGGGTGAGCAGCTATTGGCTGAGCCTAGCATCGAGGCAGTTCGAGCCGCGCTCACAGAGGTGGGCGTTAAGGATTTCGAGTTTGATTACGTGAAACAAAAAGGGCCTCAGTTGATAACGAGGCCTACCACGAGACCATTTTATACCCTCGATGTCAGTGGCAATGAGGTCGTCGTTCAGTACAACGAACCCTCACTGCAAAAGAAAATGATTGAGCTGCATATGGGGCACGGTCCGGTTGCTTATAAGACCTACCAAAAGGTCTTCGCCGCCGGGATGCTATTTATTATATTGAGTGGACTGTGGGCCGGGTTGTCGTCCTTAAAGTTACGCCGTCCCACTGCGGTGGTAGCTGGCGGCGGTCTACTGGTGTTCGTACTTTTGGCGATGTCCTGACCCCAATCATTGGCTGAGGACCTTTCTAAAAAGCCCCTGAGGGCTGGGAATAACATGGTGTAGCGCGATTGATGCGATTCAGTTCAGGGCTGTTGGTCGCCCCTATGCCTAGTTTGTCCGGACATTATACTAAATGGCTTGTAAAATCGACTGGCGATCTGAATCTGTCAGGTCGAGTTCATCAATGATCGCTGCCGTGTGCTCCCCTATAGAGGGGAGCCGAGAGGTGATTTCAGCCGATTCTGAAGAAAACTTGATGGCTGAGCCAATGTGGTCATTGCCATCGCTGTCCTGAAACCGCATTCCGCGCTCGCGGACATGGTCAGATTGCCAAGCCTCCCAGAGAGAAACCACCGGACTCCAACAGATATCGCGGCCTTCAAACCATCTTTCCCAATCGCTCCTCGTCTTCGATCGGAAGGTATCGCGCAGAAATGCGATGGCGGGTCTATGACTGTCGCCCGCTGGGCCCACCACATCTTTAATGAAGTCCGGCCGGCCCAATCCCGCGAAAAGCGCCTCGACGAATTTGTGTTCCCCGCCGCCCAGTGCCAGATATTGACCATCGGCGGTCTCATAGATATTGAGCATGGCGTGACCGCCGTGGGTGCGTTCCTGCATTCGATTGGGCGGCTGATCACCGCCGAATACGGGCCCCAAAATATTGGGGCTTGCAGCCAGCACCGATTCAAACATGCTGATATCGACAAAATCGCCGCAGCCAGTGAGTTGTCGTCGGTAAAGCGCCATCAAAATACCCGAGAGGGCGAGGTAGGAGGAGAGCATATCTGCGATCGGTACGCCGATAATTGCTGGGCCCGAGTTTCCCTCGGGGGAGCGAGTGACATCCAGAATCCCGGCGGCGGCGACCGTGGCAGTATCATGAGCAGGACGATCCTTCCAAGGGCCCGTCTGCCCAAAGGCTGAAATTGAGCAGTACACCAGCCCGGGATTTTCGCTACACAACGACTCGTAATCGATACCCAAACGCTGAGCGACGCCTGGCCGGAATGCCTCGACCACCACGTCAACCTTGCGTGCCAGCGCCAGCAAGGCTTTTTTGCCTGACTCAGATTTCAGGTCCAGAGCGATACTCTCTTTGCCGCGCTGCGTATTGCGAAACATCACCGTCTCCCCGCCTTGCTGCCAGGGGAATGCGTCAGCTGATCGCGTGGGTTCCGGTGCGGCGGGGTTCTCGACCTTGATCACGCGCGCGCCGTGGTCCGCCATCAACTGGGTGGCGGCAGGGCCCGGCAGGAACAGCGAGAGGTCCAGAACGGTAACACCATCGAGTTTCATCAGGCTGTGACCGTCAGCAGGTTATGCCATTGGCCTTAAGGTCAGTAAGGTCCTCCTCTGACAGACCCAGCAAATCTCCCAATATCTCGCTGTTATGGTGGCCGATNTCGGCGCCAGGCCAGTCGGTACGGCCGGGAGTCTCCGAGAGTTTGGGCAGAATGGCCGGGATTTTCAGTGGCTCGCCATCGATCTCCACGGTCTCAAACATGCCGCGGGCGTTGTAATGGGGGTCCGTCATCATGTCCTCGACGCTGTAGATGGGGCCAACCGGCACCCGTGCGGCTTCTAGCTTACTGATGATGTCCGCTGAGGAGTGCTGACTGCACCAATTGGCCAGCGCTTCATCAATTTTTTGCTCGTGCACGACACGGCCCTGGTTGTGCTCCATTTCGGGGTCATTGGCCATGTCCTCTCGCCCTGCTTCAGTCATCAGGCGTTTGAAGATTGAGTCGCCGTTACCGCCGATGACCACATGCTTGCCATCCGCGCACAGGTAGGTATTGGTCGGTACGATGCCTGTAATGGTCGTCCCCGAGGGTTCGCGCACCACGCCCGCACCATCGAACTCGGGGACGATGCCCTCCAGCAGATTAAATATCGATTCATACAGGGCAACGTCTACCACCTGCCCCTTACCACTGTTGTTTCTCTCTATGATGGCGAAGGCGACGCCAAGGGCCGCGTGAATCGCAGCGACGGTGTCNCCNAGTGAGATATTCGGACGGACNGGCGCTTTCCCCGGTTCTCCGTTGATATAACGNAAACCGCCATAGCCCTCGGTAACGGATGCNTAGCCNGGCTTCTCCGAGAATGGCCCCGTCTGCCCNTAGCCTGATATCCGAGCATAAATAATGCCGGGGTTNTTCGCTTTGACCTGNTCCGGGCCCAACCCCCAGCTTTCCATGGCCCCCGGTCGGAAGTTTTCGACAACAACGTCGGCTTTCGCCAACAAATCAAAGGCTAATTCGCGACCGCGCTCTGATTTAAGATCCAGAGTGACGCTTTTTTTATTTCTGGCCAGCGAGTGGTACCANAGTGACATGCCGTTGCGNACCTCNCGCCANTGGCGAATNGGGTCACCTGTGGGCGGNTCGACTTTGATNACCTCAGCACCGAAGTANCCGAGGATNGTGCCNGCNAANGGGCCNGCGAGNAGTTGCCCTANCTCTACGACCCGCAGGCCTTCAAGTGGTCGTGATTGCNACATGTTGTGCTCCNGNTGCTAAATTGGNGCTTNNNGNNTGAATAGTACGGACATTNNAAAANAAAAGGAACGCGGCNNGCANTGCTTCTNNNAATCNGAGCANNGNCGNTACGTTTATGTNGACCNTAAAGTGAGNGCGCGANGAATGCNNNAGATCTNCCNGTGCGCNGGTGNGCTGCTNTATTTTNTNTCNGCGATNGCCAGNGCTGACGCAGANTGGGTACTGCGGGGNGGCAAGGTTTACTCGATGGATGCGACTGCCAGCCANTANNCCGCGNTGGCCATTGAGGGAAACCGGCTGGTTTGGNTNGGCGATAGCGACGCNGCGGCCACTTACATCGGCCCNGANACGCNNNTNATCGAGCTNGATGGTCGAGTTGTCTTCCCGGGNTTTATTGATACGCACATCCACAGNATGGACACATTNCCCCTGATCAANGGGGTAAAGCTCAGCCCNTATCAAAGCGCTGAGGANGTGTTGGNGGCGATCGCGGAGCACGCCCGCACCCATCCCTATCAAAATCCNNTGCTGGGNTCGGGTTTTTTNGCACCTGCCTTNGGCGNTTCGGGGCCGACCGCAGCCCAGCTNGATGCAGTTGTNTCTGATCGGCCTGCACTGATTGTCGACGAAGGGGGCCANACCGCCTGGGCAAACTCTTTGGCGCTGGNNGCGGCGGGCATTACTCGAGACACGCCNGATCCCGTNCCAGGCGCTCATTTTTTTCAACGAGACGAAGCCGGNAACCCTACGGGGTGGCTCGTAGAAGGTGCGGCGATNGACCCTGTCAGNGAGGCGCTGNGGGTGGTGANTGCGGAGGCTTTNGAGNTTGCTGCGCCGGGCTTCTTTAAACAGATGTCCTCCGTGGGCCTNACCGCNGCATTTGATGCGGGCATGATCGATACCATGGAGCTCGGTNGGCGCCTGGCACNNAAAATGGCGGAGGCGGGTGAACTGCCCGTCAGGATGGTTGCGTCACTGTACGTGAATCGGCCCGAGCAATTACCTAAAGCCCTTGATGAGTTGGCGGTGCTGAGTCAGAACTACCAGCATCCCTTGTTTACGGTCTCCACATTAAAGCTCTCTTTGGACGGCACGGTGGAGGCCAAGACGGCTGTCATGCTCGAGCCATACACNCAACCAGAGGGTCANGAAGCNNCGCCGCTATTNCCTAACCCGGGCATGTTCGATGCCGTTGCCGNCGCACACGAGCGCAATGTTGATTTGCACCTGCACGCGATTGGCGATGGCGCCGTGCGCGCAGCCCTCGACGNCATTGAGCNCGCGCAAATACGCCACCCGGAGAGCGATACCAGAACGACGATTTGCCATATTGAGATCGTTAGCGCGGATGATGTCGAACGCTTCGCTCAGCTGGGTGCGGTGGCACAAACGACGCCCACCTGGTTTTACTACGATGAACTGGCGCTGCGTTATCTGGGGGAAGGGCGTTTTAATCAAATGTACCCGCTGGCATCCATTCTTCGACAGGGTGGCAAAGTCACGCTGGGCAGTGATTACCCCGTGAGTTGGATCGGGGAAGATGCCCTGAATCCCATGTTCAATATTGAAATGGCGGTGACGCGGCAACAGGCGGGTAATCCTGAGGTGCCGGTGCAGGCCAGAGTCAGTGAGCGGCTTAGCGTGGATCAGGCCATACGAGCGCATACGTCGGATGCCGCCTGGCAACTNCGGCTTGAAGANCAGATTGGCACGCTTGAGGTCGGCAAATTGGCGGACCTGGTGGTATTGGATNGGGACCCCTACACGTCGGANCCNTATCAGATTCATACCATNAAAGTTGATTACACCTTCTCAGACGGNANGGNGGTNTTNTCTCGACCCGGCNTNGAGTGANGNGGATCNTNNNTAGTCCNTNNCAGAGNCGAAAAGCCCAGTTCNACAACNTTTGATAGCGCGAAGGCACTGATGTNTGCCANAGCATTCACCTGTCTTTTTGAANGACTGGTGGTTTTGGCNGTNGCCGGAAGGCNCCGTATAGACAGGCAATCGACGCCNCCACACNTTGTGAAATTTGCANANNCTCGAAAATTATGAGGCTCCNGGGTTGCTTTTCTTGATAATGATAATAATAATGATTCTCATTAACGAANCAAAAACGAGTCGACTATGAATATTTGNAGCACCCNNCGCGCNCTTCGAGCCCTTGCCTTGGCNGCAGTCACCGTGTCGGTGGTCCCATCGAACGCTCAGGATAATGAAGAGCCAGCACTTGAGGAGACCATTGTTCGGGGCANCTATCTGCAATCCAGCGAAGTGAACGCACTNCGGACGCCCACGCCGATTCTGGATGTNCCNCAGAGCCTGAGTATTGTCACATCTGAGGAGATTCTGCGACGGGGGTTTNCCAGCGTGTCNGACATTATTGAGTACCTCCCNGGNGTCAGNATGTCNCAAGGTGAGGGACATCGCGACGCGGTGGTGTTCAGGGGGGTGCGCTCGACCGCCGATTTTTTCATCGACGGCGTTAGGGATGACGTCCAGTACTACCGTCCGCTNTANAACCTCGAGCANNTNGANGTGCTGAGGGGNCCCAATGCNTTGCTGTTTGGGCGGGGNGGTACCGGNGGCNTTCTTAACCGTGTGACCAANAAAGCGGAGNTTGGNAGTNACTTCTCTCAANTGACTGGCTACGCAGATTCATTCGGCGCAGGTGGTCTGCAAGGGGACTTCAATGTCGGCCTGAGTGACAGCGTNGCCCTCAGNGTNAANGCGATGGCCGAGGGGTTNGATAACCATCGGGATCATTTTGATGGTGAGCGAGTCGGTNTCAATCCGACGTTGAGGGTGCTGCTTTCTGAGGCGACCCGTCTTGATGTNTCCTATGAATATGTTGATCACGAGCGNTTCATCGACCGTGGCATCCCCACAGGCAGTAANGGTNACCCGGTCGAGCGCTTTGATCGTGTGGTTTTTGGAGATCCCGATGTCAATCTGACCAGTCTGGAGGCGCACATCTTTATCGCCAACCTACAGCATCGCTTTTCAGATTCGATGAAGGGCCAAATCACCGCTTTTTACGGCGACTACGACAAGCTTTACCAGAACTTTTACGCGGCCTCCTATAGCGAATCAGACTCTCCGGACGCGGTGACGCTAGACGGCTATGTGGACACCACGCAGCGCGACAACCTGATCCTCTCTGGAAATCTGATTNAAGAGCTNTCGTTTGCGGGTATGAGNCATCGTTTGCTNCTCGGAGCGGAATATGTGGATACCTCCTCCGATCAGGATCGTTGGAATACCTATTGGTCGGAAACCGCTGACGACAGGGAGACCTTCCCGGTCTCNCGACCGNTGGGCATCGTAGGAGGTNTCGGCATCAATGCGCTCGGTGCACANACCGTGAACGACTTTACGGTCGACCTGAATGACGATACGCGAGTGGGGATAGAGGTGGCTTCGGTATACCTTCAGGACGAGATGGCATTAACGGATTCCTTCGACTTAGTGCTTGGCGCGCGGTTCGATCAATTTGAAATCGATGTGTTCAATGTGCCCGCCAATGATTCACGATCAAAGCGCGACGAAGAAGTGTCGCCCCGACTGGGTATGGTGTACAAACCCATGGAGAACATGTCTCTTTACGCCAGTTACAGTGAGTCGTTCCTCCCCCGAAGCGGTGAGCAATTCGCCAATATCAATGGCAGTAAAAACCAGCTCGATGCAGACACCTTTGCGAATACTGAGCTGGGTTTTAAGTGGGATATCTCCTCATCACTGAGTTTTACGGCAGCCGTATTTGAAATTGAACAAGAGTCGCCGCAGGTTGCAGACAACGACCCCGATACCCTCGATGTCATCAAATCTGAAACGGATGGTTTTGAGCTCCAGTTAGAGGGTCAGATTACGGATGCCTGGTACATCTCAGCCGCCTATAGTTTTCTTGATGGTGAGCAGATGGGGCGCTCGGGCCCTAAGGGCCTCAGGCCCAGAGAACTGCCGGAGAACATGTTTTCTGTTTGGAACTTTGTGCAATTCTCNCCGCGCCTTGGAGTGGGTGTNGGCCTGACTTACNAGGACGAGAGTTTCATAAACAACAGCAANACGGCCCGGTTACCCAGTTACACCCGAGTCGATGCAGCGGTGTANTACGANTGGTCAGACGATCTCCGGATACAGCTNAACGTAGAGAACCTCGGCGATACTGACTACTACCCCAGCTCACACAGTACTCATCAGGCAACAGTGGGCGCGCCGTTTAATGCTCGCATAGCGATTACCAAGNACTTCTGAGNAGACGCGGTTTTTGCGNAGAGGTTGCGTAGAGNAGAGCGAAGATAGTGGGGCTCTCTCGCCCCANTATNGTTTGTGAGCTTCNGCNGCNCAGTNTCGNGCTGCCGGANGTGCNCTNNCAGGCGGTNATTGATCTATGCGTGAGGTTTGCGTTCAGTCTGGNTTGACGGTTTTCATGGCCGTCTGCAGATAGTTCTGTTCTCCNACACGGTCNATCAGNGAGAGCTGAGTCTCCAGCCAGTCTACNTGTTCCTCCTCGGCNTCCAGAATCTCCNTGGCNAGATCNCGTGATACGTAGTCTTTCTCNCGTTCACAGCANTCGATAGTCGCGACCAAATCTGCATGNGCGATNTGCTCGAGTTGNAGGTCACACTCCAGCANTTCTCGGGGTGTTTCACCGATACGAAGTTGACCAAGATCCTGCAGATTGGGGATACCTTCCAGAAACAGAATGCGCTCCACCAGTGCATCAGCNTGTTTCATCTCGTCTATCGACTCGTGATACTCNTGCTCCGCGAGCTCAGTTAAACCCCANTCNTTGAACATNTTCGAATGAAGGAAATACTGATTGATGGCAACGAGTTCGTTGTAGAGGATCTTGTTCAGGTGCTGGAGC
Organism: Halieaceae bacterium; assembly: GCA_002705465.1. Taxonomy (GTDB): domain Bacteria; phylum Pseudomonadota; class Gammaproteobacteria; order Pseudomonadales; family Halieaceae; genus Luminiphilus. The sequence goes on from PAGS01000024.1 coordinate 9,586, forward strand.
ACNTCGGGATTGCCTTTCATGGAACCTACCTGCTTGAGTGAAATGGACAGCCGGGATTGTAGCTAAAAAGCAAGGGCAGGGGAACTAAACTGCTGATTTTATTAATAAAAATGAAAGTGAGAAGTATTCGTATTCTCAGGCAGGAACAGGTGCTGCGTGAGAACNACTGACAGCAGAGAGNCCGGAACGGGCNTCATCGACGACTCGCTCGGCGCGTAACAAGCATTTGCCACACTGGGTNGAGCATCCGGTCCGGCGACTCACCTCGTCNACAGATCGGGCGCCCGCGCAGACCTGCTCACGAATCGCGCGCTCCGTCACGCCTTTGCATATACANATNTACATGCNNCGANGTTAATGATAATGGGAATGATTGTCAATAAGCTTTNTGCGNAGAGCGGCNNNTTTANTGATACTCGATTNTGGTGACAGACCAATGGGTCACGCCTTCAGGNGTCTGTATCGNTACNTCGGCGTCTATCGGCTTGCCGAGAAGNGCCCTNCCCAGCGGTGAATCNCAGGAGATCCTCCCCTCNCTNACNTCAAACTCGTCGGGGCCGACGATACGCCAGCGCTGCTCTTCTCCGGCTTCGTCCTCTATCGTGACCCATGCACCAAACCAGATCTTGCCGCGCTCGCCGAGCGGCTCGCTGACCACAGTGAGTGCATCCAGCCGCTTGCGTAAAAATCGCACCCGCGAGTCGATTTCGCGCAATCGTTTCTTGCCATAAATGTAGTCCCCATTTTCGGACCGGTCGCCGTTCGCAGCTGCAGCAGAGACTGCCTTCGTCACCTCAGGCCGCTCAACCTTCCAGAGGGCATGGAGTTCAGCGCGCAATGCTGCCTCGCCCTCGGGCGTGATGTAGGGAGATCCGGAAGCGCGGGGTGGTCGGTAGCGGCCCATCGCGGCAGTTTAGATTCAATTGGGGGCATCGGGGAATGCCTGGTTCCCCGCTATTGGGGATCTCGCGCAAGAAAAGGGCAGATACGATGCAGCGGCAATAGTCGGGTAGGTGACGTTCTGGTGTTTGCTATGGATGACAAGTTGAGCGGGTTCTAGCGTTGCCGTCGGTTTGGAGCGATTGCCGTGAGCAGGTCATACTATGCGCCACTCGGGCTCAGGTTATTCAATGCACNCAAGATTCTCTCCATTCCGATTCAATTGGCGATCAAGATTCAACTCGCGGTTGAGCCTCATAGGGTCGACCGCCCGGGTTATCCCGCGGCTCGTTGCCTTCTGGTTGNTGGNGCAGATGACCANCGTCGCTGCCTCACCCTGTGNCGTACTTGAGGGNAACCCTGTTCAAGGTGGTGTGCTGTGGGGTCAAACTGCACCCGATGCGAAAATCCGCTTTGCTGGCATTCAAGTTCCGGTCCTCAATGATGGACACTTTTTACTGGGTCTGGGCCGCGATATGCCCGCTGCTAACGAATTGGTAGTGACGACGCATGATGCCTGTGTTCAAGAGGTGAAGGTCGCGGCCAGAGAGTATCGTGTGCAGCGCATAGAGGGCGTCCCGCAGCAGACCGTGACGCCCAGCGAGGAGCATTTAGACCGTATCCGTCGTGAGCGCGAGACGGTTCGTCGCGCCAAGGCCAAGCGACTTGGGCGAGACGATGGGTTGCGTGCGGTTCAAGGTGGCTTCAGGTGGCCGGTAACGGGCCGAATAAGCGGCGTGTACGGTAGTCAGCGAATATACAACGGTAGCCCTGGCACCCCTCACTATGGCGTCGATGTAGCCCGCCCCACCGGAACACCGGTGCTTGCGCCCGCAGCGGGTGAGGTGACGCTGGCGGAACCCGACCTTTTCTACTCAGGTGGAACGGTGATTTTGGATCACGGTTACGGTCTATCCTCCTCTTTTCTGCATTTGAGTAAGGTATCCGTATCGGTGGGGGATCAGCTACAGCCTGGTGATTTGCTTGGCGCGATAGGGGCCACGGGGCGTGCGACCGGTCCGCATCTTGACTGGCGCATGAGCTGGTTTAACCAGCGTATCGACCCGCAGCTGTTAGTGCCACCGATGCCCGATTAGGCGCCGGGTGCTGGGGCCAGTTGTCGATTACGGGCGGTGCTCTCCCGCGGCAGAGGCTTTATACTCGCGGCTTTGGGCAGAGAGACAACGCTGTGCTGGATCCAAAGCTACTCAGTATTCTGGTGTGCCCTGTGAGCAAGGCACCGCTGACTTACGATGAAGAAAATCAAGAGCTGCTCTGCAAGGCGAGTGGCTTGGCTTACCCCGTGCGCGACGGGATCCCAGTCATGCTGGAGGAAGAAGCGCGTGCTCTGACTGCAGACGAGAAGCTCGGTTAGGTTGGCTGCAATGTCGGATACTATTTTTGGCAAAATCACGCGAGGCGAGATCCCCACTGAATTTCTCTATGAAGACGATCAGTGTGTGGTGATTCGCGATATCAACCCACAGGCACCGACCCACGTACTGATCATTCCGCGCAAACCGATTCCGAGATTGGTGGACGCTGCGCCTGAGGATCAGGCGTTGTTGGGCCATTTGCTGCTGGTGGCAGGTGACGTCGCAGAAAAGCTCGGGGTGGGCGATGCCTTTCGCTTGATCATCAACAACGGCGAAGGCGGGGGGCAGACCGTGTTCCATCTTCACCTACATATTCTTGCTGGGCGCGATATGACCGAAGGGCAACTGGCTGCCGGCCTGAACTGACCTCCCCGATACCTCACACATTAGAGAACCACCCATGAAAACCGCTGACATCCGCGAAGCATTTCTGAGTTACTTTGAGGCACAGGGCCATACGCGCGTCGATTCGAGTTCACTGGTGCCAGCAGACGATCCGACTTTGCTGTTTACCAACGCGGGGATGAATCAGTTCAAGGAGGCGTTTCTGGGGCTCGAGCAGCGGCCCTATCAGCGGGCAGTCACCGCACAAAAATGTGTCCGCGCGGGGGGAAAGCACAACGATCTTGAGAATGTGGGCTACACCGCACGTCATCACACCTTTTTCGAAATGCTGGGCAATTTCAGTTTTGGCGATTACTTCAAGAGAGAAGCCATCCAGTTTGCCTGGCAGTTTTTGACCGAAACGCTTAAGTTACCGCCGGAGCGGTTGTGGGTCACGGTTCACGTCAGCGACGACGAGGCGGCTGAGATTTGGGTTAACGAAATCGGGGTCGCCCCCGATCGTCTCTCCC
>PAGS01000080.1 GCA_002705465.1 Halieaceae bacterium
TGAACTTAAAGTTATCACTGAACACATTCTGGCATTGCCGGTCGACTCGACTGACGAGGCGTCGCTGGCGAAAGCTGCTGACGCGGTGGCAGAGCACTTTGGCAACCTGCATGTCCTGTTCAACAACGCCGGCATCGGCGGTGGTGACAAGATCCTAAATACGCCTGACGAAAAATGGCGCAATGTCTACGAAGTCAACGTCTACGGACCGCTCAACGGTATCAAACAGTTCTTGCCTCGAATGCTTGCGCACGGCGAGGACGCTCATATTGTCAACACTGCTTCGTTCAGCGGCATCGAGGGACACGGCCATCAGTCTGCCTACGGAACGAGCAAATTTGCCCTCGTGGGCATGTCCGAATACTTGCGCAATGACTTGGCCGATAGCAATGTCGGCGTTTCAGTACTCTGCCCACACGTCGTAGACACGGCAATTATCGACGCGCTCAAGGCGCGCGTGAATGACGACGCTAAAGCAATGATCTCTGACATGGCCGTACCGGCCGAGACGGTTGGCGCACAGGTTATGCGCGCTATACAAACGGATGAGTTCTACATTTTTTGCGACGGGACGCACACGCGCGCCATGTTGAAGAAGCGTTGCGAACGTTTGATTGACGCGATGGACCGTCAGTTCCCCGAATAATTAGCGTTTCTTGGTTTGTTGCTCGGGGGTCTGAGCAGAGAATTAATGAGGGGTAGCCATGATTGAGCCAGTCAACGAAGTAAGCTGGGAACAACTGCCGGATATGCCGGTCGGCAAATGGGAACCTGCCAGTCTCGTGCTGGACGACAAGCTCTATGTGCTTGGCGGTTATGAGAATGACGTTGTGTCAAGCAGACGAGTCGATGTTTTCGATCCGGCGGATGGGTCCTGGACTCAATTGCAGGACAGCCCTAGTCGTGTATCCCATGTCGACCTGGTCGCTGACGGCAATGGCTTCTGGTTTGCAGGCGGCATGAAAGATAAACCCACTCGTAAGATCAAAGATCACATCATCGCGGAGGTCTGGTATTTCAACCTGGAGCTGGATCGGTACACGGCTGGGCCGCTCCTGCCTGGTCGCCGTGCAGGTGGCGGGCTTGCTCGGCTGGGTGACAAATTGCACTACGTCTCCGGGCTGATGGAGGACCGCGATACCGATTCGCCGGATCATTTCGTGTTGGACCTAAAAGAATGGGCTGAGAAGGGGCATGCTTTGTGGACTAGGGCTGCCCCGCTGCCGGTACCGCGAAATCAGCATTCGATTGCCGAACTGAATGGCATGATTTACATCATCGGCGGGCAGTTTAATCATGACCTGCAGCAGCTCGATCAAGTGATGGTTGATGTGTATGACCCGCAGAGCGACTCTTGGAGCGAGGGCCCGCCGTTACCTGTCGCGCATTCACACTCGGAAGGAGCGACTTTTGTCCATGGCGATCGAATCTGGATGGTAGGTGGCCACAGTACACCGGAGGGTGGAAAGAAGGGTTTCTGCGGCAACGTCGTGACCCTGCGAGAAGGTGAAGAGTGGGAAGTCACTTGCCACTTACCCAAGCCGATTTCCTCACCAGCCTCAAGAATCATTAACGATAAGCTTTATGTCGCTGGCGGTTGGGACGGCCGCATGGACGATGAGAAGGAATGGTTGTCCTCACCTGAAGTCTGGGTTGCTGAAGTAGGAAATCTATGAGCGGGTGCCTTTATGGCTTTAGCGGCAGTCGCGCTGCTTTGCGGTGGGCATACTGGCATTGGTCCGGTTCTAGCCATGCGCATCATGATGAACTGACGTGTCGTACATGAACGCCCACGAGATGCCTCCAGAGACCCCCAGAGATATCCGGCTTGGATTGACCCGCGCTGAGGATACGGCCTTTCCGTTGCGGTGGGGAATTATTGGTGCGGGGGATATCTCTCGGCAATGGGCGCTTGCCTCGGGCCAATGTGCTGGTGCGAGCATCGCTGCGGTCGCCGCTCGGGATGGCGGCGATGCTGTTGCCTTTGCAACTGCACTTGGCATTGAGCGCGCTTATGGTGGCTACGAGCAATTGCTAGCCGCGCCCGATGTAGACGCAGTATATATCGGCACCATTGATCGGTTACACAAGGAGCATTCCCTCATGGCGATTGCAGCCGGTAAGCATGTGCTCTGTGAAAAAGCGCTCGCAAAATCGGCGAAGGAAGCTCGCGAGATGTATGCTGCTGCCAACGCGAGGCGGGTCATGCTCCAAGACGGCATGTGGACACGGTATATGCCCGCAGTGGAACACGCGCGTGCTCTCATTGAAACGGGCGCGATTGGTGACGTGCTCATGTTACAAGCTGATTTTGACACTTATTACACCACCCAAGCCGCTACACTCGCGTTCGGTGAGGCGAAGCCAATTCGTGTCCAGGTGGCTGGCAAGCATTACGGGCCGGGCGGCGCTATTCTCGAATACTCAGGCAATCGCTTTGCCAACCTCGCTTTCATTCCGTACCCCAGTGAGTTCCCCGAGGTGACGGAGTTTATCGGCAGCAAAGGCCGGATCACGCTGGAACAGCCCGCACATTGCCCTACAAGGCTGACTGTGCGTATTCCAGAGGAGACACCCTCTCGCTATTGCAACACCGGCAAACCTGCCCCGGAACAACGGTATGAGTACGCGCTGCCTGATACGATCAAAATACCAAATGGGCACCCCAATCAGGCGGGATTCATCTACCAGACTGAAGCAGTCCATCGGTGCCTCGCAGCCGGTTTGCTTCAGTGTCCACAGATTGATCAGCAAGAGTCGATAAGAAACCTCGAAGTTCTGGATTCCATCCACGCGCTGAAAGAGGGTGAGCCTGGCCCAGTGCCATCGAAGTCTTCTGCGAAAAATCACTCGAATTACGGATGAACAACTTATGAATAACTGGAACGACGACAAAGTTTTCGCGGGCTGGGATACGCCGCTTGAAGTTTTACGATACGCCGTCGTGCAGAGCAATTACGAGGGGCGGACGGTGCCAAAAAGTCTTGCAGACCGCGTTGCCGCGCTCGACGATGACGCCGATCAAATGAACTTCGGCGCTATTGACCTTTTGTATAAAGAAGTCGATGCATTACCTGTCGATCCGGAATTTCCATATCTCCAACCCAACAGCCTTGAAGAAATTCGCGCTGAGCGTCCAGAAGGACCGCGGCAACTGGGCTCGCTGGATGACAACGAACTGCTTGATAAGCTGCACGGGGCTTGGACGGGCCGCGCTGCAGGATGCGCGCTTGGAAAGCCTGTGGAGGCGATGGGCATTCGTGGTCAGGCAGGCAAGTCAGGGCGCGACGCGATTCGCGACTATCTGAAGAATCGTGATGATTGGCCGCTTGACGACTATTTCAGCGGCGCTCATGCCGGCGATGACTACACTTTGTATTGTCCACAATCGCAACGGGAAAACATTGCTTTCATGGAGGCCGACGACGATATCCATTACACCCTCATTGGTTTGAGTGTGCTTGAAACCTACGGGCCAGATTTTGTCTGGCGCGATGTTGCGAGAACTTGGAATTTAAGTATTCCGTATAACTATATTTGTACAGCGGAGACGCAGGCCATCCTGAATTACAACAATGCGGTGCCAAGGAGGACGCCTTCGGATTGGGTTACGCCCGAGTACACAAGTATGCACCGCAACCCTTATCGTGAATGGATCGGGGCTCAGATTCGTGCAGATGCCTGGGGTTATGTTTGTGCAGGTAATCCAGAGCTCGCCGCAGAGTTTGCCTATCGCGATGCTTGTTGGACTCACCGGGCGAACGGTATATACGGCGAGATGATGTTCGCCGCGATCATTGCCGCAGCCTTTGTTCTTAGTAGTCCGGTCGAGCTTGTGCAAATTGGACTGTCGGAGATTCCGAAACACTGCAAACTCGCAGAGGCTTGCCGAGCGGCATTAGTAAAAATGCCGCAGTGCGAGAATTTTGAGGTCTACATGGATTGGGTGCAGGAGCATTACGGCGACCTACACGGAGTGCATACTGTAAACAACGCTCTGGTCGTGATCGGTTCTTTGATTTTTGGAGAGACTGATTTTCATCAATCTATTTGCCGTGCTGTCGAAGGCGGATGGGATACCGATTGTAATGGCGCGACCTCAGGTTCGATCGTAGGTGCAGCTGCAGGTACTTCCGGCATTCGGTCCAAGCTTGTTGCGCCGCTCAACGATGTGATTAAGCCGATGGTGGTGGGTTTTCAGGAAACCACGATGACAGAGTTGGCCGAAAGGACACTCAAGGTTCACCACAAAATTTTGCGCGAATAACTAAGCTTGGGTGTAGGCCGTTCTGACGGTTGTATAGAACTCTTTTGCGTAGCTACCTTGCTCACGTGCACCATAGCTGGAGCTCTTGGTGCCGCCGAACGCAACGTGATAATCGACGCCTGCTGTTGGCGCATTGACCATCGCGACTCCAGCTTGAATATTGCGTTTAAAGTGACTCGCGTGCTTGAGTGATGTCGTAATGATGCCCGACGATAGTCCCAAATCGGTGTCGTTAGCGATTGCAAGCGCTTCATCGTAATCCTTTGCCGGAATAACGCTCGCAACAGGACCAAAAATTTCCTCTCGATTAATTCGCATGTTGGGGCTGGTATCGATAAACAGCGCTGGGCTCATGTAAAACCCAGGAGTATCTCTTGACAGGCGTTCACCGCCATAGGCGAGCGTTGCTCCCTCCTCCACACCGATCTGGATGTAGTCGAGATTTTTTTGGAGTTGACGCTCGTCCACTACCGGCCCGATATCTGTACCAGCCTTCAGCGCATGATCAACAACTAGAGTGGACAGTCTTTCCCGCATCGAGGATACGAACTTGTCGTAGATGCCTTCAGTGACAATAAGCCTGCTGGATGCGGTGCAGCGTTGCCCGGTTGAAAAGTATGCGCCATTGATAGCGCATTCGACGGCAGTGGGAAGGTCCGCGTCATCCAGCACAATCAAGGGGTTCTTTCCGCCCATCTCCAACTGGACCTTGGCCATACGAGTGACCGCTCCTAGCGCCACGCTCTGGCCAGTTCTGACCGAGCCAGTGAAACTTATCCCGTTTACTTTTTGGTGATTAACAATGGTCGTACCCACTTCGGAGCCACTACCCATTACTAAGTTGAATACCCCGTCTGGTATTCCTGCGTTGACGATTATTTCTGACATGACATGCGCGGTTGCTGGAACCAGTTCCGCTGGCTTGAAAACGACTGAGTTGCCGTAGGCTAGTGCAGGCGCAACCTTCCATGCGGGAATCGCGATTGGAAAATTCCAAGGGAGGATCAACCCCACCACACCTAGTGGTGCGCGGGTGATGGTGACGTCGAGACCGGGGCGTACTGAGTCAAAAATTTCTCCATTGAGCCGCAGCGTTTCGGCGCCGAAGAATTTGAAAATCTGGGCTGCACGCACTGTCTCTCCAATTCCCTCGAGCAACGTCTTGCCTTCCTCTCGAGCAACTAACTCGCCAAGCTCTTCCTTTCGCGCCATCAGCTCGTTGCCAATCGCATCGAGGGCATCGCTCCGGTTCTGGATAGAGGATTGCCCCCAAGCAGGTGCCGCGGCGCTGGCGGCCTCGATTGCTCGCTCGGTTTGTGCTGAGTCGGCCCACGCATAGGTGCCGACCACGTCTGTGGTGTCGGACGGGTTAATATTGTCTTCGCCGCTAATGCCCTCTACCCATTCACCAGCAATGTAATTTTTCTTGATTTCGGACATCGATAAAACCAATTTTCGTGCGTGAAATTTCTGTACCGGTAATTTTAATTAAGTCTGACTACTCGCGATCCAAGGTTACCTCCGCTGAGTAGATCGACGAATGCTTTAGGCGCGGCCTCGAGCCCATACACTTCATCAGTCAAAAACTGCAGCTCGCCACTTCCTAGCCAAGTTAGTAATTGCTGGCGCGCCTCACTGTATCGATTGGCGTAATCGAACACTAAAAAGCCCTGCATATTTAGGCGCTTGTTGATTAGTAGGCCGGGGATACCCTTTGGGCTTGGTTCGGGCTTATCGGTATCGTACTGTGATACCACACCGCAGCAGGCGATGCGGCCACCCTTGTTCATGCGAAATAGGGCCGAGCCTAGGATCATGCCACCCGTATTGTCGAAGTAAATATCGACGCCATCAGGTGTGGCGCTTTTCAGCGCTTCGCGAAAATCTTCGCTCTTGTAATTGACCGCAGCGTCGAAGCCCAACTTCTCAACAAGTACCTTCGCTTTGGTATCACTGCCGCAGACGCCAACAGCCCGGGCCCCGTGTATGCGCGCTAGTTGGCCTACCAGGTGTCCCACCGATCCCGCCGCCGCAGAAACCAAGACTGTCTCGCCTGATTTTGGCGCCGCAATCTCTAACAACCCGAAATACGCGGTCAAGCCGCTGATGCCAAGTGCACCAAGATACCGAACCGGGTCATGGTCAGGAGGTATGACTTCTACGGCTCTGCCTTGGTGTGCGGAATATTGCTGCCAGCCAGTGCTGGCTGTTACGCGACTGCCGAGGGGAATATTGTCGCAATTACTTTTAACGACCTCGCCGACCCCAGTCCCGTTCATAACGCGGCCAGCCTCGGGTGCACCAGCATAGCTCGCGCTGCCTTGCAGGCCTGCCCGCGTACCTGCAGAGATTATGAGGGCGGTAGTCTTGATGAGCACCTCTTCTTCACCAATAGCAGGGACCTCGGAGTCTTCGCAACGAAAGTTTTTGGCCGTGAGTTTTCCTTGCGGCAATGAGTCGATCAGGATTTGCTTGTTTTGCATGCCGCCGCTCATCATCTGCTGTGGTCTAATAGGTAAAGAGCTCAATGACAGACCTAGCTGTCATCTGTAGTTTCAAAACTGCTCAGGTCGATGATAGCGCTCCAGTATTGAAAACTCCTCTAGACCCCTACGAAATGCCCCCATTTTTAGCAGTCGTTCAGTGAAGCCACATGACGGCAGCGACGGCGAGGGAGGAGCGCAAGCGGCTGGCGGTAGGGGGTGGGTGCTACGCTGAGGTCATTGATATCGTTGTCACAGAAGCCTGGTTAATCGGCCGACGTCATGCGCGTTTGGTCGACAGGGCCTTCATATGTAGGGCTTGACAGAAATGCATCGACGCGTTGTTTCGCATTCTCGCGAATGTTTTGCCAGAACAAGCTGAAATCGGAGCCATGTAAATTACGTTCAAAGAGCGACCATATTCCTTGGCTCTTGATTGCCTCGTCACGATCTCCATTCACGAAGAGCCAATTGCGCTCGCCGGCACGACCGCACTTTGCTGTCACAGACCCTGCGTATAGCTTCCCGATCGAAGCCTTAGGCTCGGTAAAGCCGGACCAATTCTCCAAGGCACCAAGGTGATCCTGTTTGTTGCTTGCCTCACCGTCTGTCCGCCAGGTTACGGGATTCACGCAAATACGCGGTCCGGGCGCGAAGCCAGAGTAGTCCTCGCCGTTCCATAGCACAGACTCCTCTTTGTCACTCCAAGCGATCGGTGCCTTATCAGCCTCGTGCGCATCCCAACTGATAAAGCAACCTGTGCGCTCAGGTCCCTCGCATACCTCAATTTCCTGGTAAGTCTTGTCTACGAGGGCTTGCGGTAGAGAACCGCCGATCGCATACGCTGCAACGAACCTGCTCATCAGGGGAGTTCCATCCACCTCTTCATCGATGAGACGGGCCAAATGAAACGTGCCTTGACTATGACTTGCCAGGACAAAGGGCTCGTTTGGATCAATGGTCTCGATGAAGTGGAGGAATGCTGAGCGCACGTCTTGGTAACCTATTTCGAAGATCTGATCGGCTTCTTGTTCCTGGTAACCCATGATGTTTGACTGGCGATAGCGGGGCGCATAAACGCGACAACAGGCATTGAATGCAGAAGCCTGTCTTGAGGTGGTGCCGAGATCTGTCTCGCGTCGGGTCTTTGCATGATTTATCGGTTGTACCCAGTTATCGCGGCCACCGTACGTCGTTGGATGTACGAAAAAAGCCGAGGCTCGTCGACTAGAATCTGGCGTCTGAGTTACCCTGTCCGGCAGTCTCTCTGCCGGGCTGTCCACATCTGGCCAAGCTGACCAGCTACTTCTCTGTGTGTAGTCTGGCGGCGCTGGCAGAGGTTTGGAGCCGAAGTCATGGTCGGGAATTATCAACGAGCCATAAACGCGAGGCCCAATGAGTACCAATAAAGTAACAACTGCCAAACCAGCGCCACTGGCCCACAGCAAAAATTTTAAAATTATTCTCATATAAAAAAATTCCGTGGCTAGATGCTTTGTAGTTGGACAAAGGCTCGGTACCGGCTGTCGGGGTCAGCCATAAGTGAGTCGTGATTTCCCTCGTCTACCAGTCGGCCCTCCTCAAGAAAGATAATTCGGTCAGCGTCCCGGATCGTTGATAATCGATGAGCAATAACTATCACGAGTTGATCGTGAGTCGCTTGGCGCAGGCCAGCCATGAGCTGATTTTCTGTTTGCGGGTCCAGTGCGGCGGTCGGTTCGTCCAAAATAATGATTGGTGTCTTTCGAATGAGGCCCCGAGCGATTGATAGTCTCTGCTTCTGGCCTACTGATAATGTGTCGCCTGATCGGCCAAGGTGACTATCAATTCCGTCGGGCAGTTGCTCGATAAATTCTATTGCATTCGCTAAGCGGCATGCTTCGACTATGTCGGCTTCTGTTGCTAACGGATTTGCTAAAAGCAGGTTGTCGCGAATGCTGCCTGACATCAGCATGTGCTCTTGAAACACATAGGTCACCTGGCGGCGGAGGTCGTCTACTGAGACATTAGAGATATCCATGTCGTCGAGACGAACTGCCCCCGCACTGGGTTGCAAGAAGCCAGGTAACAAGTAGGCAAGTGTCGTTTTGCCTGCACCTGTAGGGCCCACAATGGCTACTAACTCTCCGAGAGATAATTCGAGGTTGATGTCACGTAGAGCGGCTCGACCGTCTGGGTATGCAAATGAGACAGCGTCCAGCGATACTCCGCGCCGAACGTCTGACAGCAGGGTAGTGGTCCTATCTGCTTCGGAGGTGTAATCGATGAAAAAGAATACGCGACGGACTGCAGCGACATTTTTTTGTAGATCAATCCAATAAGTGCCTAGCAGTCGCGCTTTTTCTCCCAGCATCCAAAACATTGCAAATAACACTGTGTAATCGCCAGGGGTTAATACACCGATGATTACGTCGTCGGTAATGAAGATGAAAGCGATGCCGAGTGAAACCGTAGCGCAGGAGTAGGCTATGATTTTGACGATTGCGGCTAACAGTTGCGTCCGCAGAAAGCGTCGATAGGATTCTCTGCTATCCGACTCAAACCTCTCCGCTTCCTTAGTGCTCCCACCCAGCGATTGGACTGCGTCCACGTTTTCGATGCTTTCCTCGATACTGTTTGTGGTCTTCGCGCCAGCGGCCCGACTTTCTTGATGAAGACGTCTGGCCCAGCCCGACATTGGAGCGGTAATGAGTATGATGAGTGGAATAATTCCAACTGCGAGCCAAACTAGTTGAGGGGCAATGGCAAAATATGCGTACTGCATCAAGTAAATTGATAAAGCGGTACCCAGGATTATCGTAAGTGGGTAAATTAAAATTCGATAACAAATCTCAGGCAGCATCGGCGCGTCATACATCACGCGATAGACCGAGTCGCCGACCCGTTGGTCATCCAGTGTGGTCATTTCCAGCCGGGATAATCGCCCCATCAGATTCGTGCGAAGTCGATTAGCGAGCTGTTGAGAGAGACGAATGGTGAGTAGCAGTTCTGCCAGGCCCCATAAGCCATTGGTGTTGCTGCCGCCGGAGGAAAGTGCCTGTTCCGCTTGCGTTGCAGAATCGAAGCCCTGCGGCATTCCAATGTCTTGTACCTGCTCTGCGGGCGGCGCGCGCAGGCCAAACAGGATCAACGTGATGATAAAAACCGTCGTGACCGCCAACATTATGCCACCAGGAGACAGCTCTTCAATGGAGGATATGAAAGGCGTCATGAAAGGCGGAAATGGGACCGCCTCTGTATCAAAGGGTTTCTGAAGAACCACTTGGTCGACGACTATTTTGAGTATCCAGGGAACGATTAATGGCGGGATGACAGAAACCACCGCGAAGCCTAATTTCGTGAAGAGAAGAGTGCGCACGTTTTTGAGTAAGCTCAAAGCGCGTCCGATCAATTGAAACGTCTCGGCAGCCGAAAGCTTCGACTGCGTGTCAATTCGATCGTCGTACTTAAGCGCCTCACCCATGGGCGTCACCTAACTCGGCGTCAACAAATTTCGAATAGTCTCCCGCTTTTGACATGAGCTCATCATGGGTGCCAATTTCTTTAAGTTTGCCGTCATCCAGGAAGGCAATCTGATCAGCATTTCGAATAGTTGATAGCCGATGCGTGATGATGAAAACGATCTTATCCTTGCCCCACTCTGCGAGGTTCGCAATCACCCTTTGCTCTGTCTCCGCATCCAGTGCTGCCGTTGGCTCGTCTAGAATGAGAATTGCCGAATCTCGGAGTACCGCCCTGGCGATCGATAGCCGTTGTCTTTGCCCAGTCGATAACTTACCTCCTCTCTCACCGAGCTCAGTGGCATATCCCATAGGTAACTCCAGGATAAACTCGTGCGCGCAGGCAATGCGGGTGGCCGATTCTATTGCTTTATCGTCGATCGCATCTTGCCCGTAGCGCAGGTTGTCAGAAACGCTTTGTGCGAACAGCGTATTTTGCTGCAACGCAATCGCGACATTGACTCGGACATCGGATATCGCGAAATCTCGCAAGCTCTTGCCATTAACTTCGACGCTACCGGAATCTGGGTCGTACAAACGAATCGCTAGTGACATCAACGTAGATTTCCCGACGCCTGTGCCCCCTACGATGGCAGTTATGCTTCCCTTTCGAGCGGTTAGACTCACCTCTGAAAGCACCGGTTTTTCTGGCTTGTACCCAAAGGTTACTGACGAGAAGCGGATATCCTCAACTGAATCAGGAAATGGTGCGGGATCCNGCGGATCTNTGACNTCTGGTTCNAGGTCTAAAAGGNAGAAGGCTCTCTGTAGGCCCACTGATAGNTCTTGAATAAAACACCANAAAGAGGCCCATTCCCAGGCGTTGAGCGCGCTTTGCTCCGACTGCGCGGTCGCGTATTTATATGCCCCAAGGTTCCATACCACGAAGCNAACCATTGAGACTGAAGCTCCCATGTAAGTTGCCTTCTCAATGACNGACCANGTCGCCATGAAGTATTCAGCCACGGCNAAGCCAGTAAAGCCGATCAGAATGACGCCGAGCATGAGNAACGACATATATTTGCGAAATTNAAAGGCAGCNTCNAGAGCGCCCTGAGAGTCATGATCAAATCGAGCCATCATCAACTGCTCAGCACCGNTCGCTTTAATNACACGCATCGCTGTTAGGTTNTCCTGAATCCGCGANGTNAGGTCACTATTTAATTCTCGCGACAGTCGCGCTTTTGCTCGTATCGTNGGNGTCAANCTGCGTGTCAGGCCCACGATTGCCGCCGCGCTCACAAATANGATTAATGNGAACCAAAGCGATAACATCGTGAGCACGGCNGCCGCGAACAANGATATCGCGATCACCCGCAAAGGACTCAAGATAAAGTACTGCAGNGTGTGAGTAATTGTGGCGCTGTCTTGGTAAATNCGGTAGATCGCGTCACCCGTGCGGGTATCGTTGTGGTAGCGTAAAGANANGTACTCNGCGCGCGACAGCATCTCTACGCGCAGTTGTTGATTGATCCGTTGAAAGGTCCACACCATGTAGTACCAAACGGCCGTGGTGTAGGCAGTTAAGATAATCCAAAACGTCGCAGCAGCCGAAAGCACTCCCAGCCGAACGCGCTTCCGCTGCTCATCGGTTAGGAGTGGCTCACCCTCTATTCCACTAGTGACATATCCATCATCGACAAATAGCAGTGTCGCTTGAACTGGCTCTAACTTATTTCCAAGCAGTATTTTGTTTTCAACAAGATCTGTAACAACGACTATCCCGCCGAAATAGGCAACGCCTATGAGAGAGTTCAGTGCGACAATCGTAATGAGATGCTTGAGTTGAGGGCGGTAATACGGCCAGCAGCGCCAGACCAATCGAAATATGGTTCGTAATGAACGATCGTCGGCAGTCTCGCTCAAAAGTAACCCTCTGTGGCAAAGCTCGTCCATGGTTCCCGTTCGCCAATCCCGTAACCACTCAAGAGACTGTTTTTCATCCATTCGCGGAATTGGGGATGATCGTCAAGCACTTCTAGGTTAGCTAGCGCATCGAGCCACGCAGACGGGTCGTAGGTAACTTGTTTAGGAGAGTACTCTCCGTCGACGATGACCCCATAACAGGCATGGAAAATTCCGCACCTTGGTTGACCCACGCTTCCAGGGTTGATGTAGCGAGTACCGCCAATTTGACGCTCAAACTGAACATGGGTGTGCCCGAACAAAGTTAGAGGTCCATCCGACTCCAGTGCGAGGAAACTTTCGTTGGGCGCGTTAGGTAGGATCTTTGGAAAGCTCTTGTCGATTTCGCCGTGATGCAGATACATATCCACTCCGCCAACCGTGTATCGGCCTGCCGGCGAATAACCTCGGATATACTCGTAAGCGGACTCGTCTAGCCTATCTAGAATCCAATCGTGAAGTGCCACCCATTCATCAGGCCAGCTCGCATAAAGACTTCGATCTAGGACTTCTTCGTCATGATTTCCCATGACGCATACCTCAGGATCCAGCGATTTCAGAATAGCCGCGGTTTCATTTGCTTGCGGTCCTGCGAGGAGCGCGTCTCCCAAGAAGATGGTGTGATCTATGGCGTCCTCGGCGTCGACTACTGCTCGCAGAGCATCGGCGTTGCCATGGATATCGCTGATAATCAAAGTTTTCATAATGCCATCTACTTATTCTGCCCAAACAGATTTCAGTTCATGCATCTCAAAGTTCTCAATGACCTGCGGACCACTGTAGGTGTGCATCTCTATTGCACTCTCGTACCCCCCGGGAAGAAAGCAGTACGAGGCGGAGATCTCACCGTCGTTTAAAAACACCTCAACAGAGGTTACGTCAACGAGAATGCGCACTAACAGCGAGGTCGCATCTGGAATCTTCACCGGCGGCTTATCACCGACCATCTTAACTGTGCCACTGGGTGTCATCGTCATGGTGTTCTCTGCCCAATCGAACGCGAGGTACTGGCCACGTATCAGCAGATAAAGACCTTTGGTGGTATTCCTTGCAATTTTGAAAGAGATGTCGAGAAGCCTGCTATCGGTTTTTACTGAAAATGGTGAGCTGTTGTCGATCACTTGTTGATCTACTTCAATTTTCCTGCCGTGGAGTTCAGTCAGCTCCGAAACTGGTCGACGAGCAAGCCGAGCGCTGGACCCTGTGCCCAGCAAGTACAGTTCGACTGGTATCGACAATTGCTGGTTAAATGGCATTTCTGGATACAAGCCTCCCGCCATCCATGAGATTTGTATGCACCGCCCGTCTGGCGCATTGCTCCATGTCTGCGCTGCATAATTATTCGGGCCCCCGTCGTAGTGACTCAGCTCTGTTTCCGCAACGAATTTATTCCCATCGAACTGACCGACCAGATAGCCGCTGCCAGCGCCGGAGAAGACCCAGCGATCAACACCGTCCTCGTCAACCAATGGGAAAAAATCAGGGCACTCGTATGTTCCTGGTAGGACTATGTCTTGTAAGTGAGACCACTCTTTGAGGTCAGACGAGCTTAATAAGCAGTAACGCTCGTCTTCTAGGTACAGGGCCATAACCCATTTCTGCGAGGCCGCGTCCCATACTACCTTGGGATCTCTGTTGTCTGCCTGCATCCAATCTACAATCGGATTGTGCGCGTACTTGGTAAAAGTTTGCCCGCCGTCAACACTAAATGCGAGACATTGCACAAATGGTCTCGCTGGCTTCGCATGACTACCCGCCGCTGTATAAAAAAGGAGCATAGCGTCCTTCCCAAAACCTGCAGCATTGTGGTGATCTATCACCGCGGAACCTGAGAACATACTCCCCATTTCATCTGGGTGCAGTGCGTGGTCCAACTGCCGCCAGTGCAGGAGATCATTGCTCACTGCATGTCCCCACCACATCGGGCCCCAGGTCGGAGCTTCAATGTTGTGCTGGAAGAACAGATGCCAGATACCGTCGTGGTAGACGAGCCCGTTAGGGTCGTTTATCCAGTTCTTCTTCGCCGAAAAGTGGAATTGTGGTCGGTGCAATTCCGAGTAGGAACTCAAAGCTCTGGTCTCCGTTCATTCACAGCAGAGTGACGTCTTTTAGCCAATGAATAAACTATTGGTGGTGAACCGTCGTCAACTGTCACCCATTTTAATGTTTTGGGTGGGATTCGGCCCGGTGTCTAACTCTGTGCGATGCTCGCACGGATGATTAAATGCATAATTAGCTATACGATTTTTCTCAGAGCCACAGATGGCCCGCTTCGATCTCAACGACACAGTCGCCGTAATTACCGGTGCCGCGGGCGGCATCGGTAGTGTCTTGTGCAGGGAGTTTGCGATCGCTGGAGCTCGAGTGGTGTTGGCTGGCCGTACCGAACAGTCTCTTAAAGCGGTGGCGGAGGAGGTTGAAGCTGACGAAGTGTTGATAGTGCCAACTGACATCAGGAACCCCTCCTCGGTCGATAGTCTTATCGCTCGGAGCGTCGATCATTTCGGTCGGGTCGATGTAATGATTAACAATGCGGCTAGTGGAACGCACCCCAAAAAACCGGAAGAGGTACCTTACGAAGAATGGGTCAGTCAAATCGATATAAATCTGACCGGCGTTTTCAATGGGTGTTTGGCGGCAGGTCGACAGATGATCCGACAGCAGTCCGGCAAGATCATTAATGTCTCATCGACCGCAGGCACGAAGGGAAATCCAGGCATGATTCACTATTCCGCTGCGAAGGCGGGGGTTTTGAGTCTGACCAATAACTTGGCGTATATGTGGGCNGAGCACAACATTTGCGTCAANGCTGTCGTTCCTGGGCTTGTCGCAACACCGGCGATGATCGCTTACGGCGTGACACCGCCGGAGATTGATGGGGATGGAAACCCGACGCCAAGGCTGTCTAGGGCGCCAGGCCCCGAAGATGTGGCCGCTTTGTGTCGCTACTTAGCCTCGCCAGCCGCCGACATGATTACCGGCGAAGCTATCCCGGTACGGGCGTGGAATAAAATAGATCGATTTTGGGAGTAATTTCTCCGAGATGTTTATAGAACCAATCAATACGACTAAAGATTCCTTAGAGCTATTAGGAGGCAAAGGCCGATCATTAGCTCGAATGACCAACGCTGGCTTCGATGTGCCGGGCGGATTTTTAGTCACTGCAGATACCTATCGCGCATTCATTGCGGAAAATGACTTGCAGTCGCAAATACTTGAATNNGCAAGNCCCGAGTTGCGTGACGGCTANCCTGTGTTCGACGCTTGTGCTGAAAAAATTCGAGCCTTGATNATGAGCAGGTCTNTCGGTGATGCCATGTCAGCTGNTATTAAGGCGGCCTACTCCAACCTGGATCNAGAGCAGATTTCNGTNGCGGTCCGCTCTTCTGCNAATGCAGAGGATTTGCCTGACTTTTCNTTCGCTGGCCAACANGAGACCTTTCTAAACGTAAGTGGTGAGGAAGAGGTTGTNGTGGCTGTGCANAAATGCTGGGCTTCACTTTGGACCGCACAGGCAATCAGTTATCGCCACCAAAATGGGATCGATCAGGGCGTCGTCGCGATGGCCGTGGTCGTGCAGNTNATGATTCCATCNGATGTGTCNGGCATTTTGTTTACNGCGAACCCTNCNACGGGCGAACGATCAGAAATGATCGTAAATGCTAGTTTCGGGTTAGGCGAGGCGGTGGTCGGCGGCCAAGTGACGCCCGACACATTNATCATTGATCGGACCGACATGTCATTNAAAGAGACTGTGCTNGGTCCCAAGGANCAACAAATCGTCTGTGACGNTACCCANGGCATCCGGATGGAGGACGTTGCNGAGNNTGANCGCACTNNNTCCTCCNTGTCGGATCCGATGTTACGAGAGCTTAGCGAAACGGCTGCGAGAGTAGAGGCGCTTTATGGTGGGCAGCCTCAGGATATTGAGTGGGCATTCCGNGACGGCAGATTACGCNTGCTGCAATCAAGACCAATCACCAACCTTCCCCCCCAACCGATTGAACCCGACTGGACACCTGCACCGCCAGCGCAAAACGTNAGCCGGCGCCAAATTGTTGAAAACATGCCAGATCCNTTGTGCCCGTTGTTTGAGGATCTGTACTTGACTCAGGGCCTCGAGGCGCCGCGGAGAGAGAACCCGGNGAAGGCTATANNNATGGTGGGTGGCGGCCCCATGTTTGTGACNGTNAATGGATACGGTTACCAACGNTTCGACTGGCCCAANATCGTGAAGGANATGGATGCGCGCAAGAANCGTAATGAAGGTGCCGTNCCCGTGACCGAGGAAGAAATTGAGGCGGCTGAGTTNCAAGCGTTTGAAAAAGAGNTGACGCAGAGGAAGAAAGACGCGCGCACTGCNGCTGTGGCCGATATNCNACCATTCCGAGAGAGCCTTNNNGAGGCAGATCGAGNNATGTTTGANGAATGGTATGCCGAGCAGACAGCGNAAAACATAGATGCANTGATCACTATNCCAGAGAGTGAGANCCCTACGTTTATTGCATTCAATCGCACTGAGCAATGTGATGCGGTGCTTCAGAAGTGGTTTGATTACACAAANCCCAGANTNGAGGGTNTNGCCGANAAATATCGAGCTATGGATTACAAGAGCGCCTCCGCTCAAGAGCTCTACGATGCGATCTGTGACATGGCCATAGAGGAGGGGAGNTACTGGACTGATGACTCTAGTCATACTTTCGGCGTCGCAAAATCAACTGATGATCAGTTTCAAACTTTTCTNNGAGAGACACTGCCNGACCACAATTTCATNAGTGGTCAGTTTCTGACNGGCATNGAATCTAAAGCCATGCAGGCNAATGCCGACCTCTTCGAAATTGCCAAATTGGTTCGNGCTGACNANGANCTTACNTATACCGTNTTAGTGGTGCCTTCCCCATTTTTATTTCGAGNGTTGTANGAACATGAAAAGGGTGCTGAGGTGCTGTCCGCGTTAAAAGACTACCTCGGCAAGTATGGTCATCANGGNTACAGCATGGACTTNATTGAACCCACGCAAATNGAGGACCCCTCCGCGCTGTTTGCGTCANTAAAGGGGATGGTNCGTGACCCTAATTACCATCCGGANAANCAGACAAAGAAAACTAAGGCTATTCGTGAGCAGAAATTATCCGAGATATCGGAGCTNCTGACGGGTTTGCAGTACTGGCAGTTCCGCTTTCGTTGGTGGCTGGCGNTCAAGTACAACTATATCCGNGAAGAGGTTGCGTTTCGCTTNGGATACACTTGGTCAATACTGCGNCCAATGGCNTTCGAGTTAGGAAATCGTCTGGTTGNGGCAAGAATATTTCNCCAGAGCGANGATNTTTTCTTTTTANCGGGTGATGAACTGCAGGTCGCAGTGCACGCTTNTGGTAACGGCGATACCAATATCGACTTCGCNGCGCTCGCTGCCGAGCGCAGNGAATTGCGCGAGGCNCGCAANCGTCANCANCCGCCGGGCACACTGCCGCCGGANGTNAGCGANCTNGATGCAGTGTCTTTTAAAGAGACCCAAATTAAGAACGACGCGGACAGCGATACGATGCGTGGCTTCCCGGTCAGTTCTGGATCGGTGACAGCCAAAGCCAGTGTCGTTTTAGGGCCCTCTGACTTTGACAATATGGTGCCAGGTAGCATCCTTGTAAGCCCGTTGACGACACCTGCGTGGACCCAATTATTTGCAAATGCTGTGGGTTTAGTGACCGATGTCGGCAGCATTCTCGCCCACGGTTCTATAGTGGCTCGTGAGTATGGTATCCCGGCGGTGCTGGGTGTCGGCAACGGAACGCAGCGGATTAGGCACGGCCAAACAATTTCTGTTGATGGAGACGCCGGGACAGTGGTAATCCACGAGGAAGAGTAGCCCGTCCGCAAATTTTCATAAAAAAGGCGGCCTTATGGCCGCCTTTTTTACACGCCTCAGCTCGTTTCGTTATGGCATACCGTCGTAGCTGACTTGGAGCGTGTAAGTGGTCGGCTGCTGAAGCAGACCAAAGAGCTGTGCATCTCCGCCACCCAACGACGTTCGTGGCAAGTACTGGCCATCATGGCCGCCAGCATTTCTGACAGAAAAGACGACGTCCCATGGGCCTTTCCTAACCCCGAAGTTAAGCATCAGATTTTGGTACCGGGCGCTTGCGGGTACATAAGAGTCCGGTGCCCGGAACGGGTTGATACCATCGACTCGGTCGCGCGTTACATAGTTTGCCGACAGGTACATGTCCCAGCCGCTCACTATGCCTTCACGGCTCCAGTCAACACCTATGTTATGTGTCTCCGGGGAGTAGTTGTAGAGCTTGCCCCCCCTCCTGATCGCGCCAGGATAGTTGGAGACTAGCGATGGATCCGGCACTTCGGTCACGTCTGTGTCGGTATACGTATACGCGTAGTTCACCTGCAAGCTATCCGTAATCGCCCAGGTCACCGCCAACTCTGTCGAGGTCACGTCAGCGTCTGTGCCGCCGATAGGCATGGATATCGGGTTGCCCGGCACTTGGACCTGTGCCCACAACGGTATGTCCTGCCAGTCACCGATCACATAGGCAGCCTCAATCTGCATGCGGCCGTCAGCCAATGTCCACTTGGTCCCCACTTCAAAATTGGAGAGCTCTGCCGCATCTATGTCACCGACTTGCTCTATGCCAGCGTTGGCTAGGGCGTTACGCTCGTTTCCTGTCAGGATAATTGGAGCGCGATTGGCAGTTGACTGGGTAACGTAGACCATCCCGTTGTCACTGGGTGTCCACGTCAGTCCGATTCGGTAGCTCGTGTGGTCGAAAGAAGTTTCTTCTACCGTTGTGGTCACGCCACTCCCTTGTGGTCCAAAGTATGGGTCGGAGAAATAAGTGAAGTCAGGAAAAAACGAAGTGGATGAGTAAATGCTAGTGTTGGTTCTGTCTTCGTCGTGGTAGCGCACCCCGAGGGAGGCGCTGAACGCATCGGTGAATGCGTACTCGACCTCGCCGTATACCGCCATGGCCTCCGCTTCAATTGGGTCGAAGGTACGCTCCCGGAAAAAGAAATCTGGGGTATCACTTGTACCACCTGAGTCACTCTCCGCATCGAGGTAAAACAGGCCACCCAGCCACTGCAACTTACTATCGCCTTTCGACACCAATCGCAGCTCGTTTGTCATGGACTCCGCAGGCTGGTTGAACACTACGCCGCTCTTCATCGGGCCNAAGCCNACGTCNAATATNAACTCNGAAAANGTNTCTTTNTTNGGAGTNTCNACGAANCCNAACGANTANCTCAGATCNGCGAANCCAAGNTCCATNTCTGCGTGGAATGTTGTCCANGAAATCTCGAATTCATTNTTNACCNGNCCGTCNGGGAAANGNTCCAAAATGACCTGAGTTTCAATCGGGCTGAGAATCATTTTTCCGNCGGTGCTATCCAGTATCTGGGTCCCCGGCAGCATGTTGTACTCNGTGTTCCATTCGGAGTGGGTTAATTCAAGATTAAGGTTGTCACTCACNTGCCAATATACTTTGGCGCGAATTGTGTCCCGAGTGTTGGCGAGAGGGTCATCAAAATCCGGATTNCCNAATACCTCACCATAGCCAGGATCGTCNTTTCTTTGGTAGGAGAGGCGNACACCNAAAACGTCTTCAANAATCGGNAGATTTACNACTGCCCCNACTTGNTAGCCTGAGCCNGGCGTGCCNTCAGTTTGTGANTAGCTNGCNCGCACNTTGTACCCGAAGTTCTGCAGATCGACGGGGTTGGTGCGCATNATGAGGCTNCCNGCCGATGANTCCTGACCGTAGGTNGTGCCCTGCGGNCCCCNCAGGATTTCGATGCGCTCGAGATCAAATGTATCGATCGGCGGCGGGTTGGGGGTGCTGATATCGACGTATGGGATGTCGTCTACGTAATAGCCCACCGGCGACTGTGCGTCGGACGCGCTCGATTGGACGATACCACTACCCCGTATTTGAACCGATTGCGCTACCGGCTGTTTNTTGCCGAATGTTACGGCGCCGGGAATCAGATTAACTACCATCGACACGTCGCTGAGAGTAGGCAACTCTAATTGCGCTTCAGAGATCGCCTGAATCGATTGTGTTACGGACATCAGACTCTCGGAGCGACGAGTCGCTGTCACGATAACTTCTTCGAGAGCGAAGGAGTCTTCAGTGTTTTCTTGTGCCAATAAAGCACCTGAAAACGGTGCTACTAGTGTCGTTGCGACTGCAGAAAAAAGTGCTCTTCTCATGTCNACCTCCCGGATGGCGCTTTGTTATTGTCTTCAAATGCTTATGTTTATTGGGCTTGGTTATGTCTTAACTTTATTAGCTGCCCTCGCAGCCCTCAACTACCTTNACAGCAAGTTCCCCCATTTTTTTTGGGNGGCTACAGCACCTCCTCAATCGCTATTGCCCGAACCCATGATCCCTCCATCCTCTCAACATTAAGCGGCAGACTCATAAAAAAGACTCGATCCGAGNTAAGGCTTTCGATGTTTACGAGCGGGTAGACGATAGGGATATTGTTGCCAGTCATGGCTCTGTGCGTGGGGCTNTTGTCNGGTTCTGGCGCGTTCATGTTTGTCTCCCAAGAGATGCCGGGTACGCCCGGCCCAAACATTTTTATCTGCATTTCCTCGGCCAGCCACCGGGCTGTTTCGTCGATCACCACAGGCTGGTCNTCGCCTGCGTAGGGGCTGGTCAAAAGCACGATGTCGCCCATTCGAACATTGCTGAGATGTGTTGGAAGGATCGGTTGTCCTTTCAGGTGGCTTAACCGACAGACGCAGGCTTCCCCGTAATAGGTGTCTAGGGGNATATCCCATATGCCGAGCATGCCGTCCGGCAGATCGCTCCAGTTGTCGTTGTGGCCAACGCCAAGCTGAATGTGCGAACCCATATGGCCACTCGTTCCAGCGATTGGCCAGTCAGGAATCGTGCGAACGTTCCCTCCAACTAGGTGCTCTATTGTGTTGTCTTTTTGATTGACTGTCTCTTCAACGATCCACGGCATGTCGTAAACGTCACGCGTTCCTTCCTCTATCGTGCCATCGAGACGCGTGACGCGTGATCTTATCGGCCAGCTCAGATCTACAATTCGTTGACCCTTGGGGCTTATCATCGGTTCGACTCTTTTGGCTCGAAGGCGACGGCGCGAATGAAGCTAGCCTCAAACTTTTCAAAATTAAACGGCAGGCCGAAATAGAGCACGCGGTCAGCGCTCAATGATTCGATGTTTACCAGTGGATGTGCAATAGGAACGTTTGCGGAGAGCAGCGTGCGACGGACCGGGGAATTGTTTGGTGGCTGGAGTTTGAGATCATACTGCCAATCTACACCGCTTGCCTCCAAGCCCAACATTCTGATCTTCCGCTCTTGGACCAGCCATTTTGCGGTCTCTTTTGACAGCCATGGCTGTTCCAGCCCCTCAAAAGGGCTGGACATCAATACAATGTCTCCCTCTTTAACGTTGCTCAGGTGTTTCGGAAGAATCTCTATACCGCGGATGTCGCCTTTTTCACTTTTCATACGCCAACCGGCACCCCGAGGATAATCGTCCGCATGCTCAAGCGGCTGTGGATTGAGAGTATCCAGGTAACAGACTGCTGCTTCGCCGACGAAAGTCTCAAGCGGCATTTCCCAAAGGCCCAACATGTCGTCAGGCACACCAGGCCAATGACTAATATGGCCCTTACCGCCTTGCACATGGACGCCGTTATGAGAGGTCAAGCGCTCTTGATGGTAAGTCTCGTCTCCTTCTGGCGCCGCGTAAAGTGTGAAAAGCGAATTGTCTCCCGGGAAAACGCCCTCATGCATAATCCAGGGCGTGCCATATGGGTCGGTACCGCCTTCTTCAATGCTGCCGTCAACGCGATGAACCCGCGGCTTGATCCGCGGACTCAAATCTACTGGTCGGTAACCGTCTAAAGANAACATCGGTTGAGACTACGCCTGTGTGGATGACACGACAATCANTGCGACGGAATNNTCACCCATTTAGCCACGCATGTCAGCCTCGCGCATGCGCNCTATCGCAATGAAGAAAAAATCATCTTTTGGTATTGCGCCAGCCTTTAGAACGAAAGAGGTCGGCTCGGTTCCTGCTTGGTGACAGTATCCCCCGCTAAGCTCATCAAAACCTGCGACGNCCAATTGTTTGACACCCAGNGCNTTNATGACCTGCCCCGAGGTTTCCCCTCCCGCAACCACAAATTTTCGGACACCTAGGAGATGTAGCCCACTGGCCACTTCACCGAGAATTCGGTCAGCAAGATCAGCAGCGCCTTGCCGTCCCAGCTTACCCTGCGTTATTTTGAGACTTTCCACATCGACAGAAGTGCTCACGCCGATCGGCCCGCTAGAAATATTGTCAGCCGCCCACGACAGGATGTGGTCGACATAATCAGATCGCTCCGACGCTTCAATCAAATCCACGCGAAATGTAGGGTGGCGTTGCTCAAAATATGCCACCTGACTGAGCGTGGCTGCGGCGCAACTCCCGGCAATAAAAGCTTCATACCCCGGGCTGGCTGAAAGGTGAGTTTTTGCTTCTGTCATTTTTGTGGAGCTGTCACGCTGTTGCCAAGTGCGCGCGAGAAAGACAGGTAATGCGTCGGCGCCGGTGGTTAATGGCCAGTCGAGTGCAAAATCAGCAATACGTGCCATGTCCTCGTCATCCGCAGCATCTGTAATGTAAAAGCTTGCAGCGTCGTCATCGCGAATGTATTTCTCAACCGCATCGGGTCCTCTACTCAATATGTCGCGGGAGATCAACCCAACTTGCCGGTGGGATTGCATTTGCAACACCTCAACGAGGTTTGAATTAGTCATGGGTGTTACCGGGTCATCACGCTTGAACGATTCGCCCAACGGCGTGTTACCAAGATATAAGAGGCCGTCTACAAGCGTCACAGTGTAGCGTGGGAATGCGGGGCAAAAGAGTGTCTGTTGCGCACCTAATGCACTCAGCATTGCGTCGGCCACTGGTCCAATGTTGCCTTTTTCTGTTGAATCAAAGGTCGCGCAGTACTTGTAGAAAAACCTCTTGCAACCGATATCTTGCAGCGCCTGAACTGCTCTCACAGCCTCCTTCTGGGCCAGCGCCGCATCCACTAACCGAATCTTGCGTGCGACGACAACTGCTGTTGCACTGGACTCTGCTACCTGAGCAAGTTCATCAACCGATGTAACCAAAGGGCACTCGACACCCTCACTTTCTAGCAGGCTAGCGACCATCATGCCGCCCGTTAAATCATCGGCCAAAACCCCTAGTTCAATCATGCTGAACACCTATCTGCTGCTGAATGAAGAATTAATTCCATCGGAATGATGGGTGAAAAGTAGAAAAGCATCTTTTTTTATCAGTGGGAAGTAGGACAAGATTAAAGCCCCCCGTTTTATTTTTTGCTGAGTGATAAAGGACACAGGTCATGCAATATAGGAACTTAGGTGGTTCAGAGATACCCGCATCTATTGTGGGCTTGGGTACCTACCTAGCCGGCAGCGGTAATAATGACGGAGAGTACATCACCGCAATAAATAAAGCGCTTGACCACGGCGTTACGTTAATTGACACCGCCCCTTCATACGGCTGGGGCCATAGCGAACAGGTGGTTGGAAAGGCGATAAAGGGGCGTCGTGACGACGTCGTCATCGCAACCAAATGTGGGTTGTGGTGGCATGATGAGCGAGGCTCACCTATTGGTGAAAAAGATGGCAAAGATGTGAGACTGAGTCTGCGGCCGGACACCATTAGGATCGAAGTTGAGGACAGCTTACGTAGGCTAGAAATAGAAACAATTGACCTGTTGCAGTGTCACAAGCCTGCTGTGGAGCCTGAGTTGACACCGATCGAGGAGACTATGGCCTGCCTGGCGTCACTTAAGGAGGAAGGTAAGGTCCGTGCGATTGGTATTTCCAATGTCTCCATTGAGCAATTAGACCGGTACCGGGTCGCAGGTGAGCTTGCCAGCCATCAGTGTCGATACAGCATGTTGTTTCGCGCCCCTGAGGATGATGTCTTGCCATATTGCGCTGAGCACAATGTCGCGAGTATTTGCTACCTGTCACTGGAGCAAGGTCTTTTGACCGGTAAAGTCGGCCCAGATCGCATTTTTAATGCGGGGGATTGGCGCGCAAATGCAGAGCAGTGGCTACCATGGTTCAGGCGAGAGAACCGGCAGAAGTTATTAGATATGTTTGCCGGTTGGCAGGATCTGCTCGAGCACCACAATTGTACAATCGCGCAGTTAGTCATAGCGTGGACCGCGGCCCAGCCTGGCGCCACACATATTTTGTGCGGATTACGGACAGCAGACCAAGGCATCGAGGCTGCCGGTGCTGCTGCGATTCTGCTCAGCCAGAGTGATGTTCAACGCATAAGTAGCGACCTGACTGCTCTGGGTAATCCCGTCACAGAAGAGCGCGGAGGTTAGAGGTTCAATTGTACGGATTGAAAAGCAATTGCTGTGAGGTCCTTGGATCCGGTAGCTCGCAACTCTCTGTTGCTGCACAGATATGTCCGTCACATTAACCAGACTAGGCAAGGTTCGGGGCCGGGAAGATGCCTATGGCCACTCCTTTCTGGGCTTGCGATATGGCGATCCACCCGCAGGTGCGCGACGTTTTTTACCACCGATTGCAGCGTCTGCATGGAACGGAGTTCATGATGCGACTCGCTACCCAAATCGTGCCATGCAGCCTGACTCGCCGGGCATCTTTAAGCGCGATGTCCCAGGCGAATGCAGCGAAGATTGCTTATTTTTAAATATCTATACACCGGCGCCAGACAATAAGGCGCGTCCCGTTATGGTCTGGATCCACGGGGGAGCATTTGTCCGCGGGTCCGCAAACGAATACGACGGCTCAGTACTTGCAATGCAAGGGGACATTGTTGTTGTCACGGTTAACTTTCGTCTGGGCGTATTCGGTTTTTTTGGGCTCTCAGACTTTGGGTCGGAGTATGCCGGTTCGGAATCAAATGGCGTTCGCGATGTCGTCCTCGCGCTCGAGTGGGTCCGGGACAACATAGCCGAGTATGGCGGGGATCCTGGCAACGTCACGATATCGGGTGAATCCTCCGGTGCCACCATGGTCATGAGTCTGCTCGCTGTGCCGGCGGCAGACTCGCTTTATCACAAGGCGATTGGGCACAGTGCTACGTGTGTTTTTCGGGGAAAAACTGATCGTACGGAGCAATTGAGTGATTGCATTGGAGTCGGGCCGACCCAGCTGTTTGATAGGCTAAAAACAATGTCCGCCAATGAAATCGCCAGTATTAACTTCCCCATTGGAGTGTACGTTGACGGGGACGTCATTACGCGCTCGAC
>PAGS01000087.1 GCA_002705465.1 Halieaceae bacterium
AAGTGGAGTTTCACTGATGCTTTGCCACGCAACGCGCTCGGTAAAGTGACGAAGCCATCGCTCAGTACGTGGTTTGAGGGGTAGGTCCTCGGTGGCCGCCTTCACGTCTGACTGAGTCGAACCACGATGCAGCGCAAGATCATTCACATCGACGCTGATTGTTTTTATGCCGCCATAGAAATGCGGGACGACCCAACACTGCGTGACATTCCCATGGCAGTGGGTGGCAGTGCCGAACGCAGAGGCGTGCTGACCACGGCCAACTACGATGCGCGGAAGTTTGGAGTGCGCTCAGCCATGTCCACCGCGCATGCCATGCGCCTCTGCCCGCATTTAACCGTCGTACCGCCGCAGTTCATGAAATACCGCGAGGCGTCCAAGGCCATGCGCGGCATATTTGAGGAGTACACTGAAATCATCGAGCCGCTGTCGCTGGATGAGGCTTATCTGGATGTGTCTGAGTCGAGTGGTGAGAGCCTAACTGCGACAAAGATCGCCAAGGAAATTCGGGCCAAGGTGCAAAAAAAGCTCGATATCACGGTGTCGGCTGGCGTGTCCATCAACAAGTTCATCGCCAAGGTTGCCTCGGACTGGAAAAAGCCGGATGGACTGACCGTTGTAACGCCTGAGCAGGTCGATGCCTTTGTCGGCGCACTGCCGGTGAAAAAAATCCCGGGTGTGGGCTCGGTTACCGCCGAAAAAATGCATCGCTACGGACTCAAGACCTGCGCGGATATACGCGAGTGGGAGCTGCATGACCTCATTCGCCGTTTTGGTAAGTTTGGTGTTGTGCTTCACGAGCGCGCGCGTGGCAAAGACGAGCGCCCGGTCCAGCCGAGCCGTATGCGCAAATCGATCAGCGTTGAAACCACCTTTGGTGAGGACCTTGCCGGACCGACAGTCTGGGAACCATATGTTGACAAGCTCTTTGAGCAATTGCTGGGTCGCATTGAGTCAGCGAACGCCAGCGAGAGCATTCACAAGGCTTTTGTGAAGCTTAAGTTTTCAGACTTCAGTAGCACCACTGTCGAGCGTTTGGGAACGGCCGCCGTAGAGTCGGATTATCGCCAGTTACTGATAGAGGGTTGGCACCGCCGCGAGATGCCGGTTCGGCTCATTGGTATTGGTGTGAGGCTACAGGATGGTTGGGAGCATGCATCGCGGCGTTTGCCCTTCGAGCAGAGCGAGGACTGAACCGCATTCACACCTGTAACTGATCCAGACTGACTTCGCTCGGTCAAACCCAGCGAAACTCATAATGAACCCATCCTCTCGTCTGAGAGAGGGCTTTGTACTGGCAACCCGATTAAGATTTTCTTGTGGCAGGCGATAGCCCTTGGGTTTGAAAAAGCAGCCACGTATCCTTGTGTCTCTGACTTAGATGATGAAACCCAAGGAAGGGCGGTATGTCCCGAATGATTTCTCAGCTCGATTCCGTCGTTGTTGGTGTTAACGACCTGGCTGCTGCGGCAGCGGATTATGCGGCGCTGACCGGGACTGGCGGGCAGGAAGGGAAGTTCCGCGGTGGTTCTTCAGTGAACTTTCAGTTGGCAAATACCTGCCTCCGATTGGTTGAAACCTCTGAGAGACAGGGTCTCAAACAGCTGGTCTTTGGCTGTCCTGACTTGGACGCTACGCGTCGCCGGCTACCCAATGTCGGCATCGAGATTATCGAAGAGGCGTCGGATGACGGATTTCTCGCACTGAACCCCGAGACCACTCGGAGTGTGAGCCTGGCTTTAACGGCGGCGCGCGATAGCGAGTCACGCGATTTGCCAAGCCCGGGCGCTTTATCGGGACTTGATCATGCGGTGGTGACCAGCGGTGATGGTGACTTTACGTCAGCGTTACTCAGCGGTCGCCTGCAGCTCGACATGCGACTCGATCTCACTAATGAGAACTGGGATGCGCGGCTGATGTTCTTTCGCTGTGGCGATCTCATTATTGAGGTCTATCAGCCGCTATCCAAACCTATGGGTCCCGAGCGCGATCGTTTCTTCGGTTTGAGCTGGCGCACGGACGATATACAGGCGACTCATGCCGAACTCACTGAGCGTGGTTTTGATGTCTCGGAAATCCGCACCGGTCGACGTCCGGGCACCCAGGTGTGCACGGTGCGTGACAAAACCTATGGTGTACCCACGCTGATACTGGGCAGGGACTAAGGCTTCATCCAACCCTGAAGTCCTACGGTTTACTGCTATTTAAAAGCCGCTGTTTAAAAACTGCTGTTTAAAAAACGGCTGTTTAAAAAAGCCACGAGATCATCATGCACCCTTCAGCGCGTTTGAGTCAGAGCTTACGAGCCGAGTGACGCCGCAATGGCTTTCATCGCTGCATTGGCATGGGCGTGGTAGTTGGTTTCCACGGCCGCGGGCGCATTGCTGTGCATCGAGATTACGACATCGTTGTTTGGATCGATAAAGATGAACTGGCCAAAGATACCGGCGGCCATGAAGGTGCCGCCGCCCTCGAGCCACCACTTGTAACCGTAGCCTTCATAGCCTTTTGATGGAGTGGTTGCCTCAGCCATCCAGCCGTCCGGCACAATGGATTCACCTGCTGCATTCACTGCGCCGTTTTTCACGAAAATACCGAGTCGTGCATAGTCACGGATGGATGCACTGATGCAGCAGCCACCGGTCTCGCCGGCAAATGGGGCCGATTGCATCCAGTTTCCCCAGTGCTCCATGCCAAAACCTTGCCAGACTTTGGCGTTCATGTAGTCAGTGGCTGAGTTGCCTACGGCCGCTCTTAACACCTCACCCAAGAGGTTGCTCTCGGCTGTGTTGTAGTTAAAGACCGTTCCGGGTTTGTGTTTCTGAGGCAGCGTTCCCAAGTAGTCCGTCAGTTGGGTCCCTTGGAAGGCGCCCGCTTTTGCGACATCGGAATCCGGATCCGCGTAGTTCTCGTTCCATGCCACGCCCGACGACATTTGCAGGATATTTTTAATTGATACCGCGCCGTAAGCCGTACCTTTGAGTCGCGGTAAATAGGTCTCTACCGAATCGTTAATACTGCCGATGAATCCATCTTTTACTGCGGCACCAATGAGGGTTGAGGTAAAGGACTTGGTNACNGANAAGGANANCCANACAGACTCNGGGNTATGGTCCTTGGCGTAGTGCTCAAGCTTGATGGTGTCGCCCTTGACGACCGCCATGCCCATGAGGGGTTCCCGCTTCAGAAAATCACCGACCGTGAATGTTTCACCACCAACCTGATAGCTCACACGCTCAAGATCGCGATCGATCTCAGTGGTCAGTGCATAGGGGTTCTCGGACGGAAACAAGGGGCGTGTCGGCATCCAGGCGTTGATATGCGCAAAGGCGACACGGCGGTCAGCGGTGGGGTAGAGCAAGACATTTTCGTCTAAGTCGCCACTTTTTAGTCGATCGACAAAGCCTTCTACCTCTTGCTTTGTTGCGGCGCTGGCGGGCAGTGCTATAGCACTTAGCGTAATGACGCTCAGGGTGAGGGCAGTGAAGAGTGATCGCATGGGGTTACCTTTGATAGCTAATTTATATCTACGCGGAGCCAAAAAGCTTACGGTGACTGATACCACCTCACCTCTGTTAGTCGGCGCCATGGTGTTCGGGAGTATCCGCCGGTTTGGCATAGTGCCGCCCCAGTGCCTGCAGTACGGTGTAGAGATGGCGTCCATAGACGCTGCTAGAGCTGCTTGCCGGACCATTGCTGTGAACTGCGATCACCAAGTTGGCATCAGGTCTTATGAATATTGACTGTCCAAATAGGCCGCTGGCTGAGTAGGCGCCGCCCTCATAAAGCCACCATTGGTAACCATAGCCCGCATAAGCTTTCGAGGGTGTCAGCGACTCTTCCATCCAGCCCTCGGGTAGGACTCTTTGGCCTGATGGTAGTACGCCGTCATGTTTCGCAAACAAGCCGACGCGAGCATAGTCTCGGAGTGTCATGTTCATGCAGCAACCTCCAGTCTCGCCGCCGAATGGCGCGCCAAGGAGCCAGTTGCCCTCGTGCTCCATCCCAAATGGCTGCCATATCTTGCCGTCGAGGTATTCCGCGGCGTTGTTNCCAATCGCGGCNCGCAGGACCTCGCCCAGTAGATTGGTCTCTGCGGTGCTGTAGTTAAATGTTGTTCCGGCTTCATGCACCTGCGGCAGGGTGGCTAAGAAGTTTGTAAGTGCGAGCCCTGATGTTAACGCTCCTTTGCTTGCGTCCGAGTCGGGGCTTTCATTATTTTCAGTCCAGCGCATACCCGAGCTCATCTGAAGCGCCTGTCGGATGGTGATACGACCGTATTCACTGCCGCGCATACGAGGCAGGTAAGTCTCAATTGTTTCGTCAACGCTTTTGATATAACCGTCCTTGATAGCAGCGCCAATAAGCATTGAAGTTACCGACTTAGAGACCGAGAAGGTGTTCCAGCGAACCGCGGGGCCATGATCCTCGGCGTAGTGTTCAAGGCGAATCTCATCGCCCTCGACGATCATGAATCCCATCAACTCGTGGCGCTCAAGAAAGCTTCTGACGGTAAAAGCCTCGTCTTCGAACGTATACACAACGTCTGCAATCTCTGGTGTAAGTTCGATGTTGAGGGGGTAGGCACTTGGTGAGGGTGGCAGTGTCCGAACGGGCGCCACTAAGTGCGTATTTGCAAGTGCAACGCGGCGCTCCTGATCAGTCATCATTACGGGACTTACGCCAGCCTCTGCAAAGCGTTTCCCAAGATCTCTTAGNATTTCTTGCTTGGAGCGTTTTNCGCTCGTTTGGTCTGTGCTCGTCNGTTCTGTACCNTGGTGATCAGCAAAGACCGGTGTGGNGCCTGCGATTAACAGAGCGAAAAGTACGGAAAAAAATCTCATAGGGTTCTCTTGTTCGAGGTTATGGGTCGTTAATTGTNTCTTATCATCATGAGAGAGACGATCTCAGCCTTCTGTTGTCTCCTCCATCGTCCGATAGCGCTCAAACCACGCCAAGATATTGTTGACCTTGNNGATGAGGTTGGAGGGCCGCGCGTAAATGCTGTGGCTTGCGCCGGGAATGCGGACCATCAACGTATCAATGCCGCGGTGCTTTAAGGCTTGGTAGTACTGCTCGGTCTCGCTCATCGGCGTTCGGTAATCCTCCTCNCCNGTNAGCANCATNGTNGGCGTGGAGACNTTACCCACCANNGACANNGGNGAGCGCTTCCAGTAACTCTCNTANTCNTCCCAAGGGGCNGCATCGAACCANGTGGTGGCAAAGAAGTAGTTGAGATCNGCCGTTAATACGAAGCTTGCCCAGTTGATCACNGGTTTTGCGACCACTGCCGCGCGGAATCGATCGGTCTTACCCACNATCCAGGCGGTTAAGACNCCACCACCGGAGCCNCCGGTNACGAANAGTTGCTCGCNATCGACGNAGCCTTTGTCGATGAGNGCATCNACACCTGAGATCAGGTCATCGTAGTCGTAACCGGGGTAGGCCAAGTCGATTTCATTNGCGAACTTCTCGCCATAGCTCGTGCTNCCNCGGGGGTTGGTGTAGAACNCCNCNTAGCCTGCCGCCGCGAACAGCTGNGNTTCGGTCGAATAGTTGGGGCCNTAGGCNGAGTGGGGNCCNCCATGNATCTCCANAATCATGGGGTANTGNTTNTCGGGGTCAAANCCGGGTGGNTTCATNACCCAGCCTTCNATTTCGAGTCCGTCGTGNGAAGAGGGCCANACCATGCGCTCAACCCGCGACATCTCNCGTTGNCCCATGANGTCACTGTTGAGGTCAGTGAGCTGAAGCGAGCTCTTACCCGAACGCATCAGGGCAAGGTCTGCCGGTCGATCGTCGCGACCCAGCGTGTAGGCAATGCGGTCCTTACCGCCGACTGAGAATGCGCCGCTGGTGTAGGGGCGTCCCAGTGCTGTGCCGCCCAGCACAATATCGGCTTGCTTGAGGTTGCCCTTCAGATCAACTTCGGCAATGCGTGCCATACCCAGATCGTTGTAGCGAATCCAGACACTTTTACTGTTCGCTGACCACTGAATATCGGATACCGATCGATCGAGATCGGCCGTCAGCGATCGACTCTCGCCCGAGGTTAAATCCATAATGCGCAGGTCGGAGCGGTTGTAGCCCTGCCGCGTATCAGCGGCTGACGTGTATGCCAAATATCGACCGTTAGGGGATACCGCAGGGTCACTCTCAGGCCCAGCGTGATCGGTCATTTGTGTTAGCTCGCCGGTGACTAGTGAGGCCGCATACAGATCGTTTTGACGGGGATGGTACTCAACATCCTCTCGCCGGTTACTTGAGAAGATGATCGACTGGCTATCGGGCATCCATGAGACCGAACCACTGATGGGGTAATGCCCTGAGGTCATCTGACGCGGGGTACCGCCATCGGCCTGCACGACGAACACCTGCTGGTTGCCAGTAGGTAGGTAGCCGCCACCATCGAATCGGAAGGTCATGCGATCAACCACGGTTGCTGGCTCAGCCCATTTCGCGCCTTTTGGTTTGGCCGGCATATCTGCGAGTTTTGGTGGGGGCGAGGGCACGAACCGGGTAAAGGCAATGTGCTTACCATCGGGTGACCAGACAATACTCCGTGGAGACTCGGGCAGGGTGGTGACCTTGGCTGTTTCACCGCCATCGAGCCACTGTACGAACAGCTGCGTTTTGCCCTCGGTATTCGACAAATAAGCCAACCGATCACCGGACGGTGACCAGCGCGGCGAGCTGAATGTCCCTGAGCCACTCACCAGAGGTCGATGGTTATCGCCATCAACATCTACGACCCAGATAGAGCGCCGTGTGCGGTCGGTCATGATGTCCATGGCGCTTCTGACGTAGGCCACGCGAGCGCCATCAGGCGAGACCTGCGGGTCGTTGGCGTATTCCATCTCAAAGACGTCTTCTGCGCTGAAGGCAGGCAGATCAGCAGCGAGGGCCGGGTTTCCCTGCAAGGCAAGTGTGCCTAGCGAGCTTATCAGGAAGCTAAAAACGAGTGTGTGTCGGGCGCGGTGTGTTGTTTTATGAGTCATACGAGATTGTTCTTATCGGTGTTGTTTGCAACAGAGTATTACCGAAGCCGTATCGGCCGAAAAGGTCTAGTGCTGATTAAACGCCTATGTTTTTAGGGGAGTGGGCAGAGGTGATGTTGCACCCTGGCATAACGGGGTGTGGTAAGCATGGGATTCGGTAAGTATTCGGTACAGTAAGTATTGGCCTCGTAACGTGCGAAGCACGATGCTGAACTGATAGCCAATTAGTCATGGCATAGTCCCAACTTCCCTTTACAAACCTGCCCTCGAAAAACCCGATAGCTCGTACTAAGCTATGAGTAGTTGAGCAGAGGAACTGCCCATGCGCTTCTCACTATGTACTGTTGCTGTCATTGCTGGCCTCGCACTAGCGGGCTGTGCCACGCCAGACGAGCGCGCGGTCGCTGCACTCGAGAGAGAACTGGGTCTCAGCAGCGCACCTTACTTCCCGAAGTGTTTGAGCGAGGAAGTGGCACCTAAAGCCGGTGTTGTTGCGGGTGAATACAGTTTGGCTAACACCATCGANAACCCGCAGGGCACTGTGGCGATCGACCGTTGCGTGCGCTGGGACACCAACGAGCCGCCAGGAAAGTCGAAAGACAAACCCGAAAAACTCATTTTGATGCCGCCCGAAAAAACTGATTCACCGATCGAAGAGAAGTCGGAAAGTGGCGGTTAATGCCGCTAAAAGTGTTCAAAATTCGATAAATGGCCGATAAAAGTGCGGAAAAGTTCAGGGCGGCGCTCTAATCTCTCGCTGACACCCAGATGGGTGAACTCCATGCCATTTCGGTAATCGTCGCTGACACATCTGTCGGTGGCGCCAGTCCAAGCCGCAGGCTGTCATAGGTTGTCCATCGACAGGTCGGTATCTGGATGACTCGCGCGTAATAAAATGCGTTGTGTGATGCGTCGTAGTTAGGGTCTACCCAGTCAGCGCGGAGCTCGGACGCGCCTGCAGATTCCGACCATGAACAATCGCTGAGATCGACAGGGGCTTTAGCCGAGATACAGGCACCACTGGCATCGGTATCCGCACAGGCAACATCAAAGACTGTCTCACGTGCCTCGCCGTCCTCGAGCCAGCCTTTGATGATTTGTATCTTCGCTAACGGCGCGTGGTCAGGATCTTGAGTCGCCCAAACGAACAGTCGCGGTACGCCGGCGTCAGCGTTGAGGGTGCCGCCCATCGGAACACCGGTTGCATAAGCGGCTTCCAGATCACCCGTTTGGGTAAGATCCTCGGGTAATTCAGCACCGGCAAAGAAGCGTAAGGTTGGTCGCGTCCCGCTGGTCGCATAGACCTCGCGCCGGCTCATGGCATCGAACAAGGCATCACGCGTATTTTCCCGAGCCCACACGGCAGCTAAGCCACCCGGGTTGGCCACTTTGGGCTGACGTACGCCATCTTGTAGCCGGTTTTTCGCAGGCGAGCCCACATAGGAGTTTGCGCCACGATAGTCCCACTCTTCAGCATCACCCGGGTTCGAGTTGTGCGTGTCAGTGGAGGCCATGAGGCCAAACTTCATGGGGTTAAAGCCGAGCGATTCCTCCAACACCAGTCCCTTCTTTAGCCCATCACGAACCATTGATGTGGGGTGAATACATAGCGTGACTTGGCCCTCCTCACAGACAGGTAAGAACTGCTCGAAGCCACACTCTTCGTCGGTGGCACCATAGCCCAGAACACACTCGGAATTACCCTTGATCTGGAACATCTCAACCAGAGGCTCAAATTTCTCCCGAAGGCGCCAGTCATCGCGGGTATAGGGAATGCCATCAATGGTTTCGCTGGCAAAGGCCAAGCCCCAGCTTTTATTGGGATTGTGAGGAATGGTTAGGAATTCACAGTCCTTTCCGCAGGTCACATCCAGCTGTTTCCAGAGATCGATTTCGGAGTCTGCGTCGTAGGCTGATACGGCATAGTCGGGCGTGACACTCGTGCGGAAGATAACGTTGCGGTGGTGCTTACCGCGGTCGACCATGGCGGGGGAGTACTCATACGCTGCAAAAGTAGTGAACACTCCGGGTTCGTTGTGTCGTTCTGCAGCGGCCTTAATCGCCTCCCACGTATCAAGGTGATACTGCCGCTCTACGGCTCTGTCATTGTCGAAGTAGCGGAGATTTTCGACCAACGGCCGATTTTCCATATTGGCTCGTAGCTCGAGAAATGAGAGAAGTGTGGGGTTGTTGATGAGTTCACAGTCCTCTGCTATTTCGGGAGTCGCGGGCTCCGCGCACGCCATGACCCGACCAAAGCCCTCGGCGTGGTCCGTGACCGCGGCAAAGTCCAATGGCCGGGTAAGTTCGATGACCTCACCGGTCTCAATTGCGGCAGACTCTCCCTTGGCAAACCGATAGGTCGCATCGAGATCACGACGGTTACCAAAGAGGTAAGCGTCGGCAGAGAGATTCGAGTGGATGTGGAGATCCCCAAAGTAGACGTTGTTAAGCGGATTTACTGGCTGAATTGACCGCGGGCTCTGCGCGGGTTTGTAGAGGGCGTTTTCGTCTTGTGCTGCGACCTCAGCATGAATTGCCGCGCGCTCTTCAGCAGTGGTGGGTATAAATTTGAGGTTGGTCATCAAGTAGTCGTAAGCAAACCACCCACAAAGCAGGACCACGGGGGTTGCGAGAAGCAGGGTCTTTTTGACGGTCGACATCAATGTTCGTTCCTCTGTTTTTATTCTGTTGACCTGCCGGGTATCGCTACTCGCTCATATGGGGGGCTCGCCGTAGAGTCGCTGTTTATGCGTCGGCGCGAACGTAGTTTATGTCATACATCCAGCGATGCGCCATTCGGTCG
>PAGS01000022.1 GCA_002705465.1 Halieaceae bacterium
CAGTTCGTTGGCGCCGAGATGATTGCCAAAAAATACGGCCATACGAAGGAAGCATTGGACGCCTTCTCTGTAAGAAGCCACCACCGCGGCCGCGATGCGCGTAACGCCGGGGCTTTCGATAAGGAAATCGTGGCCATCATGGGCCGAACAACCGATGGCGGGTCAGCGCTGCATCGACATGACGAGGGTATTCGAGATGACGCCAGCATGGAGGCCATGGCACCGCTGAAAATCTTGATGGACGACGGCGCGCTCACGGCAGCTAATGCGAGTCAGATTTGCGATGGTAGCTCTGCTGTCATGATAGCGTCCGAACAGGCACTCAAAGACCACAACCTCACACCACTGGCGCGCATTCATAACCTCACTGTGACAGCGGGTGATCCTGTGATCATGCTCGAGGAACCCCTCTTTGCGACCGACCGTGCACTCAAACGCGCAGGCATGCGAATTGAGGATATGGACCTGTATGAAGTGAATGAGGCTTTCGCCCCGGTCCCGATGGCGTGGCTCGAGCACACCGGAGCTGACCCTGAGAAACTGAATGTGAATGGCGGCGCTATCGCACTCGGCCACCCCTTGGGCGCCACAGGCACCAAGCTAATGACTACACTCGTCCACGCACTTCATGCCCGCGGCAAGAAATGGGGTCTGCAAACGATGTGCGAAGGTGGCGGTATCGCTAACGTCACCATTGTCGAAGCCCTGTAGCTAACTGAAATGGCGCCACCCGCCGTGGCGCCTTGATCTTACGTCCCCTTGGGAAATCGACCGCCAGAGAGAAATTTGCTCATCCTCCCCGACTAGGGTTCAATAACTTCAAGCCATAAAAATAAGTAGGCGAGACAATGGAGATCAAAACTCTCGGCAAAGTGATAACCGCTTGCGCTGTCGCTGGCGTCCTTAGCGCACTCCTGTTAGCGAATGTCACGTTTTACGAGATGCTCATGGGCCAGCTTAGCCAGTGGGCTGATACGCAAAGCCTCATCGTCTGGAATAGCTCCCCGCACTACTGATTTTTGCGCTCAACCTGTAATTGACCAAGCCAAATTAGTTAACCTAGGCAGAGTAGGCCTGAGGCTGCATCTGCTTTTGTCTTCAAAACACCTATTTATCTGGCGACGTCTGGGAGTTAGCTATGTTCATTGAACCGTTCAAAGTCGAAATCTGGATGAATGAATGGGAAACCCGCTGCACCCACAATCTCGCTGAAACCTGCGTTGCTAGCATCACTATTCAAGAGTTGCTTTCGCTTTCGGGACTGAACGAAAGCGCTCTGTCTGACTTACTGCCAATGAAATTGACCTACGGCGATATCGAGGGCTCCACCCGCCTGAGAGCTGCCATAGCCGCGCTTTACGAGACACAGGCCATTCAGGACATTACAGTGACCCACGGAACGATTGCCGCCAATATGCTGGTTCACAAAGCACTTGTTGGCTCGGGTGATAGGGTCATCTCGGTGGTACCGACCTATCAACAGCACTACTCAATCCCCGCCAGTATCGGGGCTCAGGTAACAACACTTCGGCTACGCGAGGAAGATCAATTCTTACCTGATCTTGATCGTCTGCGAGAACTTGCTACCGGCGAGACAAAGCTGATTGCCTTCACTAACCCGAACAATCCAACGGGCGCACTGATCGAGCAGCCCATGCTCGAGAAGATTGTTGAGATAGCGGATGCAGCGGATGCTTACCTGCTGTGTGATGAAGTCTATCGAGGGACGGCGCAGGTGGGTGACGGAATGGTGCCCTCCATTGCCGACATGTACCGCAAAGGCATTAGCACTGCGGGCATGTCAAAAGTGTTTTCTCTGGCCGGACTGCGCCTTGGTTGGGTAGCTGCTCCACAAGACGTCACCGAGAAGATCATGATCCATCGTGATTACGACACCATCTCGGTAGGCATGCTCAACGACCATTTCGCTGCCATAGCACTGGAAAATGCAGACAATGTGCTTTCGCGAAGTCGACAAATCACCCGTGAAAATTTNGCCATACTTGAAGAGTGGATAAACAACGAGCCCCGCGTTAGCTGGGTTAAACCGCGGGCTGGCACCACCGCTATGCTCAAGCTAGACGTACCCATGACCTGTCGANAGTTCTGTATAGACCTCATCGAGAAAACAGGGGTTATGCTCACGCCNGGGGATGCATTTGAGATGGAAGGCTATGCNCGTATTGGCTACGCGAATGACCGAGAAACACTGGAAGCAGGCCTAAAAGAACTATCGCGTTATTTGGGGGACATTAGATGATACTGAGCCTCAAACAACTCAAACTGCTGGTCACCACCACTNTAGCCGTCTCGGTGACATCCGCGAATTGGGTCATGGCGGGTACATCNCCGGTCAAGGACAGCTCACCCACACTGCTATCCGCCTTCTTCGGGCTTGATAACGCCCTGCCCTTCGCNGTCAATCTGTTGTGTTTTGGTGGCGCGGGCGATGACGGCATGCCAGTTGTTTTTTCACACCGCATCAGCAGCGACTCGGTTCGGCCAGAGCAATTTCAAATCACCACGCGTTCAGGCCAATTGAAGACGCCTGAGTGCGCCTCCCTGCGCCCCGCCGGGGACCCAGGAGAGCGCCGAACGGTCTTACTGATAGGCGAGTTTGGGAATGCAGACACTGACCCGCCAGAGGTCGTTACCATTGTTGAGGACTTATTGTCGGACACGGCCGCGCCGGTTAATTTCAAGGGTCAATCGGTCGAAGTAACGCCACTCAGTGAAGGACCCTCGATGGTTTTGGCTGAGTCCTTAAGTCAGGACGACTGGACTGTCGATAGACGAGGGACTCAGTGTCCCAGCGAGGGGGTCAGGCAAATTATCCGGGTAACCTGGAATGGTGGCGTGCGGCTTGCCAACGGCGATGAACCGGGTGACACAGAAACACACCTTTACAGCGTTACAATGGAACCAGAGCAGGGAACGAGCTACATCACCCACCCTATCGCCATTGCTGAGCTAGGTGATAATGACAACCATCATTTCTTGTGTCTGGATACGAATGACAAGGCCTCAGCGGTGAGTTTTCCGAGTGGTCATTTCATTGACCCTAATCGAGACCTCAATCCAGACACTCGCGTCATAGTGCATACCCGCTAGGGAGTCGCTCTGACTGATGGTCTAAAGTGAGTGCGCTCGCGTCTGCGCGAGAACTGAACCTTAACCGTTAGACGTTACTGACGTGACAGAAAGTCAGAGACCTCTTGATGGAGCGCACCGTGCAACCGGAATGTCCTCCG
Source organism: Halieaceae bacterium (assembly GCA_002705465.1). Classification (GTDB taxonomy): domain Bacteria; phylum Pseudomonadota; class Gammaproteobacteria; order Pseudomonadales; family Halieaceae; genus Luminiphilus. Next base: position 3,252 of record PAGS01000022.1, read on the forward strand.
ATAGACCCAAATACTCGCCACCAAAAAGAACACGGGAAGACCAATCATAAGGGCTCGCAAACCGACGACTGTCGCCTCGCTTTGAATCTCATTTGGAACGTAACCGATGAGCGAGAGCCCGACGCCAATGAAAAAGCCGGCGAACGCACCGGCGAACTTAACCAGCATCGTCTGCACCGAGAAGATAATGCTCTCGCTACGCTTTCCGGTTTTGTAATGACCGTAATCGACCACATCAGCGAGCATGACCGTCCCCAAACCATTGGCAATACCCCCGCCAAACTTNAGCAGCGCGCCTGCTACCGCAACGAGGATGCCACTCTCGGGTGCCACGATACTGCCCGCCAGTAGGACGAGACTGCAGGCCAGTGCAAACAGGCTGGCGATGTACCAGGTCAAACGCCGTGGCAAGTGCCGGCACAGCCACGGAAAGAAGAAGATGCCGAGCATCTCGGCAATGCCCGAGACCAAGGCAAACATAGGAAACAGCTCGGGCTTTCCAATGGCGTAGCTAAAGTAGTAAATCGCAAAGCCACCCACCAGCTGGGTGCCAATATTAAAAGTGAGAACACACCCGATCAGCGAGGCCAACTGATCATTGTTTCGCAAGATCGAGATCACATCGCCAAAGGAGAAGCGCTCGCTCGTCACCTGAGTAGCAACCCGCTCCTTCACTTGCGTGAAGGTAATCAGCGCNGAGGCGATAAAAGCAATAATGATGAGGCCACACAGGAGAAGGAAACCCTTGCCGTCATCGCCCTTACCCAGGACGGCGATGGTCGCCAGACCGTAGGTACCGACCACCGTCCAGGCAATGCTGGCGAATAACCGCGGCCAAACAACCAANCGTTCGCGCTCCTCACGATGGGCCGAAAGCGCAGGCACCATCGACCAGAACGGGATATCCATAATCGTATAGGTGAGACCCCAGACGATGTAGGTCACGGTGACAAATAATAAAAGCTGTGAGCCGGAAAAGAGGTGGGCAGAAAANAGGGCCAACAACGCCAACGAGTTAACCACGGTACCCAAAACAATCCAGGGTCTGAATTTCCCGAATCGACTNCGCGTGTTATCNACAATCATCCCCATGACAGGATCAGACACCGCGTCAATCATGCGGACGACCAGAAATAGTGTCCCCACAAACGCAGCCGGCACACCGGCAACGTCCGTGTAGTAATACATCAGAAAGAGATAGACGATGGAGCAGGCGNAGTCTTTCCCCAGAGCACCGAGTCCATAACTGAACTTGGTGCGCNTNGTAAGCGCGNCGGCGCGGGCATCCTCATGCATTGCGGATCGCTCCCAGACTCTCGCTCATTTCAGCCCTTATCATCGCGCGCCACACTCAGCCGACAGCCCCATCGATAGGTTTCCGCATTGAGCAGATACTCGGGTCGCACACTGGGCGTCCATGAGTCGTCACCACCAACGCCCATNTGGTAACCATCGACATGGAGGTGCAAGGCCGACTGCTCGACGCACTCGAAGGTGTGCTGTGCTCGCATGAGGCTCTCCACGCCATAGTCGCTGACAGCAAAGGCCAAATCATTGTTGATTCGCTCAATGCAGACCGAACCAATAACAGCCTGTCTCACGTCGCAGCGGAGCCCGTTATCACTCGGGAAAATATAGGGTGTTTGCATCGCTTGTCGGTCACAGGACCAGACACCGAGGTCGGCTGACAATTTGCGGTCGGGATAATTCTCGTGCGGCCCGCGGCCTATCCAAGACACAACATCAGGCTTTTCNGATAGCAGTAACCGCATGCCTATGCGTGGTAAGGGCGGTATCTCAGGGTCCACNCTTACCTCGATNNCGATNTCGAGGCCACCCTCAGCATCGAATGTGTGCGTCCACANCGAACNAAGGGCAACGCCCGCGTCATTGAGATACTCGTGGTGACTGACGACCGTGTTACCACTCACCTCTACNCCAGNGCATCGGTGCTCAAGATCAAACAACCCAGCGGCCTGCCATTTNGCTAACCACGCCTCTGGTGACGGGTTATCCACTTCGCTACTGCAAATGTCGTTATCGAGCGGTGCTCGAACGAAACAGTCCTCAAGCGGCGCTTCGAGCAACATCCTGCCGTCACTCTCCCAATCCGTAATGAATCCTGTCGTTGCGTTCAGTCGCCAAGTGATACCGCCAGCAGTGGCAACCACATNGTTATCCCGTCGGGTGATGTCGGCTGGCAAGGCCTTGCGCTCGACTCTGATTTCAGGGGGTACCAAGGCATGCTGACTTCGCGCGATTTCATGGCCCGCCGGAAGCGCCGCGGTCTCAGNACGAGCAGTGATCCAAAGATCCAACATAAGCTCGGACCCACCGTCGGTGATCAGATGNGCGNCCGCAGTNATGACGACGGTTTGACTACCTTGCGNTTCTATTTCCAAGTCTTGCGAACCCTCGGCGCCTGTCTCACACAGCGAACCCAATCGCCAGTGCAGCCGCTCGTTGTCCGTCGCTCGAAAAAGATACTCACTGCTGACGGTAACCGTGATCGACTGACCATCAGNATCCACCTCAAACATAAATGGCTGCTGAGCGCGCTTCGCTTCAATGAGTGAGGGGTGTGGGGTTCGATCTGGAAACACCAATCCNTTAATGCAGAANTGGCGATCATTAATCGNATCGCCAAAATCACCACCNTAGGCGAAGTAAGGCNCNCCAGTNTCACTGACGCNNGACAGNCCCTGGTCTACCCAGTCCCAAATAAACCCACCTTGCAACCGCGGNTTGGCTCGAAAGGCATCCCAGTAATCTGAGAAGTTTCCAAGACTGTTTCCCATGGCATGCGCGTACTCGCAGAGAATCACCGGTCGCGCTCGCTCACCCAACTCTGCCTGCAAATCTGCCCAGTGCTGAATACTGTAGGCCGGTCGACCGTAGGGTGACGGCATGTTATCCGTGACCCGCGCGTACATGGGGCAAATAATGTCAGTCACTGCCGTGTCCGCACCACCACCCTCGTACTGAATGGGTCGCGACGGGTCTGACTTTCGCACCCAGGCCACCATGGCCTCATGATTACCGCCGTAACCGGATTCATTGCCGAGCGACCAGATAATGACGCTGGGGTGATTAAAATCCCGCCGAACCATTCGGCTCATACGCTCAACATAGACGTGAGACCACGCATCGTCATCGGACAGGAGACTCATCGGGGTTAGCCCATGCGTCTCGATATTCGCCTCATCAACCACGTACATGCCCAGGCGATCACAAAGGTCATAGAAACCCGGTTGATGGGGGTAGTGTGAGCAGCGTACGGCATTGAAATTATGCTGTTTCATGAGCCGGATATCGGCCTCTACCTGCGCTAGCGACTCGGCATGCCCTGTATCGGGATGATGCTCGTGCTTATTCACCCCGCGAATCAGCAAAGGCTGACCATTAAGCAACAGTTGGCCATTCGAGATCTCAACCGAGCGGAATCCAATATCGCTAGCTTCACAGTCAATGAGTGCACCTTTCTCATCGATGAGCGATACCACGAGGCGATAGAGATTGGGGACCTCTGCGCTCCAAGGCTTGACGCCAGGTAATGCCAACGTTGCTCGAGCACGATCTTTGTAGCGACCGCGCTCGTCGATAAGATCGGTGGCGATGCCCTGCCGATGGGTCAGAACAGGTGTGCCGGACGCGTCCAGGAGAGTCAGTTCAACCTCACCACGATTGGCTTGATTACAAATGACCTCAACGTCAAGCAGCCCCTCGGCGTAATGCGCATCGAGAGTCGCTGTGACTCTGAAGTCGGCGATGTGCGTCCTCGGTTTTGAGAGCAGGTAGACACTCCGGTAGATGCCGGAAAGGTTCCACATATCCTGATCTTCAAGGTAACTACCATCGCACAACCGCAGTACCATCACCGCGAGGTGATTTTCACCCGCGTGCACCCGAGTGCTGACATCAAACTCCGCGGGGAGTCGGCTGTCCTGCGAGTAACCCACCAGTTGACCGTTGCACCAGACAAAAAAAGCACTGTCGACACCATCGAAAACCAGACGGATCTGGTCTGAAAGATGGCTCTCATCGAGCCAAAAACTCCGCCGATAACACCCGGTGGGGTTGTCCTCAGGCACCACAGGGGGCGTTACGGGAAATGGGTATTTAACGTTGGTGTAAACAGGCTTGTCATACCCCTGAAGCTGCCAGTTGCCAGGCACCTGTATTAGCCCGGTTGAGGCCTCCGAGGTAAGCCAGTCATCGGGCACATCATTGGGAGAAGGAAACCACTCAAACTGCCATTCGCCATCCAGCGATCGCCGGCCACCTGATGACTCGCCGGTTGCGGCATCGGTGAATGCGCGATAACTATTCAGCGGCGCGTGCGCCGCCATTCTATGCAGACTGGTGATTTCCTGAGTCTGCCAAAAGCGCAGTGCTTTTATCTGCTGTAAGGTCAGATCTGCCATTAGACTTCCCCAGCCTCACCGAAAATATCACTCAGCACAGGGAGTGGGAGTTTCGGTTCTCGATCAAAATATAAAAGACCGTTTATCTCCTGTTGCACATCGGTGAGTTGCGTCCAAACAAATCCCTGAAGCGTCTCAAGTGAGCGAATGTCCGTCATGATCTTGCGCGTTCTGGCTTCCAATGCCTCGGGGGTCTCAGCGAGGTTACCGTAACTGAAATCTTCTTCGTTAAACGAGCCCATGCCAATGCCACCGCATTCGGTTAACAGAATCGGTAAGCCAGTGACATGGGCACCAGGCAAAGCACCGAGGCGCTCTCGACCGCCAAACTCGCTCGTAACCGCACTGTGCGGATCCTCGATTAAGGCAGTCAACCGTTCAGCGATATCGCTATCCTCGTTGTAGAGATGGAGTGTCCATAGATCGCCAGATGAGTACTCCCAACCATCATTACCAACCACCACACGACTGTTATCGAGCGACTTCGTTAACGAGGTTACGGCATCCGCAAAGGCGCGTTGCTCGGGACGTTCGCTCTGATGCCAGATACCCCAGGATTCATTGAACGGAACCCAAGCGATAATCGACGGGTGAGCGCGATCGCGCTTAATGAGATCCATCCACTCCCCGGTCAATGACTCAACCAGCTCGGAGGAAAACACCCGCCCCGAAGGCATCTCCGCCCACACCATCAAACCTAATTTATCCGCCCAGTAGAGGTATCTCGGGTCCTCTGCTTTCTGATGCTTTCTTGCACAGTTGAAACCCATGGCAAGTGTGAGTTCGACATCACGACGAAGCTCCTCATCGGTGGGCGCCGTGTACCAGCCCCCGGGAAAGTACCCTTGATCTAAGACGCCTCGCAGATACCTAGGCGCACCGTTTAGACAGAGCTGACCGTCGATAACCGAGACCTCGCGTAACCCTGTGTAGCTCATGGCCTGATCGCGCTCACCCGTCGCATGATTCAGAAGCGTCAGCCGGACCTCATAAAGATAGGGTTGTTCGGGCGACCAGAGTTTGGGGGTCTCGATGGCGAGGGTTGTCCGGATTTCTGCTCGTCCCGAGGTCTGAACCGTATCGCTCGCGACCACACCATCGCCGTCCATAATCTCGACGCTGACCTCCCCGTCAACGTGTTCGGAAAGAAACACTTTGTAATGGAGGCTCTGCTTATCAACCTCGTAGGCATACGAAGTCGACTCAATCGATACGGTGGGCAATGGCTCGAGCCAAACAGACTGCCAGATGCCCGTCACGCCATCGTAGTCGATAGGCCAACGCGTCGTACCGGCTTGCTTGCCACGGGGCTGCGTCCATGACAGCGAGTCTTCCACCCGAATGGTTATGTGATTTCGTCCCAGCTGCAACGCGTGCTGTATATCAAAGCCAAATGCAGCGTAACCGCCTCGGTGTTGACCGACCTCTAGCCCATTAACGAACACACGGGTGTGGAAATCACTCGCCCCAATTCGAAGGACGATGCGCCCACCCCAGGCCTCGGGGTTGGCAATCTCTCGTTGGTACCAAACCACACGAGCACCCTCAGACTCGGCCATACCACTGGCAACAGATTCCATGGAAAACGGCACGATAATCGTTCCGGCATGGTCCCATGCTGCCTTAAACCAGTGGTCCGCAAGTCCTCGATTATCTTCATCGACTCTGAACGACCAACGCCCGTTAAGGCTCTGCCAATCGTCGCGGGCGAGAATGGGGCGCGGGTATTCCGGTCGCGGCAAGTA
>PAGS01000025.1 GCA_002705465.1 Halieaceae bacterium
CAAAGCCCTCATTGAGGTAGATCAGAATGCTGTAGTCGCGGTCCAGTGATCGCTTCCAGGTATGGCTGCCTTCATCCCAGTATTCGCTGTCTGAGTGCGCGTTATATCGTCCACCGGGCCCGTATTTCAGGACAGAGGGTGGCTCAATCGTATCCAGATCAGCGTGAAAAAAGCGGGTGACATAATCGCGATAGCCTCTGACTACCTCCCGCAGCACATCCGTCTTGTATTCTGCGAGGTCTATGGTTTCGGTAATGCGGCCCTCGTGGTACTCGAACTTGACTTCGCCCGACTCGATGTAGCTCTCAGTATCCTGCACCCACAAACTTTGTGTCGATTGCGCGTCCATGAACGCGCACCAGCCTTCGCACATGGCTGCGCTGAGAAAACCCTCAATGATCAACACGCCCGGCGGTGCGATCATTTTGGAGACGCTCCCCGCTCCGGGAGGTTCAGGGCAAAAGCGCCTCATCGCAACGTTGCGAAAGGCCGGCAGGAACCAACCAGCATCATTGTAAAGTTCTTGGGGCGTGAAAGGGGTTGCACTGGCGGGCTCTAGCGCGCCGCAGCAGTGTTTGAATCGCTTGCCACTTCCACAACTGCAGGGTGCGTTTCTTGAAGTCATGAATCCGTCGGCTTTGAACCAGAAGTTATTGCAAATGCGAGGGTCGCTGCCTCCGTGACGCAGCGACGCAGGCGCAGATAGTAGTCAAAAAGGGGCGGTTGACTCAAATGAGTATGCCCCGGCAGAAGGCCTCAATGCTGGGTCATTAATGCTCTACGGACGTCTACAAAGTGACAGCACCCGGCGCATCCCAAGACGGCGGCGATCAACAGGGAAGGGTAATCTGTCAGGGCCAGTCGCATGGAAATCAAAAGAAGCGCCCCGGATGCAAGATGCAGGATGATTCCGGGGGCACCGGCCCCGCCCTGTTGTTTGTGTCGGCGCTGAAGCCATAGCGCCTCGAACGCCATACCCAACAAGATACAATCAAGTAGCCGGGGAATCGACAGCCACTCGATCACGAGTCAAGCCCGCGCCAGTCCCAGAAGTTGGGCCACGTCTTTAAAAAAGACTCGCACGTGCGCAAGGGGGCGTCGCCGCACTAACTTTTTGGTCGTGTAAGACTGCCAAGTCAGACTTTGTACATCGGGATCCCGGCACATGGCGACAAACTTTTCTCTTCGCTTGTCGGTGCCGTACCAGAAGCGCTGTAACAGGCCCAGTGCCCAGAACACCTTGCCATGCAATTTCATAAAACGTTTGCGGGCCACTCCCAATGCTTGTGCATCGCCCGTTTCGAGGAATTCCTGCATGGCGTCCGCCGCAAGACGACCACACAGCATGGCGTAGTAGATGCCCTCGCCGGACGCGGGTGCGACGACGCCCGCAGCGTCACCCGAGACAAGCACGGCTCGTCCATCATCCCAACGCTTCATCGGTTTCATCGGGATAGGCGCACCTTCCTTTCGCTTGGTGATGGCATCAGTCAGACCGCAGTCCTCTCGCAGCGCTGCGACGGACGCCTTGGCCGAGAAGTCTTTGTGGGCGCTACCAACACCGATACTGGCGTTGCCGCCGTGCGGAAACACCCAGGCGTAAAAGTCAGGAGAGAGTCGCCCCTGATACCAGACGTCACATCGGTCAGGATCATAGGCCTCCCACTTCTGATTCTCCGGCACCTCGATGATTTCGTGATACGCCAGTACCCAGGGCGTTTTTTCAGCATCAGGTATCGTCGCCCGCGCAACCCCGGAGCGGGCGCCATCTGCACCAATGACGCTCCGCGCTGTCACTGTGACGCTCCGCGGGTCATCGTCTTTGGTTTGGTAGGTCAGTGAGATGAGGTCATCCTCATACTGCAAGGACTTGAAAACGCCAGGCATGACGGTGGCACCGGCGTCGCCGGCGCGCTCTCTCAGCCAGGGGTCGAACTCGTCGCGATCGACCATCCCGACGAAGGTGCCTTCGATGGGCATGTCGACCGATTCGCCGCGGGGCGAGACCATTCGCGCGGAGCGGATCCGGGCCTTGATCAGGTGATCCGGGATATCGAATTCTTCCATCAAACAGGGGGGTATCGCGCCGCCGCAGGGCTTGATGCGAAAGCCACGCTCCAGTAGCAACACGTTCAAGCCCCGACGCGCCAAGTCATGAGCGGCAGTTGCTCCCGAGGGGCCACCCCCGACCACAATCGTGTCAAAGTCCGCAGTAGGTGTGGTCATCGTATGCCTCCCTCTCCGGCCTCTGCCAGAGCAATGTTGCCAAAGGAAGGCGCGTGATCACGCTGTCCGCTCCCCCAGTTGGTAATGTGAACGTGCCGTGCCAGCGAGGCGGCGACGAGAAACAGGACGCCCTCGCAAGCGAATACCAGGCCATAACTGATGGCTGGGTCGTCCAGCCAGTAGCGGGTAACGTCCACCGCTACCGTGCCAAGGAAACCGCCTAAGGCGAAAGCAATGGCCTGAGCCGCGCCCCACAGGCCCATTCGGATACCTTCGCGTTTCTGTTGCCCGGCGCTGGCGAGTACCATCATGGCTCCGATGGCCGCAACGGCGAAGCCACCATTGGCCGTGCCGAGCAGAAAGACATTGGCTTCCAGCGGCCACGTCGGGCTTGTAAGTCCGCCCCAGCACAGCAAGAAGAGTGCAACAGCAGAGAGCAGGCAACCGCCGCGAATCCAGAGCCGCAGTAGCGCAGCGCCCTTGGATTTAAACAGCGACGTGGAAATCGCCATGGCGGCCATACCCAGTAATACGCCGCCATGCTGCACGCCGGCAAGTTGGGTGGACTCTCCGGGCGTTCGTCCGAAGACCAAGCCCGCAAACGGCTCCAAAATCAGATCCTGGGCCGAGTAGGCGAGCATCGACATAAAGACAAAGATGGTGAAGACTTTTGCCTGGGGGTCCTGCCAGACTTCTGCCAGGGCGGCGCCAAAAGCACCTTTCTCTGAGGCGTCTTGGGTTACACTTGATTTGATTATAGGACTCGCCGGCTCAACGCCGCGGATCGCAATCAGCGTCACAACAATGGCCAGTAACGATACTGTGCCGGTGACCGCCATCAGTCGCTCCGGGGAATAGGGGTCGAGAAACTGGCCGGCGATACCTGCGGTCACCGCAAAGCCGATAATCATCATGAACCAGACGAGCGCTGCAGCGGCGGGGTTTCTCTCCGGCGCCACCTGCTTGGCAAGCAAGGCCAGTAGAGAGGTGCCCGTGGCGCCGGTGCCCACGCCGATCGCGAGGAAGCCCAGCGCAGAGATCAGTAAGCCCAGCCAATAGTGTTTCGTAATCAGCGTAGTGCCTAATGCGGCAAGTACCCCGCCGAGGCCCAGAATAAACATCCCGCCGATGATCCACGGCGTCCGTCGGCCTCCCACATCTGAGCCGTAGCCGATGCGCGGGCGAGCCAGTTGTACAACGTGATGGATGGTGACTAGAAAGCCGGGGATGGTCGCAGCAAGTGCGAGTTCCACCACCATAATGCGGTTCAGCGTTGACGTGGTGAGTACCACAATCCCACCCAGAGATGTCTGTATCAAACCGAGCCTGATGATGTGCCACCAGCTGAGCCCTGTTGCCGCAGGATTCGCAGCGAAGATCATGTGAACCAGCCCCCCAAACCGACGGCCGCGCTCATCATCCCCAATACATAGAGCGATACGCCTGTCGCGTTATACCAGGGAGCCAACTCCCTGGGGGCCGAAAGCAAGCGCTTCATCGCCAAACACTGAGCGGCTACCACCACTGTAACGGCTGTAGCATAGAGCCCCAGTTGCCAATGTAAGAGCAGGGCGATGACCACTGTCTGCGGCAATAACATGAACACACACGCGACTTTGGCCGCTCGTTCGCGTCCCAATTGTGCCGGCAGTGAGCGAATGCCCATTTTGAGATCGCCTTCAACACTCTTGAAGTCGTTGAGCGTCATGATGCCGTGCGCACCCACGCTGTAGAGCAGTGCAATGACCAAAATCGGTGTGGGTGGCAGATCGCCGCCCAGCACGATGGCCGCTCCCGTAATCCATGCCAGCCCCTCATAGCTCAGAGCGACAGCGCTATTACCCCACCAGCCATTCAGCTTCAACCTCAGTGGTGGTGCGCTGTAAGCCCACGCCAGTAGCAATCCGACAAAGGTTGCTAGGGCCACCCAAGGACCGAGCATCAGCGCCCAAGTTTGTGCGATCAGCGTCCAGAGCATGGCGAACCAGAGGGCTACATTCCCGGGGGCGCGCCCGGAAGGAATAGGGCGATGGGGTTCATTGAGCGCATCGACATGGCGGTCATACCAATCGTTGACCACCTGGCTTGCCCCGCAAACCAATGGGCCGGTCAGCGTCATGCCCGCGAGGAGCGCCCAGCCACTTATTCCTGAGCCGGGTCCGGCAGATACCCAGCCGCACAGAAACGCCCACATGGGAGGAAACCACGTGATCGGTTTGAGGAGTTCAAGCAGTGCGCCCGGTGACGCCCTGCCAACTGCTACGCTGACCGGGGCAGACTGATCCATGACGCCATGTTGGGCGCCGTTCGGCGTCAAGTCAAATTATATTTACAAAACGACTGTCTAGTTATATGGCCGCATTGCTTTGGTGGGTTCAGGCAATGTTATCCTCGGAATCGCCAATATCGAAACGGCGGAGTTTGGTATAGAGGCTTTGGCGACTGAGGCCAAGCAGTTCAGCCGCAGCGGCGCGATTATCCTGTGTCAGCTTCAACGCAGCCTCAATGCAAAGCGCCTCGATGACATCGGTAGATTCTCTCACCAGTTGTTTGAGTGGCAAACGACCCACACGACCGGTGATTTGCTCAATGGATCTGGGTAGATGAACCTCGGTGTTTTCCTCGATATCGATACGACGGCTGACATCACGAATAAACATCAAAATGAGAGAGCGTCCAGAGCGCTCGGTCTGGACCGCGGAAAGCTCGATGTCTAGGCGAGTGCCCAGTTCCGTGCGCAGGACCGAACTGAATAACTGGAGGGGACGATCCGACCTTATGTTGCCCAGGAGCACATCCAAATCAACAATGGATCGACCCAGCCAGCGATCCGCCCGTCGGCCAGTGGCTTGCTGCGAGTCCTGAATGCAGGCCATATCGAGATAAGCGGCATTCGCCGCTAGGACAACCCCATTACAATCCGTAATAAGAATGCCATCGGGAGAAGTCTCAAAGCTGTCACCACCGAGGCTTTGCTCCGCTTGGTCCTCTAAAAGTGCGGCGAGTCGGATCAAAAGTCGGGTCTCATTACCCTGTCTCAGGCAGGTGATACCCGTGGACAATGAGTCTCCGCTGCTCGTGGTGATATGGCCTTGCACTACGGCGGTAGTGCTGCGAGCTTCCCGCTGAAGCTCAGTCAGCGCGCGGGTCCCCTCGTTATCCAGGCCAACAGGAAAAACGCGGCCTACAAGCGCGCCTTCTTCCAACTGCAACAAATTGGCTGCGACGGTGTTAGCTTCCAACACCCTGCCTGAAAGGTCATCGACGACCAGAAAACCCTCGGCCACCATGTCGAGCATCCGCCGGTAGCGCGCTTCGAGACGCCGGTTGCGCCAGTAGTCTTGTTCCAGAGTGCGCTGAGCGTTGACCAACTGCTGGCGCAAATTTGTCTCACCGCGTAAATCGACGCAGGCAAGATGCAGGGTATCGTTATCTGTTTCTCGAGTTAGCCAACAAGAAACCGGCACTGGTTCTTCTTCTGGGCCGGCAAGAATCGCTAGGTCAATGCGGTGGGCGCTGCCCGGATCCGTTTGGGCCGCACGCAGCGCCTCTCTGGCCACTGCTTGGTCGGAATCCCTGACAAGATCCAGCCAAGGCTTTCCGATCATGGCGTCCCGCGGCAGGTTGCGCAGCAGGCCAGTGTCCGCCGAGACATCCTTGACGCTCAGGGAGTCATTCAATGCCATACGCAAGTCAGCAAGGCTTGCCAGGAGCGTCTCGACGCTTTTATGGGCAGAACTTGACACCTTTTTCGCCTCCAAATGACAAAGGTGTCTGTATAAGTTGACACCTTGGGGAAGAAAGTCCGGAGTCTGGCACAGCTAAGGCGTCAGAAAAACCCCTTTGCGCGTCGAATTAAACGGCTAAAAATCACGCCTAAGTGTCTAAATAACTTAATTTTAAAAATGTAAAAAAGGTTTGACAGTAGGTTGGGGTAACTCTACTCTGAATCCCCCAATAATTGCCGTAGTGCCTGCTACGGTCGGAGGTTTTCATGAGCGTGGATCAGCCGGTAGCTCACCGGCAGAGGCGGACGCTATATACCCCAGCGGAGCGCGCGAGACGCGACGCAACGGTCTGGACATTGGTGCAGGGCATTCTCGCGCCGCTGCAATTTCTAGCCTTCGCCATCAGCCTGTGTCTGGTTATCAACTTCCTGATGAACGGTGTCGGCGTCACGGCCGCGACCGTGTCTGTGGTGATCAAGACCTCGTTGCTTTACGCCATCATGGTGACTGGCGCCATTTGGGAAAAGGTGGTGTTCGGGCGTTACCTGTTCGCGCCCACTTTTTTCTGGGAAGACGTGGTGAGCATGGTCGTGATGGCCTTGCATACCGCTTACCTAGTGATGTGGCTGGCAAATTGGGGTACGCCCACCGAGCAAATGTGGGTAGCATTGGCTGCCTACGCCAGCTACGTGGTCAATGCCCTGCAGTTTCTTTTGAAATTTCAGGCGGCGAAGCAAACCTCCACCGCGGAGGTGCACTCGAGGTCAGGTGTGTTTGATCATGCGGGGGCGCTTGAATCATGAGTCAACTCATCGCGCGCGCTGACTCCGGGGAATTTCCCAATGTCACCACCGAGCGAGGTGAACGCGCCGTCTTCTGCGGGCTGACTTCCATCATATGGTTGCATCGACGGATTCAGGATGCGTTTTTTCTGGTGGTGGGTTCACGCACCTGTGCGCATCTTCTCCAGTCTGCTGCGGGCGTCATGATATTTGCAGAACCGCGTTTCGCGACCGCCATTTTGGGTGAGCGTGACCTGGCTGGCATGGCCGACTGTCATGAAGAGTTGGATCGCGTGGTATCCGAGTTGCTGGAGCGACGCCCTGATATTCGCAGATTGTTCCTCGTTGGCTCTTGTCCCTCTGAAGTCATCAAGCTAGATCTGGCTAATGCCGCCACGCGCCTTCAAAGGGAGCATGAAAATCGGTTGAGGATCTCTGCCTTTAGCGGTTCAGGAATCGAGACAACCTTTACTCAAGGTGAGGATCAGTGCCTGACCAGTATGGTGCCTGATCTGCCAGAGGGGTCAAAGACGGGCCAGCGGCTAATGGTGGTGGGCACGCTGGCAGATATCGTCGAAGAGCAATTCCGACGGCACTTNTCGCAATTGGGTGTCAACGAGGTCGATTTCTTTCCAGCCGCGCGGGCCGACGATTTGCCANCGGTAGGGCCCGGCACGCGTGTTTTGTTGGCGCAGCCCTATCTGAGCGATACGGTTTCGGCGTTAATCAAACGCGGCGCCAAGTTGATTACNGCACCCTTTCCATTGGGGGTTGACGGCACATTGGCCTGGTTTCAGGCAGCGGCTGCAGAGTGGGGGGTGACCCCGGCGCAGGTTGAGGAGGCGCTGGCCATACCGATTGCGCGAGCGCAAAAATCTCTNGCCAAGGTTAAAGAATCTCTTCAGGGTCGGTCCGTTCACTTTTTACCCGATTCGCAGCTTGAGCTTCCCTTGGCGCGGTTCCTCCGCGATGAGTGCGATATGACGCTACTGGAGGTTGCGACGCCTTATTTGGATCAAACGCTGATGGCACCGGAGTTGGCGAAATTGGGCGCAGGTGTGTCGCTCGTTGAAGGTTCTGATCTCGATTCCGCGTTGTCACGTGTGAGAGCGCACCGGCCGGATCTCACCGTTTGTGGGATGGGAATTGCCAATCCGCTCGAGGCTGAGGGCCTCCGCACAAAATGGTCAATCGAGTTGATATTCACGCCTGTTCAGGGCTTTGATCAAGCGGCTGATCTGGCGGGGTTGTTTGCGAGACCGCTGACGCGCGAGCGCCGTCTGGAGGTCGGGTCGTGGAGCTGACACTGTGGACCTATGAGGGACCGCCACACGTCGGNGCCATTCGTATTGCGGCCTCGATGCGGCACGTGCATCTGGTGCTTCACGCCCCTCAGGGAGATACCTACGCAGACCTTCTGTTCACCATGATTGAGCGTGAAGGGCGAAGACCACCCGTAACCTGGACCACATTTCAAGCGCGAGACCTCGGGAGCTCCACCGCTGAAATGGTGATTGAGACGTTGAAAGGAGCGTGCGAGCGCTATCAGCCGCAGGTGCTCATGGTCGCCGAGTCNTGCACAGGTGAGCTGATTCAGGACCAGCCCGGTGCATTGGCGAAAGGCGCAGGACTCAGTGCACCGATTATCCCGATTGAGATGGCTGCTTACACACGCAAGGAAAACTGGGGTGCCAGCGAAACCTTCTATCAGTTGGTGCGCGGCCTGTTGTCGGGCTCGGCGCCGAAACCGGGTGAGGAGCGCTCCGCACCGTCATCTGACCACGTTCCNTCGGTNAATCTGCTGGGCCCGACCAAGCTCGGCTTCCGATGCCGCGATGACGTCACTGAAGTCAGGCGTTTACTAGAGGGTATGGGGGTCAGGGTGAACGTGGTGGCGCCGTTGGACGCAACACCACATGANTTGCTTCGCATTCCGGATGCTNATGCCAACGTGAATCTGGCACCCGANGTNNGNGANCTGACCTGNGANTGGCTNNNNCGNCANTTNAAGCAGCCNACNATNTCNACNGTNCCNCTNGGCTGGGGNGCNACCCGNGANTTCATNGCCGANGTNNNNGANACNCTNGGNCTCNATANTGATCCNGACNGCAGTNGGCGAGAGTCGNNTNCCCTGGTANAGCCGNTCNGTNGANTCGACTTANCTNACGGGNAANNGNGTCTTTATTTTCGCTGATGGCACTCATGCGCTGGCGGCGGCACGAATCGCGCGGGATGAAATGGGATTTGAGGTGGTGGGGCTAGGCACCTACAGCCGCGAGCGGGCCCGCGATCTGCGCGCTCTCGCGGCCGAATACGGCCTCGAGGCACTCATCACAGACGACTATCTTGCGGTCGAGCGCGCGGTGACGGATCTGCAGCCAGAGCTGGTTCTGGGGACCCAAATGGAGCGCCACATTGCCAAGCGACTCGGTATTCCGTGCGCAGTCATCTCCACCCCCGCTCATGTTCAGGATTATCCCGCTCGTTACTCCCCGCAAATGGGTTTCGAGGGCAGCAACGTTATTTTCGACACCTGGGTCCATCCGCTCATCATGGGTCTTGAAGAGCACCTGCTCACCATGTTCCGCGATGACTTTGAGTTCAATGACACCGCTGTGCCGTCTCATCTGGGCGGTGAGGGCGGCGGCGCGCAACAGCTTGAAAACGTGACGCCGCTGGCCCCGGTGGATGCGGCCGCGGTGGCATGGGCGGTATCGGCCGAGAAGGAGTTGCGGAAAATCCCGTTCTTCGTTCGCGGCAAGGCACGGCGAAACACCGAGCACTTCGCGCTAGAACAGGGGCTCTCTGTGATTGATGTCGAGACGCTTTATGAAGCAAAAGCGCACTTCAGTCGCTAAGACCGATAGCCCCCTTCGGGTGGTATTGGTCACGCTGGACAACCACGTCAGTGGCGCTTGGTCACGGGCGGCACTGCAACTGTCAAGTCAGGCCCCGTCGCTCAATGTCTCCTCTCATGCAGCGACGGAATGGGATCGAGACCCAGCCGCGCTTCATGCGACCCGCGCGGCGATCGCTGAGGGCGATATCGTGATCGTGACCATGCTGTTTCTTGAATCGCACATTGAGGCGGTCCGGGAGGCATTAGCATCGCGACGCGAGCATTGCGACGCCCTGATTTGTTGCATGTCTGCACCTGAGATCATGCGTCTTACGCGCATGGGGCGATTCCGCATGGATACCGAGGCCACGGGTGCGTTGGCATTACTAAAGCGCTTGCGCGGTGGTGGTGACAAAACTGGCCGCTCGGCGGGTGCACAGCAAATGACCATGCTGCGCCGGCTGCCCCGCTTGCTCCGTTTCATCCCCGGTACCGCGCAGGACGTGCGCGCCTATTTTCTGACTCTCCAGTATTGGCTGGCAGGCTCTGAGACCAATCTGGCTCGAATGATTGCCTTTCTGATTAGCCGATACGCAGGCGATACCCATGCAGTGATTCGCGATGCGATGAGTTACGAACCGCCACTTGAGTATCCGGATACGGGTCTTTATCACCAGCGCTTGCCCGATCGCATTACCGATGATCCAAAACTGCTGGGCAAAGCAGCCAAAAAAGCGGTGAAGGGCACGGTGGGTGTTTTGCTCATGCGGTCCTACGCGCTGTCGGGTAACAGTGCGCATTACGACGCGGTCATCGGGTCCTTGGAGTCGCGTGGTATGCGCGTGATTCCCGCTTTTGCTTCTGGCCTTGATGCGCGGCCCGCCGTAAAGGCCTTTTTTATGGACCGAGGTGAGCCCATTGTTGATGCGGTGATATCGCTGACGGGCTTCTCATTGGTTGGCGGCCCTGCTTACAACGATACAGATGCCGCGCAGGAAATGCTCGAAGCCCTCGATGTGCCTTATTTGGCGGCACAGGGTCTTGAGTTTCAGAGTCTGCAGGACTGGGAATCCTCGTCCGTGGGTTTGATGCCCGTTGAGGCGACCATGATGGTCGCGATCCCGGAGCTCGATGGCGCGACAGGGTCGATGGTGTTCGGCGGTCGCTCCGAACGCTCCGCGGGCGAAAAATTTGACATGCAGCCGGCGCCAGAGCGGATCGGTCGTCTAGCGGACCGCGTTGCACGGCTCGTCGCTTTGCGACGCACGCCCGTTGCAGAGCGAAAAGTGGCGATAGTGTTGTTTAACTTTCCGCCAAACAGC
>PAGS01000026.1 GCA_002705465.1 Halieaceae bacterium
TGTCGTGGACGATCATTCATCTGCGACGAACGTCACCGTTCGCCTGAAGCGACCTACCCGAATCCGCCGAGGGTCACGGCACTGGATTCCTATTTGGTCTTGCTCCGAGCGGGGTTTACCATCGCCACGGTTGTTACCAGCCGCGCGGTGCGCTCTTACCGCACCTTTTCACCCTTACCTGCAAGCAGGCGGTTTCCTTTCTGCTGCACTTTCCGTAGGTTCGCACCCCCCAGGCGTTACCTGGCGCTCTGACCCGTTGGAGCCCGGACTTTCCTCTGCCGCAGCGCAGCAGCGATCGCCTGACCAACTCGCCCGCGAGAGTAGCCGCTTAGCTGTGGCACCGCAAGCTCACGCGTCTCTGCGGTGAGTGATGAGCCACTGATAAAGCTCCCGCGCCGGCATCCCCGTCATATCAGCCACTAATGCAGCTGCACGACGAGGCGGTAGCTCACTCGATAAGCGCTCTAGCCAAGCCGCTGTCTCAGGCGTCATTTCTGCCTGAGTTGCATCGAGACCGGTGACCAGAATAACGGCCTCCCCCCTTTGCTGGTTGGGATCCCCTGCCACAAGCTTGCTGAGTGCTGAGAGCCGATCACGGAGAATCGTTTCATGGCGCTTGGTCAGTTCTCGGCACACCGCGGCTTCGCGGTCTCCGAATTCACTGCTTATCGCATCGAGCGTCGCCGACAATCTGCGCGGAGACTCGAAGAAAATAAGCGTCGACTCGATAAATCTCAGCGCTTTCAGGCGCTGCGCGCGTTGTCCCGACTTTGCGGGCAAGAACCCCTCAAAATAAAATCGGTCAGAGGGCAAACCCGCCGCACTCAACGCGGAAGTGACGGCACTTGGGCCGGGAATCGGCACAACAGGGACATGCTCTCGCTGACACGCGGCAACAAGCCGATACCCCGGGTCAGATACCAGAGGCGTGCCCGCATCCGAAATCAGAGCCACCGAGGCACCAGAACGCAATCGTTTCATCACACGCTCAATGTCCCTGGCGCTGCTATGGTCGTGATAACTCACAAGCGGCGTGCGCACGTCATAGTGCTGAAGTAACTTGGCAGAGTGCCGAGTGTCTTCTGCGGCGATCAAGTCCACCGTCTTCAAAGTGTCGACAGCTCGCAACGTCATATCATCTAAATGACCAATGGGTGTCGCAACAACGTAAAGGCACGCTGACAAAGTTACCCCTCCCGTTTGGGCCTTCTTGGGCCCACTTGCGGCTATACTGCCGCGATGAAGGCGAATGGTCACCCTCTCCGAGCCGTCTCCTCGGCGACATCGCCCGGCTGCGCGAGACCGGGTTCCGGCACCCTCGCGGCGCCGAACTTTTCCCGGTGTCTCGCGATCGCACTGATGTCGGTATTTCTCGCGGCCTGCGCGGGCACGACCATCGAAGTCACTCGCGCACCGGCCATCACCGGTCCGGGCAACGAATCACAGCCATTGCCCGTTGAGGGGGAACTACTTGACTTGGACGAAATTGAGCGCCTGACCGAGGTGGCGATCTCCGACTCCCTGCTACTCGCCCGCTACGAACGGGAGAGATTGATCTCCGAGCAATCCGGCGCATCGACATTGGTTGCGCTAGACAGCCGCCTGGCGTGGCTAGCCGGAGATATGGAAACTTGGACATCGCTTCTTGAAACACTGGCGAAAGACAACAGCGAAGCCGTTGACTTTGTTTTGCAAGAGAGAATCAAGCAAGCCGCTCTGGCCGAGGAGTGGATTCCTGCAGCGCTGCTATTGTTCGAATACATCTCAAGAAAACCCAGGACCGGGCACCGGGCTGCGCTCAGCGATCGGCTCTTCGCCTATCTCCTCCGCGCGGATGAGGCAGCCCTGCAAGCGGAGCGCGCGCGCGCGAGCAACGTTGCGTGGCAAAAATGGCTGGATATGCAGATAGCTTATCGTCAGGGGTCCCGTGACTTCGCGGTCTGGCGCGACGGAGGCAACTTTCTGCCCGAGCAGCCAGTCGCTCCGCGCCACCTGGCAAAGGTGAGCGGGTCGCCCGCCATCCAATCCATCGCCTTGTTACTGCCGCTCAGTAGCAGCCTGGCAGTCGCCAGCGAGGCGGTTATCGGCGGCGCCATGAGCCAACTGTACCGACTGTTTCCAGATCCCAACCGCCGGCCCGCTATCGTGGCGATCGACTCTGATCAATACGATGATGCGGCCTCGGCCTATCAGGGCGCCATAGACCGTGGCGCGGACATGGTTATCGGCCCCCTCACCAAAACCGGTGTCACTTCGGTTTCCCGACTCCCGAATCGAGCAATACCGATCATCGCACTCAACCAGATCGAGGACCTTTCCTCACACAATCCGCAACAATGGCTCAGCTTTAGCCTGTCGCCGGAAGACGAGGCGCGACAGATCGCGGACATCGCTTTCGGCCAATCCTGCCGAGAAGCGATCGCGGTTGGCATGGACAACCCGCGTGGACGAAGACTGTTCGACGCTTTCAAGGCGCGGTGGGGTGAGCACGGAGGGAGATTACAGGGAGCACTCTTGGTGGACGACCCTGCCGACACCAACCAAGCCATGGGCAAGCTGCTGGGGTCGGGCTCAAGTGACAATCGTATCCGAGCCATCGAGAGTGCCTTCGACCTACCCCTTGACGCTCGCGGCAGAGGCCGCAGCGATTTCGGGTGTATTTTCATGCTGGCGCCCGATCCTGATGTCGCGAGAACCTGGCGGCCGCTCTTGATCTTTCATATGACTGGCGACATTCCAGTATTCGCCACCTCGGCGGTCAATGATGGGCTCAAGGATCCGCGCAACCGCGACTTGAACGGCGTTCTGTTTCTCGAAGCGCCGGCAATGCTCCCTCCAGGAAATAGCGACCGCCTAGGGCGCCTGAGGGCATTAGGCAGAGACGCCCTGACACTCGCACAGCACTGGGAACAGATTGAAACCACCGAGCAGTGGGTTTTGCGGGGAGAGACCGGATTCCTGCGTTGCCGCCCTGATGGGTCGATCGAGAGAGCACTCGAACTGGCTACTTTTGATGGTGCAGAAGTCCAGCCGCTCCGTTTACGATAATAGACCGGGACCGTTAACGAGTGACTTGTGGACTCCACCGGGCGCAGATGGGAACGACGCGCAGAGCGCTCTCTCAGGGGGCATGGCTTGACGACCATCGCCAGAAATTTCTCGGCCAAATGTGGGGAGATTGATCTGGTGATGCGAGACCGTGATCACGTGGCGTTCATTGAAGTGCGCTATCGCGGTCGTTCACGCTTCGGTAATGCCGCCAGTAGCGTGACGCTCAAAAAACAGCAAAAAATTGTGCGCTGCGCGCAACTGTTTTTACGAACGTTTCCCAAATGGGCGAACCATCCTTGCCGGTTTGATGTGATCGCTTATGATAGCGACGGGGGTATCGGAAAGCCTGTTTGGATCCGCGCCGCGTTCCAATAATCTTCTTTTTGAGCACTGCACTGACCTTAAAGTGGACCTTTACCCAGCCATATCCGAATTTTTCCAACGTCATCTCAACGCCGCCAGCCTGATGGTGGATGAGATAGCGGGCCCTTTGGGATCCGCGGCGGAGCTGGCAGGCGCGGCCATCCTGCAGGATCAAAAGTTGCTCAGCATTGGACTTGGTCCTGACTGTGCAAGCGCTACCGTGTTTGCGAGCTTGCTGCACCAAGGCGTTCTCAGGGAACGACCTGCCTTGCCTGTTGTCGAAATCGCAGCGCATCAGATCGAATCTGTTAATGTTGGCGTCAGCTGGGCATGCCAGCGAATACAGGCGCTGGGACAGCCCGGTGACGTCGGGTTTGTCTTCGCCGCCTTGTTAAGCAACGCAGACATCCAGCGCTTGAGTCAGATAGCAGAGCAGCGGCAAATGCAATTGATCTGGTTTGGTAACCGCGGACCCGGCTTGAACATCAACGACAATGACGAGGAGATAGAGACTCGCGTGGCACTAAACATGACGCTGGGGATTTGTGCGGCGAGGTTGATCGACATCCACACATTCGGGCCAATGGAGGGCAGTGAATGAAAAACTTCAGGTGCTATGTAATGATGCCAGTGCTACTGGGAATGATCAGTGGTTGCGGGTCCATCATGTCCAGCGCGGGTGCGGGCCCTATTGAAGAGGACCCCGGTGAACGCACTTTCGGGCAGCAAATGACTGACGAAAGCATCGAAACCAAAGCGAAAGTCAACATTAATGCCGCAGACGAGGGTTACGACACGGCACACCTCAGCGTCGTCTCATTCAACGGCTTCGTGCTTCTGGTCGGTCAGGTCCCCTCCGAGGAACTCAAGACCCTCGCCACGGACGTCGTGCGGAAGATCGAGGATGTCCGACGAATTTACAACGAGTTGGAGGTGGGTGAAGCGACAGGCGCGGGCGCGCGTACGAATGACACATGGATCACAACTCAAGTGAAATCAAAGTTACTAGCCAGTTCAGACACCCCCGGACGTCGAGTAAAGGTAGTGACCGAAAATAGCGTCGTTTATTTGATGGGGCTGTTAACCGAAGCGGAAGCGGAGAGAGTCGCCCTTGAGGCGGCCGAAGTCGGCAGTATTGAACGGGTTGTGCAACTGTTTGAGCTGATTCCAGCGCCGCCTATTTGACAACCTTTAAACTGGGCCTGCTTCGACTCGCTGGGGGATCGGGGGGGGTGTCAGGCTCCTCTACGGTATCGAACACCATACCCTGGCCGTTCTCTCTCGCGTATATCCCCAAGATCGACCTGATAGGCACGGTGATATCAGTGGCGACGCCGCCAAAACGCCCGTTGAAATAAATGTACTCGTTACCCATATCTAGGCCCACCACCGCCGTCGGAGAGACATTCAGAACGATTTGCCCATCGCTAACATAGGCCTGCGGTACCTCCACACCCTCTGTCTCGACGTCGACCAGAAGATGCGGCGTGCAATCGTTGTCGACTATCCACTCATAAATCGCGCGGATGATATAGGGGCGGCTGGAATTCAAGTGAGAACAGGGCCCTAGGGGCGCATCTCTCGCTCTTGTACTGACAAACTCTCCTGAAAGGATTCTCGACTGAACAGTCGATCCATGTAGTCCAAGAGCGGTTTGGACTGCTTGCTGGGGCGAATATCGACACCGAGTGAGGGCAGCCGCCAGAGGATCGGCGCCACACAGCAGTCAACCAACGAAAATTCCTCACTCATAAAGAAGGGCTTCTCAGAGAAAATGGGCGCGACTGCTACAAGGCTCTCTTTGAGTTCCTTGCTGGATTTACTAACTACGTTATCACTCCGAGACGACTGTATCGCGTCGACAAGGGCGGCCCAATCACGCTCAATGCGATAAACAAACAGCCGACTCTCGGCCCTAGCCACGGGGTAAACCGGCAACAGCGGCGGATGCGGAAAACGCTCATCCAAGTATTCCATCATGACCTTCGACTCGTATAGGACCAGTTCGCGGTCCACGAGGGTCGGCATCGTGTTATAGGGATTGAGGTCTCCCAACTCGGCGGGCACAGCTCCCGACTCGGACTCAACGAGCTCTACAGTCACGCCTTTCTCCGAAAGTACCAGCCTTACGCGATGGCTGTAATGGCTCGTATTGTCTGAGAAAAGGGTCATGGAGGATCGCTTGGAAACGATCCCTGAGGCATCATCTGACATAAGATTTCAACTAACTAACGGGTCGCAGAGTGTACCACTCTATTGGGGGCAGAGGATGCGCCCGGCCGGTTTGCGAGTGTTTAGTGCACGTCCTTCCAATACTCGCGGTTAAGCAACCAGGCGAAAATGAAAAAGACCACTAAAAACAGCAGCACGTACGTGCCGATCCGTTGCCGATCAGCTTTAAACGGTTCAGCGGTGTAAGCCAGAAAATTGACTAAATCGTAGATGGCACCGTCGAACTGTTCTACGGACATGGCGCCGGCTGAGGCCATGCTCATTGTCGCGCACTGACTGGCCTTAGCCGCGGGCAACCCAGCGTCATCAGCGCAAGCGGCCAGACCTTGCAACTCCATCAGCACATGGGGCATGCCGACGTTGGGATAAACCCGGTTATTAACGCCGTAAGGACGCGACTCATCCTCGTAAAAGGCACGGAGATAAGTGTAGAGCCAATCAGGCTGCCTTGACCTCGCGACCAGAGTCAGATCTGGCGGGGTTGCACCAAACCACACTTTTGCCTCGCTCTTGTCCATGCTGTTAGACATAAGCGAGCCAAGCTTGATTTCTGGATCAAAGACCAAGTTTGCCTTATAAAGATCCACGGGTATCCCCAAATCCCGGGCCACGCGGTTGTGCCTAGAGTATTGGAGCGAATGACACCCCATACAATAGCTGGCATAGAGGGCGGCCCCACGCTGTAACGAGGGTTGGTCCGACGGATCGGCCTCAAAAGCGTCACACGGCATCGTGCCGCAGTCGAACGCAGATTCCGCGCCAACAACCTTGAGCGGCAGAAAGGCTAGCGCACCCACAACTGCTAGAGTACCAAGACTCTTCCACAGGGGCATTCCGCCATCCATCGTGACGCGCTCGGGCTCCGGTGTCCCGCGGTCCAAAGTCGACCACCATGGCATCGCCAGGAAAAACAGAAAGTAGAAGATCGTGCATATCTGGGCGAGCACGGTTCTCTCCGGAGTCGGCGACTTAACACCCAAAACCCCCAGAATGATAAACGAGACAACGAAGAGCAGCAGCATCACTCTGTTCAACATGCCACGATAGCGCCACGAGCGAACCGGGTTTCTATCGAGCCATGGTAGCGCAAACGGAATCACTACCGAGATTGCGAAAAACACAAAGCCCCAAAACTTGTCAGGCACAGCACGCAGTACCGAGTAAAAGGGCGTGAAATACCACACCGGCGCGATATGCTCGGGCGTCTTGAGGCCGTTAGCTTCCTCAAAGTTAGCGTACTCAAGGAAGAACCCGCCCATTTCTGGAGCAAAAAACAACACGGCGCAAAAGAAAAACAGGAAAACGGCAATGCCCTGCACGTCATGTACCGAATAGTATGGATGGAACTTAATGCCGTCGAGCGGCACCCCATCTGGCCCCTTGGTCTTCTTGATCTCAACGCCATCCGGGTTGTTGGAGCCCACCTCGTGTAGCGCCAGAATATGCAACACAACCAAAGCCAGCAGCACTATCGGCAGTGCGACCACGTGCAANGCAAAGAAACGGTTCAANGTGATGCCAGAGATCAAATAATCTCCTCGGATCCACGTCACAATATCTNCNCCCACCACNGGAATGGCGCCNAACAGAGAAATAATGACCTGCGCGCCCCAGTAGGACATTTGTCCCCAGGGCAAAACGTAGCCTACGAACGCCTCGGCCATGAGCACGACAAAGATGAGCATGCCGAAAATCCAAATGAGCTCTCTGGGCTTCTTGTACGAGCCGTACATCAACGCTCGGTACATGTGAAGGTAAACAACGACAAAGAACGCGGATGCGCCGGTCGAATGCATATACCGGAGCATCCATCCATAATCGACGTCGCGCATGATGTACTCCACCGAAGCGAAAGCCTCTTCCGCGGAGGGGGTGTAGTTCATGGTAAGCCAGATACCGGTTAACAACTGATTAACCAGCACCAGCAAAGAAAATACGCCAAAGAAGTACCAGAGGTTAAAGTTTTTGGGCGCGTAATATTCGCCCATGTGGGTGTTCCACGTGCGAGTCAGGGGTAACCGCTGGTCAATCCATGACACTAAACCTGTCAATGCTTTTTCCATCAGACTGCCTCCGCGTCAACGCCAATCACCAGCACGCTATCGCTCTCATAGGAATAAGGGGGAATTTCAAGATTGGCTGACGCCGGGACGCCCTTATAGACGCGTCCAGCCAGGTCAAATTTGGAGCCATGGCAGGGGCAAAAGAAGCCACCCAGCCACTCGTCCCCACCCATATCCGATGCCCCGACCTCCGGGCGGAATTTGGGTGCACACCCTAAGTGGGTGCAGAGCCCTACCATCACAAGGAATTCTTCATTAATGGCTCTGCCATTGCCCTCAATGTAATCGGGCTGCGCAGATGCCTCAGACGAGGGATCTTTCAGGTCGTTATTCAAGGTGGCCAAGCCCGCGACCTGTTCGGGGGTTCGGCGCAACACGTAGACTGGCTTGCCGCGCCACTCAATCACCACCATCTGACCCGGTTCGAGCTTACTGATATCAGCGCGAACCGGCGCGCCCGCGGCTTTCGCTTTCTCGGAAGGATTCCATGATCCNAGAAAAGGCACCGCCACACCGGCCACACCGCCCATGCCCACCGCAGACGTTGCGGCAGTCAAAAAACGCCGACGTGTTTGGCTTTCGTCAGCCACCGAATCGTGCGCATCTGTTGTATCCGTCATGATTGAGACTCTCCCGGTCTACCGTATCACCTGCCAATACCTGCCGACGCCCACATGGCGGGCAAAAAGAGTCAGGTTGGCCTTGGCGAACTAGATGAATTCAGCGCGCGAAGTGTAATGGTCACGCAGGCCCCCAGCAAGTTGAAATACGTAACGCCCGCGGGCCGGGATCAGCCGGAGATTGGGCGACCCACTGCTTTTGGGGGGCGAAGCTATTCACCAGCACCACCCCCGCCACGATTAGCAGCAGGCCAGCAATCGCACGCCAATTCAGTGCCTGCTCAAAAACAAAGTATCCGAGCAGGGTAATGAGGAAAATCCCCAATCCAGACCACGTGGCGTAGACTATAGCGATCGGCAGTGTATTCAGAGCGAAGGTCAAGCAATAGAAAGAGGCTGCGTAGCACCCTATCAACGTCAGCGTAGGCACGGGGCGGGTAAAGTTCTGGCTCACGGGCAACAGCATGGTCCCGCACACTTCCAAAGCTACCGCCATCAGTAAAAAAACATACTGCACGATATCTACCCTCCTTTTCAAATAACTCCTTTTCGAGGCTTCAACCTCCCTGCATCCAACACTGGGTCGCTATCCAAGAGCCCAAATGTGGTCCTGGACGTAAATGCAGGCCACAAAAAAGGCCCGCATCGGCGGGCCTCTGTGAACATCGAATGATCGATCAGCGTTTGGAAAACTGCGGGCGGCGACGCGCCTTGCGNAGTCCAACTTTTTTGCGCTCTACCTCTCGCGCATCGCGCGTGACATAGCCTGCTGCCCGCAACGTAGCGCGCAGACTTTCGTCGTAATCGAGCAAAGCGCGCGTCAAGCCATGGCGGATCGCGCCTGCCTGACCAAAACTTCCACCACCCGATACCGTGACGTTGGCATCAAAGGTCTCTGTGTTCTCAGTCAACTCCAGAGGCTGCCGAACAATCATCCTCGCCACTTCTCGACCGAAGTATTCATCGATCGGGCGGCTATTAATGGTGATGTTGCCGTTCCCGGTACTGAGAAAAACTCGGGCTGTCGATGTCTTGCGACGCCCGGTTCCGTAATACTGTGCAGTTGCCATCAGGCTCTCCTCAGATCGTCAGTGGCTGCGGCTGCTGGGCCGCGTGCGGGTGTGCGGGTCCTGAATAGACCTTGAGCTTTTTCAGCATCGCCCGGCCTAACGGACTGCGGGGCATCATGCCTTTGACCGCGCGCTGAATGACGCGCTCAGGTGCTCTCTCAATAAGCTGCTCGAAGCTTGCTGACCGAATTCCTCCCGGGAAACCAGTATGGTGGTAATATATCTTGTCGGTTCGCTTGGCACCGGTCACCCGCACCTTGTCGCAATTCACAACGACCACGTAGTCACCCATATCCATGTGAGGGGTGTACTCAGGCTTGTGTTTGCCGCGCAGTCTATGGGCAATCTCGGTGGCCAATCGGCCAAGCGTCTTGTCTTCGGCGTCGACGACCAGCCAATCGTGGTGAATGTCGTCTGCCTTGGCACTATAAGTTTTCATAACCGATGCCCTAAGGGCGGATTTGACGGAGCGCGGATAGTACTGGAGAGCCATAGGGCTTTCAACCGTTAATTTGCCACCCCCGGGTCAAGGCCTGTGCTCAGCCCGAAGATACTCTTGCGAGCGCATCTCTTGGAGCCGCGATACGGTGCGATGAAATTCGAATCTCAGCCTCGTTCCCTCATACAAGGCCTCTGGCGCCGCCGCCGCCGTGGTAATCAGCTTGACGTTGCGATCGTAAAACTCATCCACGAGATTGATGAATCTGCGGGCGGCATCCTCTCTNTCGGANGTCATGACNGGGANTTGCTCCAAAAGGACGCTATGGTGCTCNCGGGCAATCTCGACGTAGTCAGCGGCGCTCCGAGCCTCNTCACACAGAGTGTCAAACCGAAACCAAGCGACCCCCGGCGCGGCTGCAACCAAAGCGACCCTCCGCTGGTTGACCTCTATGCTCGACGGCTTCACTGATGCGTTGCCCGCGAGAGATAAAAAATACTCTCCCAACGCTACAGCGGCGGCCTGGTCGTGGGGCACGTGCCATAAGTCAGCACGGTTGAGCGTGCGAAAACGGTAATCGGTCGCCGAGTCGAGACACACCACGTCAACGTGGGACTCAATCAGCCCGATGGCTGGCAGAAATCGGGCACGCTGCAAACCATCCCGATAGAGGTCTGCGGGCGGGATGTTAGATGTTGCAACCAACGTCACACCGCGCTGAAAGAGCGCGTCGATGAGCCCGCCGAGTATCATGGCATCGCCAATGTCACTGACAAAAAATTCATCGAAACACAGTGCAATCGCCTCATCGGCGATCTCGTGAGCGACCTTTTCCAGCGGGTTTTTTTCTCCACTATGCGCCGTCAATCGGTTGTGCACACGCTGCATGAACCGGTGAAAGTGCACTCGGAGTTTGCGGNGAAAAGGTAAGCTCTCGAAAAAAGCGTCNACCANGTGCGTCTTNCCTCGTCCCACGCCNCCCCATATNTAGAGNCCACGTTCTGGCGCNGTCGACCNGCCTATCCAACGNTGCGCGCGCGCCCAGACACCCTCGTCCAGGGCGGTTCGTTGCACCAACCGAAAGTACAAATCGTCAAGGTCACGGACAATGGCAGCCTGTGCGGCGTCGGGCAGTAGCGCGCCCGAGGCCAGGTCGCGCTCATAGCGTTGCAGCGGCGGTAATTGTTCTGTCATTAAGGAAATGTCTGGAAAAAACCGGGCGAAGCGTAGCACGAGATCAACGCGCTGCTCTCAGGCCGTCTCTCGACTACGCTGGGCGGGCGCAGCCCCAACAGCGGCGATGCGGGTCCCGGAGATGCTGGCGCTCGACATAAGGGCACCGACATTTAAGGGGATCGACAAAAAGTCACTCTCGACGCACCGGTTGCTTGCAGTACACTACGCCATGGAGGCGCGCGCTCTGAAGCTCCAGAGACGCAGAACGCGCACCGACTGCTCCACTCGCAGATCTGTCTGATTAGAAAGGGCGCTAACTACGATGTATTCAACTGTGAACCTGTTATTTGCACTGATCATTGGCGGCGGCATAGGTGGCGTCGCGGGTTGGTATCTGGCGATGAATGCCCGCGGGGATAACAAACGTAAACGAATACTGGACTTGGAGAGTCAGGTCGATCAGGCCGCGCAAAGTCGCGCTGACTATGAGGCCGGCGTCTCCGAGCATTTCGCCAAGACCGCTGATCTGCTGCATAAGCTGACAGACGACTACAGAGCCGTCTACACGCACTTAGCTGAAGGCGCAGAGCAACTGTGTGGTGATCAGGTGAACATGGCTGAAGCGGCACTTAACTCACCTGATACAGAGGCGAAACCCCACCTTGTCGAGGTAGCGCAACCGCTTGACTACGCGCCGAAAAAGCCCGACGAACAGGGGCAACTCTCCGAGACTTTTGGACTCGATAAATCAAACACCTCGGCTGCCTGAGTGGACTCAGACCGGGTTATCGATCTCAATAAATTCGTGGGTAATCCCCAGGCAGTCCGAAGCTTTAGCACCTAATGCCTGCACGCCGTAACGTTCCGTCGCGTGGTGTCCCGCGGCGATGAAGGCAATGCCGCGCTCCCGCGCAGTATGAACAGTTTGTTCCGAGACTTCTCCGGTCACAAACACATCGGCCCTCGCATCTGCGGCCGCATTCAGGTAACCCTGACCGGCACCGGTGCACCAGGCAATGGAATTGAGGTTGCCCTCGCCAATCACCAGAGGCTCGCGCCCAAGGCCGTCTGACAGCCGGGCTGCCAGCGTTTGGACGGTGATCTCGGGACTAAAGTAACCTTTAAATACGGGCGTATTTGTGTCCGCGGGGTTCAACGGGCCGCTACCGTCCACACCCATCAGTTCGCCCAGGGTGGCGTTATTTCCTACCGCAGGATGCCAATCCAGCGGTAAGTGATACGCAAACAGGTTGATGTCAGCACTTAGCAAACTCCTGATGCGCGTCGCCTTCATACCTGTTAAACAAGGGTGCTCGCCGCGCCAAAAATAGCCGTGATGTACTAGGATTGCGTCTGCGCGCCGCTGTATGGCCTCATCTATGAGCGCCTGACTGGCGGTCACGCCTGTGACCAAACGGTGAATTTCATTTTTCCCCTCGACCTGCAAACCGTTGGGGCAATAGTCTTGAAAGCGCTCTGGCTCGAGCAAGTTGTCCAAGAATCCGCTGAGTTGCTGTCGCGAGCAGGCCATTGTTTACCCTCTGTTTACAATGCTGTGAGGAGAATAACCAGCGCACCATGATTTACAATGGGTGCAGGAGAATGATGTGAAATACGATCTGATTGGCATGATGTGGCCGGCGCTTGTCGGGGTATTGGCCGCCGCGCTGATACTCGACAAATGGGTATTGCCCGCCGACGAGGGGCACGCGCTGCCCACCGACATCGGTTATCGGGAGGCCGTGGCTCGCGCCACTCCCTCAGTTGTCAATATCTACACCGCCAAGCTGGTGGACACTCGAGACGATCCCCGCCTCAATTCTCCTCTACTACGGCGGTTCAGGGCCAACCGCGGGACCGCTCAGCGCATCGAGCGGTCTCTGGGCTCTGGCGTTATTTTGAGTAGCGGTGGTTTTATCGTTACCAACAATCATGTCATTGCCGGCGCTGATGCGATTCAGGTCCTGCTGGCAGATGGTCGGTCTGCCAACGCGTCAGTTGTCGGGAACGACCCCGAGACTGACCTTGCGATATTACAGATCGATCTGCCTGATTTAACACCAATCGAATTGGCGCAGACATCAGATATCGCCGTTGGGGACATTGTACTGGCGATCGGAAACCCTTACGGCTTCGGACACTCGGTTTCGCAGGGCGTGGTGTCTGGACTCGGCCGCTTCGGCCTGCAGCTCTCAACCTACGAGGGTTATATTCAAACTGACGCGACTGTGCATTTGGGCAGCTCTGGTGGCGCGTTAATTGACAGTCAAGGAAGATTGGTCGGCATTAACACGCTTATCTACACCGCGGGAGCAGAACGCGGCGAAGAAACACCCGGGATCGGTATCAATCTTGCGACACCAAGTGATCTCGCCGCGTCGGTCCTCGAGGACACCGTCAAATATGGACGGGTCATTCGAGGCTGGCTGGGAGTGAGCGTCGAAGTACTATTCAGCGAAGGCTCGGCTACGCCGCCGGTGCAGCAACTCATCGTTACAAATCTTGCCGCAGGGGGGCCAGCGGAGCGCGCCGGCATTCGGTTAAACGACATCATTGTCGCGATGGACGGAGAACCGGTGGTCGATGGTCGAGCGGCCATGCTTCAAATTGCGCGGTTGCGACCGGGTCATTTACTTCGCGTGAATGTGGACAGAGACGGGACTCCTCTGGAGCTAGAGGCAGTGGTGGGGACCCGCAACAGTAGTGGATGACTTAATCGCCGTCACGCAATCTTAGGCGGGCACTCAGACCATGCGCCTCTAAAGATTCGGCGTCGGCCAACGTTGCGGCAACTTCACCGAGTAACCTGGCGCCCTCCGCCGAAATTTCAATCAGGCTACTTCTTCGCTGGAAATCGTATACACCAAGAGGTGACGCGAAACGGGCCGAACCTGCAGTGGGTAATACATGATTGGGTCCTGCGCAGTAGTCTCCGAGGGACTCCGACGACATCGCTCCCATAAAAATGGCACCTGCCGGACCGATTCTTTCTATCAACGACTGTGGATCGGCAACCGCTAGCTCAAGGTGCTCGGGCGCTAACCTGTTGCTAAAAGCCGCCGCAGCGCCAAGGTCTGGCACCTTTATCAGGGCGCCACGATTTTTCAGTGCGGCGCTTACGATGTCTCGACGAGCCAGAGAAGGAAGCAAATCAGCAATGCAGGCAGCGACGGTATCGAGGTAAGTCATATCCGGGGAAATCAAGACGGCCTGAGCATACTCATCATGCTCAGCCTGCGCGAATAGATCCATCGCTACCCACTCCGGTTTCACTGAGCCGTCAGCGATGATCAGGATTTCGGAGGGCCCAGCCACCATATCTATACCTACCCTGCCAAAAACCTGTCGTTTCGCCTCTGCGACGAAACGGTTGCCGGGCCCTACTATCTTGTCTACCCGCGGCACCGTCGCCGTTCCGTAAGCCAGAGCTCCTATTGCCTGCGCTCCTCCGATAGTAAACACACTGTCAACGCCAGCCAGCTTAGCGGCGGCCAATACGATCGGGCTGATCTCGTCGCTCGGTGCCGGAACCACCATGATGACCTCTGACACGCCGGCCACTTTTGCTGGAATCGCATTCATGAGCACCGATGAAGGGTAACTGGCCCGACCCCCCGGAACATACAAGCCTACCCTGTCCATCGCCGAGACACGCTGCCCCAGCACGCTGCCCGTGTCGTCGCGGTACTGCCAGCTTTGACCCAACTGGCGCTCATGAAAATCGCGGATTCTGGCCGCGGCATGTTCTAGCGCCACGCGAACCGCAGGATCAATCGCCTGCAAAGCCGATACCAAGGCCGAGGCAGACACCCTAAAGTTTGCGGGGTCACTCAACGCGCGACCATCAAACTGGTTTGTATAGCGCAACAACGCCGCGTCCCCCTCGACAGCGACGGCCGCAATGATGCTTGAAACCGTCTCCGCAAGCGTCGAATCTGACTCAGCGGGGCTCACGAGAAGGCGGGCAAATGCCGCATCGAAATCGGGGTCCGAACTGTCCAGACGAGCAATAAGTTGCCGCATCACGCAGGCCCCTGCTGCGTCACCGCACTCTTCAATGCATCGATGATCGAGCGCACTGAGGCGTGGCGCGTTCGCATAGCAGCTTTGTTAACGATTAATCGCGACGAAATGTCCGAGATCAACTCCCTGGGCGCCATGCCGTTCTCAGCCAAGGTTTTTCCCGTGTCGACGATATCAACGATCTCATCGGCTAGCCCCATCAGCGGTGCCAACTCCATCGAACCGTAGAGCTTAATCAGATCCGCGTGCAGCCCCTTTTTGGCATAATGGGCCCGTGCCACATTAACGAATTTGGTTGCCACCCTCACTCGTCGTTTCAGCTCAACCTCTGCATCGGTAGCTTGCGGGCCAGCAGTCATCAATCGACATCTCGCGATCCCCAAGTCGAGCGGTTCGTAGATCCCTGCGGCGCCCGACTCAAGCAGGACATCCTTACCCGCGATCCCCAAATCCGCTGAGCCATATTGGACATACGTAGGCACATCGGAACCCCGCAAAATGACCAGATTAAGTCTTGGCACAGTAGTCGCAACCACAAGCTTTCGACTAACGCTCAGGTCCTCAAGGGGTTCAATCCCCACCCTCGCTAAGAGCGGCAGAGTCTCCTTGAGAATCCGACCTTTGGTCAGTGCAATGGTAATGTCATGCTGAATGTTCATTCCTTTGTCTCAGTCACCCTCAGGTCGATATACGACGGATATCCGCCCCAAGGCATTGCAAGTTCCCCTCGATATCTTCATAGCCACGGTCGATATGATAAATCCTATCCACCCGCGTCTCGCCATCCGCTACCAGACCTGCGATGACAAGGCTGGCTGACGCTCGAAGGTCTGATGCCATCACCGGTGCGCCTTGCAGCTTTTCCCTCCCCACAATACGCGCAGTGTCCGCCGTAATTTCAATGTCGGCGCCCATTCGTCTCATCTCATGAGCCTGCATGAGTCGATTCTCGAATATCTTCTCGGTGACGCGAGAACGCCCATCGGCAACCGCGTTCAAGGCAGTGAACTGGGCCTGCATATCAGTCGGAAAACCGGGAAAAGGCTGCGTTTCGATGTCGACCGCCAGCGGGCGCCTACCTTTCATATCCAGTGCTACAGAGTGCGACTCACACGATAGGTATGCGCCAGTTTGCTGGAGTTTGTCGAGCACGATGCCCAATAGATCGGGGTTCACCCCATCTATCGTGATGTGTCCCCGCGTTGCGGCCGCCGCTACGAGGTATGTGCCCACTTCAATGCGGTCAGGCATCACACGGTGGCTGGCACCACGCAGCGCCGACACGCCCTGAACCACCAGAGTGTCGGTTCCGTCGACTTCGATATCGGCTCCCATGCGCCGCAGAAAACACACCAGATCCTCGATCTCTGGCTCCCGCGCTACATTTCTCAGTACGCTCTCACCTCGCGCGAGAACCGCTGCCATGATGGCATTCTCTGTGCCGCCAACCGTCACAGTGTCGAAGGAAAAATCTGCCCCGCGCAGACCCTCAGGGGCTTCCGCGATGATGTAGCCGGATTCAACTGAGATCCGCGCACCCATCGCCTCCAACGCCCGAATATGAAGGTCTACTGGCCGACTCCCGATGGCACAGCCCCCGGGAAAGGAGACCTCCGCCCTGCCGAAGCGCGCCAATAACGGACCCAATACCAGTATCGATGCTCGCATTGTCTTGACCAGATCATAGGGCGCCCTGAACCGTTGCACCGACCCACTCTCAATGCGCAATCTCCCTGCTGGCTCCTGTCGAGACACGCTGGCACCCAGGCTGGCGAGAAGCGTTGTCATGGTGGTGACATCGCGCAGCACTGGAACGCCCTGCAATTCGCAGGCACCCTCGGCGAGCAAGGTCGCTGCCATAATTGGCAAGGCTGCGTTCTTGGAGCCAGAGGCCGCAAGTCGGCCCTGGAGTGGTGTCCCGCCCCGGATAATGAAGCTATCCAAAAACGTTCTCGCTCAAACCGCCTGTTACGGCGTCTGCGCAGTGATATTCACCGCATGAAGAGTACCGTCAGCGATCAAGGCGGCCAGCGGCGCATAGACGCGCTGTTGCCTAGCGACCGGCCGCAAGCCCTCGAATTCTGGAGTAACAACGGTGATTTCGACGTGGCTGCCGTCCAGCGAAACCGATACCTCAGCGTCCGGAAAAGAGGCTAGCAGCAAGTTGATCAGTTCCTGTTCAGTCACGCGCCAGCTCCTCCGCCTGCTCTGAGATTGTTTCATTCCATTGTGCAATCACCAGATCGAGATCCTCGTTGGCATCCTTGGCCAGCGCAACAAACTGATTTCGATAAATCTCGCCCAGATTAATGGTCTCGATAATCAAGTTACGCAGTCGCCAAGACCCGTCTTTGTATTGACCCATCTGGTAGCGAATGGTGTAGACGCGGTCAGCCTCACCGTAGACCAGCTGCGTCACTGAGGCAATTCGCGCACTCTGAGGCGAGGCTTCGACGCCCTTTACCACCATCTCGGCACCACCAAACGCCAACAAACCCTTTGCGTAGCTACGAATCAAACCTTCTCTCAAAGTTTGAGCAAACTCGTCACGCTGCCGCTTCAGGTTGGCTCGACCATCCGAGTCCATCGACCGCCCTCGACTGAAGTATTCTCCCATGACTGCAGTGGCAAAGCCGCGCCAATCCACCACAGCGGCGAGCGCCGAATCAATCTCTCGGTAATACCGGTCGGGGTCTTGATCAAAATACGTGTCGGCCTCGGCTACTACGCGCATCACCTGCTCAGTCACCTCAGTGATCACTTGGGCAGGCCCGGCGTTAGCCTGCGGAGCATCCTCTGCCTGCGCCCAAACATTGACGCTGGCCAGAATGACGAGCAGCAGCCGGGCGAGCCGGCCAGCACTATTAGCAGGACTGGTCGTGTTGGTACCCACTGTTTCACTCATTGGCTTCTGACGCCTCCATTTTTGAGCAATACCGGCCAGCGAGTCGCGCTCTGCTCGTCCCAACACAGTCAGCATCATGCCATCCAGCCGGCTGACTAGGGTAGACTGGCTCACGCGCAACCGATCGCGGCCCTACGCCGCCGAGACACAATCCGGCGCGTCATAATACCCGATCAGCGCTCGGGCCACGCGTCACTATGACGCTAAAAATGAGGATGATTCGCTTGCTCTGGTATTCAATGGGCATTGCTGGCGGCTTAATCGCCCTGGTCTGGAGTGCCGACCGATTTGTTGAGGGCGCTTCAGCGATTGCGAAACGTGCGGGCCTGACACCCATGCTGATCGGGCTGACTATTGTCTCGCTCGGCACGTCGGCCCCAGAAGTCCTGATTTCCTTCATGTCTGCCCTCGCAGACTCCGGCGAGTTAGCGGTGGGCAATGCACTGGGCTCGAACATTGCGAATATGGGGTTAGTGCTAGGGGTGACGTTAGTTCTGAGCCCCATCACCCTGAGCCGGGACACAACTCTGATCGACCTTCCGCTGTTAATTGTGGTCGTTATTTTGACCGGGGCCCTACTCTACGATCTGGAGTTGTCTCGCACCGACAGCCTCATCCTGGTCGGTGCTCTCGGACTTTTCTTCATCAGAATAGCGCAGCATGCGAAAAAGCCCGACATCAATAGCGAGATCACCCAAATTCGAGAAATGACGATGCCCGCTGCTTGGCTCAGTTTCCTCGGAGGACTTTTGCTGCTCATTGCCTCATCTCGCCTTTTGGTTTGGGCGGCTTCCAACATTGCCCTCTCATTGGGAGTGTCAGAGCTGGTCATCGGGCTCACCATCGTAGCTGTGGGTACCAGCCTGCCTGAATTGGCAGCTTCGGTGACTAGCGCACTCAAGGGCCATGCGGATATGGCAGTCGGTGCGATAGTGGGCTCAAATATGTTCAACATCCTGTTGGTCTTGGCGATACCCGGTTTTTGGGGGAGTTTGCCGATCCAGGCGGCAGTGGTCAGTAGAGACCTGTTGGCGGTATTTCTCACAACTCTGACCCTTGCCCTCGCCGCCTTCTGGCGTTGGAATGGGGCATCGGGTAGCGGCACCCTCTCCCGGCCGGCTGGTGCTACGCTACTGACACTGTATGTCGCTTATTACGGTTGGCTTTTTTTGTTGCCATGACGTCGTCCCTCATCAACCTGAATCTGCCATGAACCCTCATCCTGACTCTTTATTTGTCGAATCTGCGCAACGGACTATTTCGCTGGAGAACACTGCTGTCGAGCAACTTGGAAAGCAGTTGGACAGCGCGTTTCCCGCGGCTTGTCGGAAAATCCTCGACACCCGCGGCAGAGTCGTCGTTACCGGCATGGGTAAAAGCGGGCACATCGCTGGAAAAATAGCTGCGACCTTAGCCAGCACAGGCACGCCTGCATTCTTTGTCCACCCCGCCGAAGCCTCACACGGTGACATGGGTATGATCACCCCGGACGACTGCGTGATTGCGCTGTCAAACAGTGGCGTCACAACCGAAATTCTGACGCTGCTTCCGCTGATCAAGCGGTTGAACGTGCCCCTCATCAGCGTGACAGGAGAGCCCCTCTCCGAGCTCGCAAAGTCATCAGATGTTCACTTGTTGGCGAGCGTGGAAACGGAAGCCTGCCCGCTTGACCTTGCACCTACATCAAGCACCACCGTCGCGCTGGTGCTAGGTGATGCCTTGGCAATTGCAGTGCTGGAGGCGAGAGGATTCACCGCTGAGGAATTTGCCTTCTCCCACCCCGGTGGGGCATTGGGCAAACGGCTGCTGCTCCGCGTGAGCGATGTCATGGTGATCGACGAGGACATACCCTTGGTGACGCCTGAGGCCACGGTGGCAGAGGCGCTTTATGAAATCACTCGAAAAGGCTTGGGCATGACGACTGTTTGCAACCCAACTAGAAAGCTGGCCGGCGTGTTCACTGACGGTGACCTAAGGCGGGTCGTCGAAGACGCAGGCGACCTGCAGGCGATGAAGGTTGCGCAAGTGATGACAGAGTCAGCGAGAACGATTCCGCCCGACATTCTGGCGGCTGAAGCCATGAGCCTGATGGAACGACACCGAATCAGTTCGCTGGTGGCCGTTGATGAGTCTCAGGGGATACTGGGAGTGGTTACGCTACTCTCACTACTCAAGGCAGGCATTTCGTGACCGGTCGGGCAGCGCAGAAAGCGGAGGCGATCAAGCTCGTTGTGCTCGATGTTGACGGCGTCATGACCGACGGCACGCTTACCTACGGTAGCGCTGCGGAATCCGAATCGAAGTCCTTCAACGTCAAAGACGGACTTGGCATCAAACTGCTGCAAAAACAGGGAATTGAAGTTGCCGTCATCACAGGCAGGCTCTCCGCAGCCGTCGAGCGACGCGCTCAGGAGCTGGAGATCAAAATGCTTGTTCAAGGCAGGGAAGATAAGGGTGCTGCTCTTCAGGAATTATTCGACTCGATGGCGCTTGAGTCTGCCTCCGTAGCATATATGGGCGACGACTTACCCGACCTCGCCGCTCTCAAGTTAGCAGGTCTCGCCACCTGTCCCTGCGACGCAACAGAAGCGGTGCTCAAACAAGCCGATTGGGTGGCGCCAGCAGCTGGCGGGCGTGGCGCGGTGCGTGCACTGTGTGACTTCATCCTGACCGCGCAGGGACATCTGCCGGCAGCCTATGAGACCTTCCAGTGAAATTACTGGTAGTTGTCATCGCCGCGGTCGCGGTCGGCGTCGCCTTCTGGAGCGGATTGGCGCCCGGTGTTGACGTTGAGCAACGCGCCACCATCACGGACAGGCCGGTGAGGACAAGCTACGTTGTTGATGGCATTCGCCGGCGGTTCTCTGATGAGGGGCGCCCGACTGACACGCTGAAAATAGACTCTGCGACCCGCTGGTTGAACAGTGACCAAACGGCACTGGGCGGGATTCAATATGTGACTGATGGCAACTTAGGCGAAATCTGGGACATTCGCGCCTCAGACGGTGTTTTTTTTGAGGACTTAAATGAACTCGCGCTGACCAACGGGGTCGTAATTGACGAGCATGCTCAAGAGGTGAGGATGACGACTCAGGCCATGCGACTATTTATGGACCAAAAGCTGGCGACGGGCGAGCATGAGGTTGTGCTGACCGGTCGAGGTAGCCGAACCACTGGGTCAGCATTCAGAGTTGATTTGAAGACCAATAAGGCAACGTTAATTGGCGATGTACAGACCAACTATGAATAGACTAGCCCTCACCCGGGCCCTACGCCTGCTCCTCCTGTTGATATGGATACCGGCATCGGTGTGGGCACTCGACACAGATCGTGAACAGCCAATTCAAATCACCGCTGATATTGCCATCCGTGATGAAGTCGCCGGAGAGACACGCTACGAGGGCAACGTGGTCCTCATTCAGGGCTCACTCAAAATTACTGCGGATACGCTATCCGTCCTCCATGAAAGCAGTGACGCCGACCGTATCATTGCAATAGGCAAGCCAGCCCGGCTGATTCAGCAGCCGGCACCAGAGCAAACACCTGTCGACGCGTCGGCTCTGCGCATTGAGTACATCCGATCAAAAGATCTGGTCCGGCTTGTTGACGACGCGCGCATTGCGCAAAACGGATCCACACTGTCAGGGGATCAAATCGACTACCTAGTGAGTCAACGCTCTGTTAGAGCGGCGGGGACGACTGGAAGCGACGGTCAGGGGCGAGTCGAGGTAGTCATCCCGCCTGAAAACCTCAGGACCGGCGCCTCTGATGCCTAGCACGCTGGTCGCAGAACACCTTGCGAAAGCCTATGGTGGTCGTCCCGTCGTCAAAGACGTCTCACTCGAGGTGAGCGAAGGCGAAATAGTTGGTCTGCTTGGACCAAATGGGGCGGGTAAAACGACGTGCTTTTATATGATTGTAGGCCTCGTAGCCGCTGACGCGGGGGACATTCAACTCGATAACCAATCACTCATGAAGCTGCCTATGCACCGAAGGGCGCGCGCCGGTATCGGCTATCTCCCTCAGGAGGCCTCGGTATTCCGGCAACTTACAGTCAAGGATAATCTGCTGGCAATTCTGGAAACCCGCAGAGAGCTCACGCGAAAGACGCGTGGCAGCATAGCCGAGGCATTGCTGGAAGAATTTAGCGTAAGTCATCTCGCAGACTCTCTGGGTCAAGCGCTCTCTGGTGGCGAGCGGCGACGGGTTGAGATTGCCAGAGCCTTGGCCACAGAACCCAGAGTCATTCTCCTCGACGAACCCTTCGCTGGCGTCGATCCCATTTCAATATCCGACATTAAATCCATCATCACGCACCTTAAAGAGAGAAATATCGGGGTCCTCATTACCGACCATAACGTGCGAGAGACGTTGGATATTTGCGAGCGTGCCTACATCGTGGGCGAGGGGCATGTTATTGCATCGGGAACGCCCACCGAAGTCCTCGTCAACCACAGAGTCCGTAACACCTATTTAGGGGAGCACTTCTCTCTCTGATAGTGCGGAAAGGCGCAATCAACCGCGAAAACTCCGGGGATACGGGCCCGCCTGTCAGCTCTGCTTGCAAATTCCTTGCCAATTTAGTTGCATCGGATGAGCCCGGCGCTANACTGAGNCCAAGCNAGCCATAATCANCAGTATGAAACAGGCGCTTCAGCTCAAACTCGGGCAACAATTAGCCCTCACACCCCAGTTGCAGCAAGCCATTAAACTGCTGCAGCTAAGCACCGTTGACCTCCAGCAAACCATTGAAGAAACCCTGGAATCCAATGCGTTACTGGAGCGAGACAACGAGCTGGCCGAGCAGGACGGCATCGACTTCTCTGAATCTGCAGCGACAGAGGATGAGGCCGAAGGACTAGCAGTCGATACCGTTTGGGAAGACGTATTGCCCTCCGCCGCTCCCCCTGCTCCAGGGCCCGTTTTGGAAAATGATTTTTCTGAGCAAGACTCCGAGGAGGAGTCACTGCGAGCACACCTGCTCTGGCAGCTTAACCTGACTCGCTTCTCCGATACGGACCGATATATCGCCATCGCACTGATTGATGCGATAGACGAGGACGGGAGACTCGTGCAGTCGCCCGAAGAAATTCACGCAGAACTCACGCTGGACGAGATTGAATGCGACGAAGTGATTGCAGTCTTGCATCGACTGCAGCACTTTGAACCCGCCGGTGTTTTTGCCTCGGATCTTCGCGAGTGCCTGCTTATTCAGTTACGACAACTGCCGCCAGAGACACCNTTCAGGGAAATTGCGGGCGCCCTAGTCAGTCGACATCTAGCTCAATTGCCNACNGCGCCGGCGAGGCAGTTGGCGCGGAAGCTACGNACGACCGAGACCNACCTAGAGGGCGCCATTCAACTCATACGNTCTCTCGATCCNACCCCTGGAGCCTCGATCGGTGGCGGGCANACTGAATACGTGACTCCCGATGTGTTCGTTCGACAACATGACGGCCGATGGCTAGTCGAACTCAATCCAGAAGTGGCGCCCCGACTCAGAGTCAACGACCATTATGTCGCCATGCTGAACGGTGGNTCTGCAACCGACCGTGGTTATNTGAAGGAACAGTTGCAGGAGGCTCGCTGGTTCATGAAAAGCCTGCANAGCCGCAACGAGACACTGCTCAAGGTGGCCAGCAAAATAGTGGAATACCAGCGAGCTTTTCTCGATGTTGGTGAGATCGGNATGAAACCTCTNGTACTNGCTGATATCGCGACCNAGGTTGAGCTCCATGAGTCCACCGTGTCACGGGCGACCACNAGAAAGTACATGCACACCCCGAGGGGGACGTTCGAACTCAAGTATTTCTTTTCAAGCAGGGTCTCCGGTGAAGGTGGCGATGAGGTCGCATCTACCGCTATCAANGCGGCGATCCGAAAACTCGTTGCAGAGGAAAATGTGCGCAAGCCATTGAGCGATGCAAANCTGTGCACNTTGTTNAAGGAAGAAGGAATTACCGTTGCCCGACGGACAATNGCCAAATACCGAGAGCAANTGGCAATTCCTCCCTCCAATGAACGCAAACGTCTAAACTAAAGCTGAAGGCGTCGACACAGGAGTGCCATATGCAACTGACTATTAGCGGACATCACGTAGACGTTACCCCCGCCATCAGGCAACACGTCGAAGACAAACTGGAACCTATAAAACGTCGCGGCGATCAGATTACACGCATTGAGGTCACTCTCATCGTAGAGAGACACTTGCACAAAGCCGAGGCTAATCTGCACGTTGCGGGGGCCGATTTATTTGCCTCATCCGAATCAGATGACATGTATGCAGCGATAGACTCGCTTGCCGACAAACTCGACCGCCAAGTGATCAAGCACAAGGAAAAGCATCGGGGGCATTAACTCATGTCTACCCCGAATCATCTTGCCCCAGAGCGGTTGTTGGCACTTCGCTCGGAGACTGTTCACAGCAAAAAAAGGTTGTTCGAGCAGGCCGCAGAGTCCATCAGCGCTGAATTCGATCTGGATCAGGAATCTGTTTACCGATCGCTCCTGGCTCGCGAAAAGCTNGGCAGNACTGCTATCGGGCATGGTGTGGCAATACCGCACAGCCGGATGAGCGGATGCTCCGAGCCCTTGGGATGCTTAATCTTGTTATCGGAGGGGGTTGATTTTGGTGCGCCTGACGGTGCTGAAGTGGAGATCGCCTTCATACTTCTGGTACCGGAGGCCGCTACNCANGATCACCTTGANCTGCTNGCTAGTCTTGCTAANGCCTTCTCTAGTGCCGACATCCGAGACAGACTGAAAAAGGCTGATAGCGCGGGGGATGCACGACTCGCCCTGTTGGAGGGGCTGGGTCTGTGACGCCGAACCTTGTTGTGATCAGCGGTAGCTCTGGCGCTGGCAAGAGTAGCGTTCTGAGGTTGTTGGAGGATGAGGGCTACTACTGCGTAGACAATCTCCCTCCCCGGCTTCTCCCAGAGCTATTGGTGGAGATATCGGACAATATTGAGCACGAGAGGTTTCGCGGCATTGTGGTGTGTGTGGATGCGCGAACCGTTGGCTTTGAACCCGAGGACACCCCCGCAGCACTTGAGCAGTTACTGAGCTTCCCTGAGGGAATGATCATCTTTCTGGACGCTCAGCCTCATGTTTTGTTGAAACGCTTCAGTGAAACCCGTCGCAGGCATCCGCTTGCCGGTCCCCATAACTCATTGCCAGAAGCCATAGCAAAGGAGCGGAAGCGGCTTGAATTTGTCGCCGCGAAGGCCGATCTAATAGTCGACACGACGGATTTAACCCCCAGCGCTTTGCGCGACCGCATCATAACCAGAATGGCTAATCGCCGCGATGGCCTATCCATATTGATTGAGTCCTTTGCCTTCAAGCGTGGGGTCCCTACTGATGCCGATTTCGTTTTCGATGCGCGTGCACTGCCCAACCCCTACTGGCAAGCTGACATTCGTAGCATGACGGGCTTGGATGCGCCGGTGAAACAGTTTCTGGAAAGTGATGAAAGGTGTCTGGCGTTCTATGAAAAGTTGAGCACTTTTATCAAACAAATGCTCTATGACTTCAGTCAAGTCGACAGAAGCTATATCACGATTGCAATCGGTTGCACTGGCGGACAACATCGGTCGGTTTATCTCACCCAAAAGCTACATGAAGACTTGAGCGCGCAACTTGCAGGCGTGCAAATTCGACATCGCGACCTGCCCAGGGCGCCGGTTTCATGACGCTCCCTATGGTAACGGTGGTCAACACGCTGGGCCTGCATGCACGACCCGCAGCTAAAGTTGTCGATTGTGCTGCGCGTTACGCAAGCGATATCAAACTCATCTATGACGAAAAAGAAGTAGATGCTAAAAGCATCATGTCGGTGTTGCTGCTGGCTGCGCCTTGCGGCGCTGAACTTTCTCTAAAAATTAATGGCGATGATGAGGCGGCGGCTCTGCAAGCTATGACCGAGCTATTCGCTAACGGCTTTGGCGAGCTGGAATAAGTCACAAAGCCCCGATCGCGGGTAGACCTTCCTGTCCGGTACCGGATAATACCGGCTCGCTAGGAGGCGATGCCGTGAATTCATCCAGTCATTTTCCAAGCAAGGCTGAGCGTCTTGATTTGGCCCTACGTTC
>PAGS01000027.1 GCA_002705465.1 Halieaceae bacterium
TTGAGAAAAATCGCTGAAAACGAGCTCGGGAGCCTTGGGGACACCTCGACACTCGCAGACCCCAATGTGGTCGAGGATCTGATATCAGGGCGATTATCAGACTAACCTCCGACACCACAACCTGGATCTTCTCGGACTCACCTAGGTTGGTCAGATTCCTCTCTGTGGGAGCGAAATACTTAAAAACGCTGACATACGCAGGCTAAAATATGTGGTCTTAGCGCTTCATTGGGAGTCACCTGACATATAATACTCAAATAACTCTCACCGCCTTTCACCAAGGAAAGACAACTTCCATGCTCGACCACCGTCGTGATCAAACTCGGTCCGTATTCCAGTATTTTCTTATTATCCTGCTTGCTACGCGGCTCTCCGTGCCTCTTGCGCATGCTCAGGAAACGGATGTGTACAGCAAGATTGAGGAGGTCACTGTTACTGGTACTTATCTCCGATCAGCGGCCGTGGACAACGCCTCCCCAGTGGAGGTCATATCATCGGATTACATCAGCAACTCTGGCGCCACTGATGTCGGTGAGCTGACTGCAAAATGGAGCTTCGTATCTGGCTCGGAAAACAACCCTGATGCCTTCACTGCCGGCGAAACGCAGGGTACGAGTAACATCAATCTGCGGGGCCTTGGTCTGAGTTCGACACTGGTGTTGATCAATGGCAAGCGGCAGACTTTTAGTGGCGGCATCGCGAATGATGGCAGCGTCTTTGTAGACACCAGTACGATACCGCTTATAGCTATCGATAGAGTGGAGGTGTTGAAAGAGGGCGCCACAGCTACTTACGGGTCCGACGCGGTTGCGGGCGTCGTCAATTTCGTTCTGCGAGATGAGTTCGAGGGCTTAGAGCTCAGCACTGGTTACGAAGAAATTGCTAACAGTAGCGCCGGCAAAAGTTCCATTAACTTTCTCACAGGCTTCAGCAAGGACCGGACTACAGGTATTTTGGCTGGGAGCTACTATGAGCAGGACCCTCTCAGCTCGGGGGCACGGCCCTATACAAGCGAAAATGCTGTTAGTACCCTAGGCCGGAGCTTTCTGGTACTGAGCCCTAGCGCCACTGGCACAGGTGCCTTCGCAGGAAGCTACAACTACCTTGAGACCGTCCCAGATGCAAACTGCCAGCGAAACGGGGGCATTCTAGGTAGCCCTTTTGTTCCACAAAACGCGTATGGGCAGGGCACCGGCGGTGGCACGAAGTGCGGTTTCCTCTATGGACCACGCTTCAACCTCGTCAACGAAGAAACGAAAGCCCAAATGTTTGGAACGCTATCTCACACCCTTTCCAACTCTGTGAGTTTAGCACTAGAGTTGGGTTGGACGAGACATGAAGTAAAAGACAACCCACAGTCGCCCTCCTACCCCAACCTGTCTTTCCCGACAATATTGCCGGGGCAGGCTGGGAGCCCTTTTGACGTTCCGGTCCGATGGTATGGCAGGCCCATTGGGGCAGAGGCGCCATCACCGTTTGCCCCCCGTAAGAGTGACACATTGAGAACCGCCTTCTCTATTGATGGACAAATCAGTGACATTTGGTCCTGGAAAGCTGCCCTAACGTACTCGCGAAATAGCCGAGATGCCTACCAACCAGATACCATTAAATCTCGCCTAAACTTGGCACTTGCTGGGTCTGGGGGCGCTACCGGGCAAGAGACTTTTAAT
Organism: Halieaceae bacterium; assembly: GCA_002705465.1. Taxonomy (GTDB): domain Bacteria; phylum Pseudomonadota; class Gammaproteobacteria; order Pseudomonadales; family Halieaceae; genus Luminiphilus. Next base: position 1,671 of record PAGS01000027.1, read on the forward strand.
CCGTTCGATCCCGCGGAAAACAGTTCGACCCTCGTTGATTGGATGAGCTACCAGACACGTACCAGTAAAAAAACTAAGCTTACCGTTATCGATTTTGTAGCGACCGGGCAGTTGGGCAACACTAAGGCTGGACCAATTGGTTTTGCGATCGGTGGCCAATGGCGAAAAGAAGGGTTCTCAGTTGATCGCGACGAGCTCTACACGCAACAAATCAACCCTGCAACTGGGGCCACCGTTCCAGTCGACTTAATCTTTTTAGGTGGCGGACTACCCGTAGACAAATCAAAGGATAGCTATGCGCTTTTTGCTGAGGCTAAGATTCCTTTAAGTGGCTTCCTCGAGGCTAATCTCGCTGCAAGATTCGAAGAACTTGAAAGCGACAGCAGTGTTGATTCTAAGGCGGGAATCAAGTGGAGCCTCTCCGACGCTCTGACATTGCGTGCCTCAGGGTCTACAACATTTAGAGAGCCCTCCTTAATTCAAACCTTTAACCAAGAAACCTCCCTGCAAGGGCTAGTGGATCCACTAACAGGCTCGAGCAGTGCCCTCTTTGTTCAGGTTAACTCTACTGGCAATACCGACCTCAAACCTGAGACCTCAATTAATTTCAATGCAGGCTTGATTTTTTCACCATCGGACAACTTCTCGCTGCGAGCTGACTACTGGAGGGTTGATTACGAGGACGTTATTACTGTGCAAAATGCGCAAGGAAAGCTGAATAACGACCCTTTAGGACCTGACATCCTTCGAGATTCTGCGGGCACCCTCTCAGGGGTTAATGTGGAATACCTGAACGCGCAGGAAGTTAACGCAGACGGCATAGATATCGCTGCTGATTGGTCCGCACCCATTCGCACGGGTTGGCTCAGCTTTAATCTCTCCGCAACTCATTTCCTTAGCTATGAAATCCCCTGCACTGGAGCGAACAACCGAGGCTGCACCGACGCGAGTGGCACACACGATCTCGCGGGCTATTTCAATTTTGATAACTTTGCTAGATCCATGCCGGAGACCAAAATCAACGCTACACTCGAGTGGACTCAAGGTAAGCACCGGGTGGCTTTGTTGATGTTTTATGTCTCCGACTATGAAACGACCCGCACAATTCCTGATTCAGCAAAACTTGCCGGGTACTCAAGTAACATAGACTCTTGGGCTACTTTGGATCTTCAATATGCCTTCCGGCATAGCTTTCAGAGAGTTGATACCACTCTAACTCTTGGTGCGAAGAATTTGACGGACGAGAAGGCGCCAAGAGTCTACGACGCGGCAAATTTTAGTTACGATGCGAAACAGCATGACCCTTGCGGACAACTCTGGTACGTCCAACTGAAGGCCGCATTCTGAGGTTGCGACTCCGTCAGCTCCCGATCGATGCTTGAACCTTGGGATGATTCGTTGAGCTAATCGACACCCTCGCAATCAAAAGCTGTTAGCTGAGCATCGATAAATTTTAGGCACAAAAAAACCGCGGCGGTTGCCGCGGCTTTATGTTTTTTTGCAACGCACATCACCGCGTAGCGCCCACGACCAGTCTCACTCCTCAGCCAGAGGTTCTGCCTCCGGCTCGGCTGTATCCACCGAATCAGCCGGGGCTTCAGCGGACTCCGCCGCAACCTCACGCATAGACAGCTTGATGCGGCCCCGCTGATCTACGTCCAGCACCTTGACCTGAACTTCCTGACCTTCAGACAAATAGTCAGTGACGTTCTCAACGCGCTCGTCCGCAATCTGCGAGATGTGCACGAGGCCGTCCTTTCCGGGCAGGATCGTGACGAAGGCCCCGAAATCCACGATGCGGGCGACGGTACCGGTATAGATTTCGCCAATTTCCGCCTCAGCGGTGATTGCCTGAATCATCTCGATAGCGGCGTCCCGCGCGGCTGCGTTCTGACCAAACACTTTTACCGTACCGTCGTCATCAATATCGACGGTCGCCCCCGACTCCTCGGTAATCTGGCGAATCGTTGCACCACCCTTACCGATGATGTCCCGGATCTTGTCTTGGTCGACCTTGAGCGTGGTCATGCTTGGCGCATTCTCAGAAGTGATCTCGCGCGGCGCATCAAGAACCGTATTCATCTGACCGAGAATGTGAAGGCGTGCTTCGAGTGCTTGCTCGAGAGCCCGCTCCATAATTTCTTCGTTAATGCCTTCGATCTTGATGTCCATTTGCAACGCAGTCACGCCCTTGGCGGTACCCGCGACTTTGAAATCCATATCACCAAGATGGTCTTCGTCGCCGAGAATATCGGTCAGAACCGCAAATTGATTTCCTTCCTTCACCAGCCCCATCGCGATGCCGGCAACGGGGGATGACAGTGGCACCCCCGCCGCCATCATAGAGAGTGAACCCACACAAACCGATGCCATAGAGCTGGAACCGTTGGATTCGGTAATCTCAGAGACCACTCGTACCGTGTAGGGGAATTCTTCCTCGCTCGGCAAAACTGCAGCGAGTCCGCGGCGCGCCAAGCGCCCGTGACCCACTTCTCGTCGCCCTGTGAATCCCATGCGCCCTGCCTCGCCGACTGAGTAAGGCGGGAAGTTGTAGTGCAGCATAAAGGGATCGCGTCGCTCACCTTCCAACGCATCGATAATTTGCGCATCGCGCGTGGAGCCAAGGGTCACCGCACCAATCGCTTGCGTCTCACCCCGGGTGAAGAGTGCCGATCCGTGCGCCTTGGGCAGGATATCGACCTCGCAGGCAATCGCGCGCACCGTGCGATTATCGCGCCCATCAATGCGCGGCTCGCCCGCCAGAATGCGACCGCGGACAATGCGCTTCTCAAGGCTCTTAAAAATGTCCTTGATGTCGTCTTCCGCAGGGCCTTCCTCGGTTGCCAACAGCGCCACGACCTCGTCTTTAACCTGACCAACACGCTCATAGCGTTCTGCTTTTTCCGTGATGCGATACGCATCACCCAGCGGGCCAGAAGCCGCCGCCTCAACCGCGGCGACCAGTTCCGCATCGGCCGCCGGCGCCTGCCAATCCCAGCGAGGTTTACCTGCTTCGCCAACCAGTTCGGTAATGGCGTTGATCACGGTTTGCATTTCCTGGTGCGCATACAACACCGCACCCAGCATCTGGTCTTCCGTCAACTCCTTGGCTTCTGATTCGACCATGAGCACCGCATCTTTGGTACCGGCGACAACCATGTCCAACTGGCTATCCGCGAGCGCCGTGTAACTCGGATTCAACAGATAACCGCTGGACTCAGTGAACCCAACCCGCGCCCCACCAATAGGGCCGTTGAAAGGACATCCGGACAGCGCCAGCGCGGCTGAAGTACCAATCATTGCGGGAATATCAGGGTCTGTATCTTTGTCCGCCGACATCACTGTACAGACCACCTGCACTTCATTCATGAAGCCATCTTCAAACAGCGGTCGAATAGGGCGGTCGATGAGTCGAGAGGTGAGCGTTTCCTTCTCACTGGGACGACCCTCCCGCTTGAAAAAGCCGCCAGGGATCTTACCGACAGAGTAGGTTTTCTCGATGTAATGCACCGACAGCGGGAAAAACGCCTGACCCGCCTTCGCTTTCTGCTCTGCAACTACAGTACACAGCACGCTGGTACTGCCCATCGTGACCATCACCGAGCCTGTCGCCTGACGGGCGATACGGCCGGTTTCCAGCGTGACCTCGTGGTCACCGTACTGGAAAGTTTTTTTCACTACATTCACTTGTTTTCTCCAAATATGACGAGGCCGGCATGAGGCCGGCCCTGACTGATCCTCAGCGGCGCAGACCCAACCGCTTAATCAATTCCGCGTAGCGGGCGGTGTCTTTTTGCTTGAGGTAGTCGAGTAATTTTCGACGCTGGTTCACCATGCGAATCAAACCACGTCTTGAGTGGTGATCCTGGGCATGATCCTTAAAGTGAGACTGCAGCTGCTCAATATTCGCTGTGAGCAAGGCGACCTGTACTTCCGGCGATCCGGTGTCACCCTCTGACTGCTGATAATCCTTAACAATTTGCGCCTTGACGGCTGCGTCCAACGCCATGATTTTTCTCCAACCTGCTTGTTGATTCGAGCCTATCCGTGCAGGTTTACAGACAGGTTCGTGAAACGGCTCCCGCCGCATAGTTAGTGTGCGAGCAGTCTTTTGGGGGCTAATTTCCCGTCATCTCGCACTTCGCCGACGCCAAGGAATGATCCCTCCTGATCAGCGATGCGCACCATACCACTCTGGGGACCATTTGGCACTACCACTGGTTGGCCCTGTCGAATGTAAAAAGTAGCGGCCTCGGATATCACCAAACGGGGCAAATCTGGCAAACAGGCCTCTACTGGCAAAAGAAAACGGTCCAGATCCCGCTCGGATCCCTGTTCCCTGACGACGGTCAGTTGTTCAGACGTCACACACTGCTCAAGATCGAAAGGCCCTGACTGAAAACGTCTCAGAGCACTCACATGGGCGGGTACCCCCAACGCTGCACCGAGATCCTCGGCTAGTGTGCGGATATAGGTGCCCTTGCTACACACCACCTCTACCTTCACTTCTGGGCGTTCGCCTGGCTCAAAGGCGTGCACTTTAAACTGGTGAATCGAAACTGTCCTCGATGCCCGCTCCAACTGCTGGCCCGCGCGAGCGCGCTTGTACAATGGCTGCCCGTCTACTTTCAGAGCTGAGTACATCGGTGGAATCTGCTGAATGACCCCTGTTAAAGCCGGCAGCGTATGAGTCACCGCCTCTAAGGTGACGTGCGCAGCGGAGGACACAGAAATCGTCTCGCCATCTGCGTCGGCGGTGCTGGTGCCCACACCGAGTATGAACGTGCTGAAGTAGCCCTTGTCGGCATCGAGTAAAAACTGGGAGAACTTGGTTGCCTCACCAAAACACAAGGGCAGGACGCCCGTCGCTAACGGATCCAGACTCCCGGTGTGGCCCGCCTTGGCGGCGCTGTACAGACGCTTGGTATGTTGCAGAGCGGCATTCGACGACAATCCCGAGGGCTTGTCGAGCACCAACACACCATCAATCGGTCGACCCTTACGCCGGCGTGCCATGATTACTCAGAGGATTTAAGGGGGTCAGACTCTGCGTCGCTCTCTGCGTGGAATTTCGCGTCCGCACGCCGCACTTCACGAAGCAGGCTCTCCATATCTCGCCCGCGACCCACGCTCTCATCGAAGCGAAAACTGATGCGCGGCACCGTCCTCATGGACGAACTCTTGGCGAGCTCAGATCGCAAAAAGCCCGAAACCTTGGACAGAACGACGCTGATTTCACTCTGCTCGGCCTCCGACACGTCACTCATCAGAGTAAAGAAAACCCGCGCATGGGAAAGGTCTCGACTGACCTCCACGCCCGTCAGATTGACCTGCTGAACCCGGGGATCCCGCACAGTGGTTTGTAGCAGACGCGCCAACTCTTCATGCAAAAAATGACTGACCCGCTGGGTCCGTTCAAACTCTCTGCCCATGGCCGCGAGATTCAGAGGCTTCTGGCAATTTCGTTGACGTCAAACACCTCGATCAGGTCACCGACCTTCACATCCGTATAGTTTTTGACACCAATACCGCACTCCGTGCCGTTACGCACTTCATTTGCGTCGTCCTTGAAGCGCCGCAGCGATTCCAGTTCCCCTTCATAGATGACGACATTATCTCTTAAGACCCTAATGGGCTTCGATCTAAACACAGTGCCTTCTATCACCATACAGCCCGCAATGAGGCCGAACTTGGGAGAACGGAAGGTATCACGCACTTCGGCAATGCCGATAATTTCCTCGCGTAGCTCGGGGGACAACATGCCTGACAACGCCGCGCGGACGTCATCAATCAAGTCGTAGATCACGTTGTAGTAACGAATCTCGATGCCCTCATTTTCAGCCATTGTGCGGGCTTTACTGTCTGCCCGCGCATTGAAACCAATAATGATTGCCGAGCTGGTGATCGCCAAACTGATGTCTGTCTCCGAGATACCACCCACCCCGCCGGATACGATGTTGACCTTGACCTCGTCATTGCCAAGATCTGCCAGCGCACCCTGAAGCGCCTCGAAGGAGCCGCGAACGTCGGCTTTGATAATCAGGTTCAGCGTTTCAACAGAACCCGCCGTCATGGTCTCGAACATGTTGTCGAGCTTGGCGGCCTGCTGTCTGGCGAGTTTAGAGGAGCGCATTTTCTCCTGGCGGAAATCGGCGACTTCACGCGCCTTCTTCTCGCTCTCCACGGCGACCACCGGATCACCCGCGTCGGGGGTTCCATCCAGACCCAGCACCTCAACCGGTATGCTGGGCCCCGCCTCTTTGATCTGCTGTCCGTTCTCATCCAGCATGGCGCGAACACGCCCATACTGCAGACCCGCCAAAACAATATCGCCTTGCTTGAGCGTGCCTTGCTGGATCAATAGCGAAGCAACCGCGCCACGACCCTTGTCGAGCCGGGATTCAATCACGATACCTGATGCGGGAACATCGGATGGTGCCGTCAGCTCCAGCAACTCCGACTGGAGGAGTAAGGATTCCAATAATTCATCCACACCCTGCCCGGTATGCGCCGAAACCGGGATGAATTGCGTATCCCCCCCCCAGTCCTCGGGTATGACGTCCTTGGCGGCCAGTTCGTTTTTCACCCGCTCGGGATCAGCCCCTTCTTTATCGATTTTGTTGACCGCAACGACGATTGGCACCTCGGCGGCGCGCGCATGCTGAATCGCTTCCTCTGTTTGCGGCATCACACCGTCATCAGCCCCAACGACCAGAATGACAATGTCGGTAGATTTCGCGCCGCGAGCGCGCATCGCGGTAAAGGCCGCGTGTCCCGGCGTGTCCAAAAAAGTGATCATGCCCTTATCGGTCTTCACGTGATAAGCACCAATGTGCTGGGTGATACCACCTGCCTCACCACTGGCTACGCGTGACTCCCGGATGTAATCCAGCAACGATGTTTTGCCGTGATCAACATGGCCCATCACGGTCACCACCGGCGCCCTGGGCTCCGGCGTGCCTCCCTGATTGGCCAGCGTTTCCTCGAGTCGCTCCTCGACCGCCTCAGCACTCTTCAACACCACGCGATGACCAAGCTCCTCAACGACCAAGGTCGCCGTGTCCTGATCCAACATTTGATTGATATTCGCCATTACGCCGAGGTTCATTAACTCCTTGATGACCTCCCCTGCTTTGACAGCCATTTGCTGCGCCAGATCGCCCACGGTGATGTTCTCGGGGATGTTGACGTCATAAATGATCTTTTCTGTTGGCTGCTCNAAGGCATGCTGGTTGGGCTCGTCNTGCAGCTTTTTCCGCCGCCCACCGCGACGCCTGGCGACACCCGCCTCGGCNGCTTCNAGNTCATTNATGGAGAGATTATGGCCNCGCTGCTTNCCNCGGGCGCCNGGCACANCCCCGCGCTCCAGTCGGCCCNTACCGGGGCGACGCCGCAATTCGTCTCTGGCCGGAGCGGCAGNGTCCTTGGNGGGCGCCGCGTGCAACCGCTTNGGCTTTCGCTCCTGATCTTTATTCGTCGTCTGCCCTGCAACCTCCTGCGCCTGCCGCGCTTCTTCTTCTGCTCTCGCCTTTGCAGCGGCCTCGAGCTCGAGTTGTCGTGCCTGCTCCTCGGCCTTGCGTCGGGCCGCAGCGCGCTGGCGAAGCAGTTCAGGATCATCACTGTCTGGCTGGCCGGCATCNGCTGGCGCGGCNTCTACAGATGGCTCANGTGGAGTCNCTTCAGCAGCAGGTGTGNCGCCTACCTCCGNCTCCGGNATGGCCTCCAGCTCGGGTTCAGCAACAGGNTCNGCGACATCNTCGCGCTTNACGTAGGTGCGCTTCTTNCGCACTTCTACATTNACAGTTCGTTTGCCAGCNCCNCCGGCGCGAAGCGTGCTGACCGACTTGCGCTTCAGCGTGATCTTTTTCGGCGCGCCTGAACGCTCGCCATGACTCTGCTTGAGGTGAGTCAACAAGGTCTGCTTGTCCTCTTCCGAGACCCCCTCGTCAGCTGCTGTGTGTGGCAGTCCAGCGTCCTTCATTTGGGAGAGCAGCCGATCGACTGATGCCCCTACTGTCTCTGCCAGCTGCTCTACCGTCACTTGTGCCATGTGTCTCTCCTTAACCGCTCAGTTTCCAGAAGTCTCTACTCGCCCAGTGTCGTCAGGCGGTGGCTTCCTCCTCAGCGAACCAAGGGGCGCGCGCGGTCATNATGAGCTCNGCNGCNCGCTCGTCTGTCATATCGTCAATGTCTAGCAGGTCATCNACACCCTGCTCGGCGAGGTCTTCCATCGTCACTATGCCGCGGCTGGCCANGACGTAAGCGAGGTGCTTGTCCATGCCCTCCATGGTCAAGAGATCCTCTGCAGGCTCGTTGGCATCGAGTTCCTCTTCAGACGCGATCGCCAGAGTGAGCAGCGCATCTTTGGCGCGCGCCCGAAGCTCCTCAGAAATCTCCTCGTCAAACCCCTCGATAGCGAGCATCTCCTCCAGCGGGACATAAGCAATTTCTTCTAGCGTGGAAAATCCTTCCTCAACGAGCACCATGGCGATGTCCTCGTCTATATCCAGCGTGGTCATNAAGCGNTCAATCACCTCTCCCGCNTCAGCCTCTTGCTTTTCNATCGCCTCATCGACGCTCATNACGTTGATGATCCACCCGGTCAAGTCCGAGGCCAATCGGACATTNTGCCCGCCCCGCCCGATTGCTTGAGCCAGNTTATCCTCGGCAACAGCNACCTCCATGGTGGTGTTGTCNTCGTCGACNACAATNGACTCGACCTCAGCAGGCGACATCGCGTTAATAACAAGCTGTGCCGCGTTGTCGTCCCACAGGATGATATCGACCCGCTCGTTATCCAGTTCATTCGAGACAGCCTGCACGCGCGAACCACGCATGCCGACGCAAGCGCCNACNGGATCAATNCGNTGGTCNCCTGTTTTGACNGCAATTTTGGCCCGAGAGCCCGGNTCTCGAGCNGCCGCCCTGATCTGGATCACGCCCTCTGATATNTCGGGGACTTCGATCTTGAAGAGCTCCACGAGCATTTCCTGGCAAGCGCGGGAAAGAATCAATTGTGGCCCACGCGATTCCGTGTTGATCTCGGTGAGAATGGCTCGCACCCGGTCATTGATTCGGAAGGTTTCTCTGCCAACCAGCTCTTCCCGCGGCAGGAGCCCTTCAGCATTGTTACCCAAATCGACGATGATATTGTCTCGGGTGACCTTCTTGACCGTGCCCGCCAATAACTCACCCTCGCGGCCACGATATTCATCAACAATCTGTGCCCTCTCGGCGTCTCGCACCCGCTGGACGATGACCTGCTTTGCGGTCTGCGCCGCAATGCGACCAAANTCAACGTTCTCTACCGTCTCTTCGTGNTAGTCACCGGGCTGCAACGCGGTGTTCACCTCAGCCGCTTCCTCGGTGGTGAACTGGGTACCCAGCAGTGCCAACTCACTGTCGGGNACNACGAGCCAACGCCTTGTNGTCACGTAGTCACCAGACTCTCGGTCNATGACCACCAGAATGTCTGCTTCCTCGTCGTAACGTTTTTTNGTCGCTGTCGCCAACGCCAACTCGATCGCCTCGAAGATAATATCTTCCGATACACCTTTTTCCGCGGACACTGCCTCGGCAACCATCAAGATTTCTTTATTCATCGTCTCGCTCTCACGCTTCTGGGCAAGCTGTCACACCAACCGCCCTCAAGTTGTTCACCTTTCAATTCTTTCCCTGATTGATATCCAATCTGGGGAACGCCCTCGCCCGATCGATAGANCGCAGGGGCAAATTAAAGGGCTCGTCGTCGACAACAATGACAATCGACTCACCGTCAGCCGAGCCCAAGGTTCCCTTGAACCGGCGTCTGCCCTCNATCGGCAACCTCAACCGCACATCCAGCAACTCGCCCACATAGGGGACGTAGTGGTCTGCATGAAACAACAGCCTGTCTACACCTGGCGAGGACACCTCAAGGGTGTATTCACCATTGATGGGGTCCTCCACGTCGAGCACCCCGCTAACCTGGTGGCTCACTCGCGCGCAATCATCCACCGTCACGCCCGCGTCAGCCTCTATGTAAAGACGCACCGTCGGCCGCCTTCCGGGCGAAATCAGCTCGATTCCCCACAGTGAGAAACCCATATCCTCCACTGTCGGCCGCAATAGTTGCGTCAGCAGCGCTTCCTTGCCCGACATGTCCCTTCCTCCGGCCACCTTATTGCGGCCACAAAAAAGCCCCAAAAGGGGCTTCCGAGGCGATGACCAGCGAGCAAAAGGCTGCCATCGAATTGGTAGCGGGGGCCGGATTTGAACCGACGACCTTCGGGTTATGAGCCCGACGAGCTACCAGGCTGCTCCACCC
>PAGS01000081.1 GCA_002705465.1 Halieaceae bacterium
TCCACGTGCTGCTGAATCTGTTCGTCAAGCCAGTCACACCCGCTACTATCCAGCGCAGTAAACGGCTCATCGAGGAGCCATAGTCGCGCAGGACTGACAAGGAGATGCGCAAGCGCCACCCGGCGCTGCTGACCCGCAGACAACGCGCCGACGGGACGCTCCTGGTGGCCCGCAAGAGATACCGCTGCCAGCGCCCGCTCGATGTCATCGTCGCTTGCCATCACGTCGCAGGCGGGATGGCAGCGCAAATTTTCCATCGCATTGAGACTCGGCTTCAGCGCCGAGGCATGTCCGAGATAGAGCAACTCCGCTTGACGCTCTATCTGCCCCTCTACTCCCAATCGCGCGAGCCCCGCCAGTGCGCGCATCAAGCTGGTCTTACCCACACCATTGGCGCCTACCAATTGCCAAATCTCCCCCGCCGAAACAGTCAGGTTTACGTCAGCAAGCAGGCGCCTTTCTCCCCGCTCAATCGCTACGTCCGAAGCGGTTATCAGTGGCATCAAAGATTAACAACCCGGATATCGGGTAGCCCGATGGAGTTGTCGCCCTCGCCCTGTAATGTCTCAAAATCAAACAAATCCCGATCCATGAGGTGCGAGGTCGCCACGTTGCCCAGCGCCCGAAAGATCGTTTCAGTGCGACCAGGGTATTGTCGCTCCCAGACCCGCAGCATCTGCTTGATTTCCTGCCGTTGCAGATTTTCCTGTGTGCCGCAGAGATTGCATGGAATGATGGGAAATTGCTTGGCCTGCGCATAGGCCGCCAAGTCAGACTCGCTACAATAAGCCAGCGGGCGGATAACGATATGTTTCCCGTCATCACTTTTCAGCTTGGCAGGCATCGCTTTCAGTTTGCCGCCGAAAAACATGTTCAAAAATGCTGTCTCGACAATGTCATCACGATGGTGTCCCAAGGCAATTTTGTTCGCGCCAATTTGCTCAGCAAACCCATAAAGTGTCCCTCGACGCAAACGGGAACAAAGCCCACAGGTGGTTTTACCCTCGGGGATCACCGAGCGGACCACACTATAGGTGTCTCGTTCGAGGATGTAGAACGGGATATTGATTGTCTCGAAGTAGGCAGGCAAAACCTCCTCTGGATAGTCTGGCTGCTTCTGATCCAGCGTCACCGCAACGAGCTCAAAATCTACAGGCGCGCTGTCCCTCAGGGAAATCAGCAGTTCCAACATCGCATGGGAGTCCTTGCCGCCGGAGATACACACCATGATGCGGTCGCCCGCTTCGATCAAATTGAAGTCGGCGATCGCTTTGCCGACCAGTCTCCGGAGTCGCTTGCGCAACTTGTTGAACTCCTGCCGGTCCCGTCTCCTATCCAGACTGGGGCCGTGCCCCTCTGCGCCCTCTTTCAACTTCAATGTCTCCCGGTAGCCGCTCTGCTACCCGCTGTGTGCCATGACCAAGAGGATGAGCTTACGCACCCTCCCCGACACGGCGGATAATAGGAGACCCTGCGCTATCGCGCAAAAAGGCACTGTCGGGTTGCCCTAGACCAAAACAGGGAGCCGCGCAGCTGTTTCTGGATAAAGCCCCGGGCGGTTTATGGACAGAGCCCCGGGCGGTTTATGGATAGAGCCCCGGGCGGTTTATGGATAGAGCCCCGGGCGGTTTATGGATAGAGCCCCGGGCGGTCTCCGAATCCAGCCCAGAGCGCTCCCGGGCTCACACTCTGCCAGGTGGAAGCTTGTTTTTTCAGCGATCAGACAGGACAATCCGCTCCGCTCGATAACGCATCACACCACCCAGTAGTTGAGGTACCCCACTATGAAAACGCCTGTTCGCGTCACGGTCACCGGTGCAGCCGGACAAATTGGCTACGCCCTGCTGTTTCGCATTGCGTCGGGATCGATGCTTGGTGAAGATCAACCGGTCATTCTGCAGCTTTTGGATATTACGCCCGCCATGGATGCGCTAAACGGCGTGAAAATGGAGTTGGACGACTGTGCCTTTCCCCTTCTGGCGGGCGTGGTATGCACAGATGACCCTGACGTGGCTTTTAAAGACAGCGACTATGCGCTGTTGGTGGGCGCCAGGCCGCGCGGGCCCGGCATGGAGCGTAAGGATCTTTTGGAGGCCAACGCAGCCATCTTCGGCGTTCAGGGCAAGGCGATCAATAGCGTTGCCAGCCGCAGCATCAAGGTTTTGGTCGTTGGGAACCCCTCCAATACCAATGCGCTGATCACGCAGCGCAATGCACCGGGCATCGACCCGTGTCAATTTACCGCGATGACGCGCCTCGACCATAACCGCGCTAAAACACAGCTGGCACAAAAAACCGGCTCTACCGTCAACGATATCCGGCAGATGACCATCTGGGGTAACCACTCCGCCACTCAGTACCCTGATCTGCATCATGCGCTGGTGGGGGGTGACTCGGCGATGGGAGATGTAGACATGGAATGGTATCGCGCCGAATTCATTCCCACTGTTCAGCAGCGAGGGGCAGCGATTATCGAGGCACGGGGTGCGTCGTCAGCGGCTTCAGCAGCGAATGCCGCCATAGATCACATGCGCAGTTGGGCGCTGGGTTCGCCCAAGGATGATTGGGTATCGATGGGCGTTATTTCCGACGGATCCTACGATGTCGAGCCAGGCTTGATTTATTCCTTCCCCTGTCGGTGTCAAGACGGTGAATGGGAGATCGTTCAGGGACTCGAGATCTCTGAGTTTAGCCGGGAAAAGATGGACGCGACGGCGCAGGAATTGATCGAAGAACGCGACGCGGTCTCGCACCTACTGAGTTAGGGTCGGATAGCACTGGAGACCGCCCCCCCGGGCGGACTAGACCTCCCTGAGCAACACAACTGGGGGCGTGCTCACCACCCTTCTGCAAGACCATAACCCCAGCGTCGCTACAAACACGGCACCCAATAACGGCCCCAGCCACCAGAGAGTAAAGGTCGGCGCCCAATTCAAATTGAAAACCTGACGCTGCAACGCCCAGGCTGCTACTTCTGCGCCCGCGGTGGCCAGTATGCCCGCCATCGCGCCCAAAACCAGGAACTCAATCCACAGGGTTCCCAAAACCGTCCGCCTGCCAGCGCCCAGAGCTCGCATCAGGGCACTCTCCTTCATCCGGGCATCCAAGCTGGATCGGACGCCCGATACCAAGACCAGTCCGCCAGCCAGCAGGATGACGGCGAGCACTAATTCCAGCGCCCGCGCCACTTGATCTATCACGGCCCGCATTTCCCTAATCACGATATCGAGCTCGATCACCGTGACGGTGGGCAAAATTTCAATCAGCTGATTGAGAACGGTCTTTTGATCGGGCAACAGACGAAAGCTGGTCATATACATGCCTGGGTACGACTCAAGAACCGAACGCGGAAAGACGACATAGAAATTTGGTCGCATGGACTGCCAATCCACTTGTCGAATGCTTCGCACCTTCGCTTCAAAAACCTCAGCCCCGATTCTCAGCGAGAGTGTGTCGCCGACACCGGCGCCAATGTCATCCGCAAAATCCTCCTCAAGCGAAACCCAGGCACCTGCGTCATCGGCGCTCCACCAATCCCCCTCCACCAAAAGATTGCCCTCCGGCAGTGTGTCAGACCAGGTGAAATTTGCTTCGCGTTGACGGGGGGTATCCTCCGACTCAACTTCCCGCCACTCGGGCAACGCCTCCTGATTCACGCTGAAAACCCGGCCTCGGGTCATGGGATAGAGCGCCTCCACTGGCACACCGCGCTCCGAGAGGAATCCCTCCAGCACAGGGGTCTCCTCCGGAGCCAGATTCAGCAGAAAGTGGTTAGGCGCATCTGCGGGAAGCTGAGCCTGCCACTGCCCTATCAACGAGGAGCGGACCACAGAGAGCAGCAACATCAGCATAATCGCCATCGCGAAAATCACCATCTGTAATGCGTTGGCTCGGCCTCTGCGCTGTAATCCCGCAAGGGCAACCCGCCAAATGCTGCCAGCGAAGCCTCCCGCGCGTCTTCCACCGGAGAGTAGCGCTCTGGCGACGAAGAAACCCAGACCAACCACCACTGACAGCCCGGACACGACGGCGAAAGTGACGGCAGCGCTCCCGCTGTACCACCACATCAAACCGACAATGGACGCTGCACCGATGACGTAGTCGCCGGCACGCTGCGACTCCTCAATACCAATGTCGGCTCGCAAAACGCTCAATGGAGAGGCTTGCCCGAGCCGCCTCAACGGCGGCCAAGCAAAAAAGAGCATACACACGGCCGCGGTTACCACCCCGATCACGATGGGTTCCCAACCCGCTGGTCCCGGTGTCACGGGAAGCAGGTCGCCCAGTGCCCTGATGAAACCCTCCTGCAGTCCCCAGCCGACGACGCAGCCCATTAGGGTGCCGCCCGCGCCCAGCGTCGCCAGGCTAACGCCATATAACCGCGATATCTGTGCAGACTGCGCGCCAAGGCTTTTGAGAATCGCCACGTACTGCGTGTGACGCTCACCGAACCGGCGACTCGCCAGCGTAATCGCTGCCGCCGCCAACACGACGGCGAGACTGCCTGCGAGTAGCAAAAAGCCCTGTGCGCGATCCAGAGTGTTGCCTATTCGGGGTTGAGCGCCCTCGATGGTGTCCAGACGCTGCCCCTGACCCAGGAGCGGCGTTAGCCATTCTTCATAAGCCGTAACGGCCTCCGGAGGGCCGCTGACCAAGAGTCGATACTCCACGCGACTACCTGGCTGAACGACACCCGTATCGGGAATATCCTGGGTGTTCATCAAAAGACGCGGACCAAAACCGAAGACGGCGGCTGTCGCGTCCGGCTCGCTCCTGACTGCCCCAGAAACAATCAGTCCCGCTTCTCCCACTAGCAAGCTATCGTCCAACGTCACATCGAGTAGGGAGAATAGCCGGGGCGCCAGCCAGACCTCGCCCGGTGGAGGAATGGCTCCATCGCTTTGCACCTGCCCGTAGGCCTCGGAGGACCACTGCAATGTTCCCCGCAGAGGATATCCGTCAGACACCGCCTTAACTGACACCAGCGCCATGTGATCCGGATCTGCAACCGTCATAGAGGGAAAGCCGACGCTGAGACTGGTCGTCAGTCCCTGCGCCTCAGCTCTCTCCACCCAGTCGTCTTGAAGCGAGCTACGGCTGACAACAACTAAATCTGCGGCGAGAAACCGCGCGCTTTCGGAGAGCAACGCAGACTGCAGCCGGCCAACAAAACTGCTGACCCCCACGACAACCGATACGGCCAGCACCAGAGCCAGCAACAGGATCCCCAGCTCACCGCTCCGCCATTCACGGACGAGAAATTTGCCGCTCAGCGAATGACTCAAGGGCAATACTCCATCGCAACAGCGATCTCAGGCTTCACGCAATTCACCCGCACTCATGTTGAAACAGTGTTGACACCGCTCGGCCAGTCGCTGGTCATGGGTGACCAGAACGAGCGTCGTCTCGATACGGTCATTGAGTTCGAATAACAACTCAATCACTCGCTCACCCGTTCGGGTATCCAGATTGCCCGTTGGCTCATCGGCGAAAAGGATGCGGGGTTGGCGCGCAAAGGCCCTGGCAATGGCGACTCGTTGCTGCTCACCACCCGATAATGTGGTCGGGTAGTGATTGAGGCGGTTTTCAAGCCCGACCTCCCCAAGAAAGCGTTCTGCTGTCGCCGCCGCATCGGACATGCCCGCTAACTCCAGTGGCAACATCACGTTCTCAAGCGTTGTCAGCGCCGGCAACAATTGAAAGCTTTGGAATACAAACCCCACCTTTTCAGCGCGCAAGCGGGCTCGCTGATCCTCATCGAGGTCGCTGAGACACTCCCCGTCTAACCAAATCTTGCCACTGGAGGCGACATCCATCCCCGCGAGAAGACCCAGCAGGGTAGACTTACCCGAGCCAGAGGCACCGACGATTGCGGCAGAGGCGCCAGAGGGGACCTCAAAGTCAATCCCTCGTAGAATTTCGAGTTCGCCGTCGGCGGTGGACACTGTTTTAAGGAGTTGACTGACTTTGATCATATTGAGGGCCCTCGCCCCACGGTTACGGGCATTGGCCGGGCTTGGATTGCTACTGTTAATCGGAGCGTCAGGTGCCACCAACGCTCAAGACAAAGCAGCTATCTTGGTACTGGGCGACAGCATCAGCGCTGCCTACGGTATGCCCATCGAGCGTGGCTGGGTCACGCTGCTCGATACCCGCCTACAGCAGGAGGGTCAACCCTATCGGACCGTTAACGCCAGTATATCCGGAGAAACGTCTGCCGGGGGCCTGCGCCGGTTACCTGAATTGCTCCGCTCTCATCAACCCCACACCGTGATCATTGAACTGGGTGGCAATGACGGGCTGCGCGGCTATCCTGTCGGGCAACTTCAAAGCAATCTGAGACAAATGATCTCGCTCTCCGAGGAGACAGGTGCAGCGGTACTCGTGCTGCCGATGGAGATACCTCCCAACTTCGGCAAATATTATACGGATGCGTTCCGAGCCAGCTTTAGGGAGGCCGTGGAGGGCACGCACGCGGAGCTGGGTGAATTCCCGCTACGGTCAGTTGCGCTTGATCAAGAACTGATGCAGGCCGATGGCATCCACCCCACCGAAGCGGCACAGCCCCTGATCATGGAGAGCGTTTGGCAAACGCTTCAATATCTCCTGTGAAGACTGAAGCAGAAAAGACCGAGGCGCCGAACTCGGGCGCGGGAGACACGCTGCGCCACCAGTTGGAAGTCATTATTTTTGGCACGAGCACGCGTGCCGGACGCAATTTTGATATCGCGCTGTTAGTGCTGATCCTGGCCAGCGTTGTGGTGGTCATGATCGATTCGGTACCGCATATCCACGTAGCCTACGAGGACATATTCTGGAAGTGCGAAATTTTCTTCACCGCCGTCTTCACCGCAGAATACGTCACGCGGATTTGGTGCACTCAACACAGGCGCGCATATCTGCTGAGTTTTTGGGGCGTTATCGACCTGCTGGCGATCCTTCCCACCTACATTGCCATTCTGATGCCAGAGGCCGCACCGCTTGTCGTTGTGCGACTGTTGCGCGTAGTTCGGGTGTTCAGAATCCTGCGTCTGATGTCCCTGTTTACCGAGCTTAATGAAATACTCAGCGCACTGAGAAATACGGCGCGCTCTATCTTTGTGTTTTTGATCATGGTGATGGTAGTGGTCGTGGTTTTCGCCTGCGTGATGTATGTCATTGAGGGCGCGGATAGCGGATTCGAAAGTATCCCCATGAGCATTTATTGGGCGGTCGTGACGATCACGACCGTGGGCTACGGTGATTTGGTCCCGCAAACACCAGCAGGTCGCTTCGTGGCAGGATTCGGCATGCTCGTCGGCTACAGCATCATCGCGGTTCCCACAGCCATCATAACCCGCGAACTCTGGGAGCGCATCAACCAAAGGCAGAGCCCGGACCCGCCCCTACCCTGGAACTGTCCGGTGTGCGCCAAGCAGGGCCACAGCGTTGACGCACTTCACTGTAAGTATTGCGGTAGCGAACTGGACGTACCTCACGACATCAGGGAGCGCGCGCAAAAAGCATGAACCCTAAGCCCACCCCTTTATTCAGCTACCGCAAGTTTTGGGCAGGGTGTCTTGGCCCGGCACCGTGGTTGCCGATGTCGCGGAACGAGATGGAGCAACTGGGATGGGACAGTTGCGACATTATTATCGTCTCGGGGGACGGCTACGTTGATCACCCCAGTTTTGGCATGGCGGTCATAGGCAGAGTGCTGGAAGCGCAGGGTTTCCGGGTGGGCATGATCGCCCAGCCCGATTGGCAATCGGCAGAGGCGTTCGAGGCGCTCGGCAAGCCAAACCTGTTTTTCGGCGTTACCGCCGGCAACATGGATTCGATGATTAACCATTACACCGCCGATAAAAAACGACGCAATGACGACGCCTACACCCCAGGCAATGTGCCCGGGAAACGTCCTGACCGCGCGGTCACGGTGTATAGCCAACGCTTACGTGAAGCCTACAAGGGCGTGCCCATTGTGATCGGCGGAATTGAGGCGAGCCTGAGACGCATCGCCCACTACGACTACTGGAGTGATCGCATCCGGCGCTCGGTGCTGCTGGATAGCCGTGCCGATCTGCTTTTATTCGGCAACGCCGAGCGTGCCATCGTTGAGGTGGCGCATAGATTGGCTGGCGGCGAGCACATCGGCGAGTTAACTGATATCAGGGGCACGGCATACGTCAGCCCAACGCCGCCTGAGGGTCGAGTGCTGATCGATTCCACGTCTGTGGATAAACCGGGCACAATCGAAGCCCGCCCCAACCCTTATGAAGGCATGGAGCCGGAGCCCTGTGAACAGGCGCAAGCTGAACCGGAGACCGAAACACCCATTCGCTTGATGGCCAGCCCGAAACCCGATACGCATGCGATCAGACTTCCCTCCGCAGAGGCCGTCGCAGAGGAGCCCGTGCTCTACGCGCATGCATCGAGGGTGTTTCACAAGGAGACCAATCCGCATAACGCACTAGCCATGGTGCAAGCACATGGGGACCGCGAGGTTTGGTTGAATCCGCCGCCCATTCCGCTGGAAACAGAGGAACTGGACTGGGTGTTTGAGTTGCCCTACCAGCGCCTGCCGCACCCGATATATGGCGACGCTGCGGTACCGGCGATGGAGATGATCCAGCACTCCATCAATATTATGCGGGGCTGTTTCGGCGGGGGCACCTTTTGTTCCATCACCGAACATGAAGGCCGCATCATCCAGAGCCGGTCGGAGGACTCCATCATCCGCGAGGTTGAGCGTATCCGCGATACCAGTCCTGCTTTTACCGGCGTCATCTCGGATTTAGGTGGCCCGACCGCGAACATGTGGCGACTCGCCTGCAAGGATAAAGAGACAGAGGCCGCGTGCCGAAAATTGAGTTGCGTTTACCCGGGCATCTGCAAGAACTTGAACACTGACCATCAACCATTGATCGATCTTTACCGCAAAGCAAGGGAGACAGCCGGCGTCAAAAAAGTCCTGATTGCTTCCGGCCTTCGATACGACCTGGCGGTAGAGAGTCCGGAGTACGTGAAGGAACTGGTCACGCATCATGTTGGCGGCTACCTGAAGATCGCGCCGGAGCACACCGAAAACGGCCCGCTATCTAAGATGATGAAGCCGGGTATCGGCAGCTACGATCGGTTCGCGGCAATGTTTGAACGCTTCTCCAAAGAAGCCGGGAAAAAGCAGTACCTGATCCCGTACTTCATTGCCGCGCACCCAGGGACGACGGATCAGGACATGGTGGAGTTAGCGTTGTGGCTGAAGAAACATCGTTTCAAAGCCGATCAGGTGCAGACTTTCTATCCATCCCCCATGGCCACCGCGACAGCGATGTACCACACGGGCTTCAACCCGCTGCAACGCGTCAAACGAAACAGCGACCGAGTCCCCACCGTTAAACGTCTCAACCAACGACGCCTCCACAAGGCTTTTCTACGCTATCACGACCCGGACAATTGGCCATTGCTCAGGAAAGCGCTTAAACAAATGGGGCGGCGCGACTTGATAGGCAATGGCACTCAGCACCTGATTCCGCTGCGACAGCCCCCCAAACGACACCGGATCGTCAAGCCCGACGGTCGGAATTTCCGGACTCAGCATACGGGCGAACACAAGGGCAAAGGTCGAAGACGCTGATACCGCCGCCTAAGCCCCGATCAGGCCGGCAATCAGCTCGCCCAATTGCCGCAATTCGACCCTGCGCGGCGTCTTTTTGCGCCACATCAGCCCGATTTTTCGGGTGACGTTAGGTTGTTCAAATGACCTGACCGCCAGTGGCGCGTTACCGACGATGCCAGCACTGACGGCCATGCGGGGTAGCAGCGTGACGCCAATGTCATTGGCCACCATCTGCACAATAGTGGCCAAACTGGTTGCCTGAAAAGGGACGGTAACTTGAGAGTCCCGGAGCTTGCAGGCCTCAAGCGCGTGGTCCCTGAGACAGTGCCCCTCCTCGAGAAGCAGCAGTGATTCGCCTCTGAGATCGGAGCTTCTCAAACTGCCACGCGCCGCGAGTGGGTGACCTGTTGGGCAGGCCAACATGAACTCATCTTCAAACAGTGTCATGACCTCCACCTGTTCGGCAGGGAAAGGCAGCGCGAGAAGCAAAACATCCAACTCGCCACTCAGCAGACTGTCCACCAGCGGCTGACTGAGATCCTCACGAATAAACAGTTTGAAAGCGGGATAACGCGCCCTGACCTGACCGAGCAAACCCGGCAACAGGTAGGGCGCGACAGTGGGAATGACGCCCATCCGCATACGGCCCTGGAAAGGCACACCGGCGCCGGCGCAGAGCGAGACCATATCCTCAACACTGACCAGTAAATCCCGGGCGCGCTCGACCACTTCCTCTCCAAGGGACGTCAAGAACACTCTGCGGTTGTTGCGCTCCACCAAACTGACGCCGAGCGACTCCTCTAGCTCCGAAACACCGGCACTCAAGGTGCTTTGGCTGACATGGCTGGCAGTCGCCGCCTGACCGAAATGCTGATACTGGGCCACTGCGCAGAGATAGCGGAGTTGTTTGAGCGTAGGTTGGCGCATGATGATTCCTCAAGGTTCTCCGGTAGACGTTGATGCCGGTAGCGCGCGCTTAAAGGCAGCGCGACAGCAGATTACCTCAATCGGTTTTTTCGATCATTTTTTTTTAAATTTTCAGTAAGCCAAAGTTCAGCAAACTCAGTATATTGGGGTGTGAGAGATCAAACGCCCTCTTCTGGGCCGACCTCATCTTCCCAACTCGAAAATATCAGGAGTGTGAAATGGAATTGAAAGGCAGTACTACAGAGCAGAATTTGAAGGACGCATTTGCGGGCGAGTCGCAGGCAAATCGACGTTACCTCTACTTCGCATCGAAGGCGGACGTTGAGGGCTACAACGACGTGGCCGCCGTATTCCGCTCAACTGCAGAAGGTGAGACAGGCCATGCGCATGGTCACCTCGAGTACCTCGAGGCAGTGGGTGATCCCGCCACGGGCCTGCCAATGGGCGACACGAAAAAGAATCTTGAAGCCTCTATTGCCGGCGAAACCCATGAGTACACCGACATGTACCCTGGCATGGCCAAGACGGCGCGCGACGAAGGTTTCGACGAGATTGCCGACTGGTTCGAGACGCTGGCCAAGGCTGAGCGTAGTCACGCCAATCGTTTCCAGAAGGCGCTGGATAACCTCGAAGACTAATTGAGCACATCGCTCAAAGGCACCGAGGGGAGCGTATTCGCTCCCCTCACTTTTTCTACCCATCAGTTGTTAATACGAGCCCGCCCCTCGCTCGTACTGACAAAACTGTGTTGACGTTTTTTTGAATTAAGAGTTTTTATTGCCATGAGAGAAGGCAGCATCGACGCACCCACACGCCACCCGTTGGATTGGAAAAACGATGATTTTTGGGACAAGTCATCCCTAAATAAGGAATTAGAGCGGGTTTTTGACGTTTGTCACGGTTGCAGGCGTTGCGTCAGTCTGTGCGATGCCTTCCCTACTTTGTTTGATTTGATTGACGAATCAGACACCATGGAAGTCGACGGCGTGGACACCGCCGACTATGGCAAGGTGGCGGAACAATGCTACCTCTGTGATCTGTGTTACCTGACAAAGTGCCCCTACGTGCCGCCTCATGAATTTAATGTGGATTTTCCCCATCTGATGCTGCGCGCAAAAGCCCAGCGTTTCAAAACCGAGGGCGCCTCACTGAGGGACCGGACGTTGACTAGCACTGACCGCTTGTTGTCGACAACCTCCATTCCCTTGGTGGACATCACCGTGAACGCGCTCAACAAGACGGGCGCTTTCCGAAAAGCGCTATCTGCGGGAATGGACATCCACCACGAAGCACCACTCCCCAAGCTGCACAGCAAGACACTGCGAAAGCGCGTTAAGCCACTTTTGGTTCCGCAGGAGCCTCAGAAGGTGGGCAATACCACCGGTAAAGTCGCGCTTTACGCAACCTGTTACGGCAACTACAACAGCCCCGATGTCGGCGAGGATTTCGTAAAGGTGTTCCAGCACAACGGCATTCACATTGACATCGTGCCCAAGGAGAAGTGTTGCGGCATGCCGAAGCTTGAGCTGGGTGATCTCGACAGCGTCGACGCGCTCAAACAGGCCAACATTCCGGTGCTGGCGAAATTGGTTGACGAGGGCTACGACCTCACTGCCCCCATCCCCTCCTGTGTGCTGATGTACAAACAGGAATTGCCATTGATGTACCCGGATGACCAGGACGTCATCAAGGTACAGAAAGCCTTCTACGACCCCTTTGAGTACCTGTGGGCGCGGCATAAGGGTGATGCGCTCAACACGGACTTTCAGTCGGCCCTTGGCAACGTCGCCTATCAGGTTGCCTGTCATCAGCGCGTGCAAAACATTGGGCTCAAAACCCGCGACGTGCTGAATCTAATCGCCGACAGCGACGTGACGGCCTATGAGCGATGCTCCGGGCACGACGGCACCTATGCAGTGAAGAAAGAGACTCGAAACAAATCCGTGAAAATAGCGCGGCCGACCGTGCGTAAAGTCGATGAGCAAGCGCCCGACCGGTTCATCAGCGACTGTCCCATGGCTGGGGAGCACATCGCGCATCTCGCTGAAAAGGTCTCCAAAGCAGAGCACCCCATGACGCTTCTCAGAGAAGCGTACGGTTTGTAATCCCCTACAATGAACATCCGCAAAATTGAGGAACCTGTGATGACACACCTGACACACGACGACCTGTGGAGCCTCGAGGAGTATGCGGCCCGACGCGCCGATTTTCGCGCTGAGGTCATGGCCCACAAAAAGAATCGCCAGCTGGCGCTCGGCGAACACGCGCGACTTTACTTCGAAGACGCAACAACCATTCGCTACCAGATACAGGAAATGCTGCGCATTGAACGAGTATTTGAAGCTGAGGGGATTGAGGAGGAACTAAGCGCCTACAACCCGCTGATCCCCGACGGCCATAACTGGAAAGCCACCTTCATGATTGAAATTCCTGATCCGGCTCAACGCGCCGTGCGTTTAGGCGAGATGATCGGCGTAGAGGATCAAGTGTGGTTACAAGTGGGTGATATGGATCGGATTGTGCCGATCGCTGACGAGGATCTCGATCGCACCACAGCAGACAAAACCGCATCGGTGCACTTCCTCCGCTTCGAGGTCACGCCGGAACAGATCAATGCACTCAAGCACGGGGCGACCCTCTATGCGGGAATCGATCACCCTAGCTACCCTCTGGATCGGTACGAAGTGCCGTCGGCAATCAGAGACTCTCTCGTGGCGGATCTGGTGGTGACCGAACATTGAGCGCGGCTTGATGCCATCAGTGAATCTATCGTCGGAGTCAAGACGATGACGCTCGTCGTTTTCGACCTCGACGGTACCCTGCTGGATAAAACCTCGACAATATCCGGCTACACCGCCGACACGCTGGCTTTGATGAGAGCGAAGCGTATCCCCTACACCGTGGCCACGGGGCGGACGCTTCAGGCAGCCGCCGCTCCCCTAAGGGACCACTACTTCACCCTACCAATGATCCTCAAGAACGGCGCGATTATTTGGTCGCCCGCAGAAGAGCGCTACAGCCACCATCATTTACTGACCCGCGAGGAGGTGTGGCATGTGTTGGCAGCCTTCACGCTCAACGACCTCACCCCTTTCGTTTTCTCCTTACAGGCGGGGCAGCGGCACGTTCTCTATCACGGCCCGCTCAAAAGCAAGAGCGAGCATAAGCTGGCCGACCTGTTTGAAGCGGAGCGGCACCTGCCATTAATGCCTCTCACCGAAATGCCCGATGAAATCAGCGTCATTAATGTTTTCTCGCTAGGGAGTGCGCTGGCAGTGGACAAAGTGAGGGCAAGCATCGCCGAGGAGCAGCATCTTGTTGCCTACTCTGGCGTTGCCATTCACGAGCGAGAAATGGGCGAGCACGCGACCCAAAACGCCGCCCTACACTGGGTTGACATTCACCACAGCCTGGGTAGTAAAGGCAATGCAATCAATCATTTGCGGTCAGAGCTAGATGTAGAGCATGTCATCGCCTTTGGAGACGGTGACAATGATCTCAGCATGTTCGAATGCGCCACGGAGTGCTACGCACCCGCCAATGCAGATCCTGTCATTCTCGATGCGGCGGACGAGGTAATCGGCCATCATGATGAAGATGGTGTCGCGCGATTTTTACGACAGCGATTCGATTTAGAGTAGCTGCCGCTGCCTGTGTGCGCGTGCCCACGCTGTGGTTATGCTCTGCGAGCCTGAATCAGCCACACCCCAGTCAGGATCAGCGACAATGCCAATAAATGCTCCCAGCCCCAGGGTTCGGACAGCAGTACCGTGCCGGCGATAAACGCCACCGCAGGTATCAAGTAATTGATGGTCGAGAGAAAAGCGGGACCGCGCTCAGTTACCACAATAAAGTAGGACCAGGTAGCAACGCCCGTGCCCAACGCGCCGAGCACCAGCAACGCTGTAACAGATGGCACAGTGAGCGCCCAACCAGGCCCGTTGAGCTGCAGCCACAGCGCCGGCAACGCCAAGACCAAGCTACCGACCAGCAGGCTACCCAGGGACAGCGCAACGGGATTTGCAGGCGGAAGCCTTTTGGCATAAACACCGTTNAANGCGTAACTCAGCGTNGCCAGCAACGTCGCCACCTGNCCNGGCCANTGNCCNCTCNCNGNTTGGGAGAACAGNTCCTCTCCCACCAGNAGCANAACGCCGACAAAGCCCACTGCCACCCCCAATAATCGGCGCAAAGTCAAAGGCTCGTGGTCAAGCAACCAGTGCGCAAGGATCAGAGTGGCAATAGGCATTAACGCCATGAGGATGCCAACCTCGGCAGAAGGCACAGACTGCTCGGCCCAGGCGATCAGAGAAAATGGAATAATATTGCCGGTCATGCTGAGCATAGCGAGGCGCGGCCACCACTCTCGCCCCAGCGTCCATCTGCCGGCGTGCCACCGCCACACACACCACATCACCAGCGCCCCCATGAGCAGGCGACTCCAAACAATAAAAATCGGGTGAAAGCGTTCCAGCGCCACCGCAATCAGGGCGAAGGCGAAGCCCCATACGAGCACGAGATAACCGAGGAGCGCCCAATGCTTGAGCCCGGGGTCAGTCACCGAGGATCCGGGGTCAGTCGTCGAGGATAGAGTGGCTTGAGACATGGATTCAGGGGAGCGCCAAAGATTAGGGTTTGCACTGAAGGCTTCTGATTTCAGCTGAGACTTGCATTACTACGCCTAAAATAGTCCGGCAGTTTTGCTAAGCTCATTATCGTCACAGAGGTGGTATTTCATGGTCAGCCGAGCTCCTTGTCCACAGGCAGAACCCGATGGGTACGTCGAGTATATATCCCGTTATGGCATGCCTATTGCCCCTCAGGTCGCTGCGGCGGCGGGGCTGGCGCGTGCCTGGTTCAAGCCGCGATTTGTCGGATTAGAGAATCTGCGGGAAGAGCCCGCTCTGTTCATCGGTAATCATGCTTTCATGGCGATCGATGCGGCACTTTTTCATCTCTACCTTTATTACGACCATGGTCGCTATGTGAAAGGNCTGGGAGACAAATCTNTGTTCGCCAACCCCTACTATGCGGCAGTCGCGCATGCTATGGGTGGCGTGTCCGGGCAGGCAGCCATCGTCGAACGNTTGATGGCCCGNGGCGATGACCTGTTACTGTATCCGGGCGGNGCCTATGAGTCNGTGAAACCNCCNGAANCGCGCTANCAGCTGCAGTGGAAGCAGCGCTATGGNTTCGTCAGGTTGGCAGCGAGCGCGGGCTACACCGTCGTGCCGGTCGCATCAGTGGGGCCTGACGAATACTATGATCACGCGATNTCTTCAGAATCCTTGGTGAANTCACCATTGGNGCNCTGGCTGNTTAAAGCCGGGGTGTTACCNGCTGATCTCAGGNCTGACCTTGTACCNCCCATACCGACNGGATTNCTGGGCGGGCCGTTGCCCAAACCCAAGAGCACCTACTTTGCCATNGGTAAGCCTATCGACTTGTCCGAATACAAAGGCNTCGAACTCTCCACGAGNAAACTCAGCGCACTNAGGAAAAAATTCGCCTCNGCNATCGAAAGCGAAATCAGTCGGCTGTTGTTANTACGCGAGCAGGAGCGTCATCAGGATAGCTGGCTCAGACGCGTCCTCTCAGCCTGACCGGGCATGCGGAGCCAGCAGTTGNCTCNATGGCTNAGCCTCGGTGGTATNGGTCTGTTTATCANCTGGGTCGGNCTATCNNTCGTGTTAGCGCCGCCNTATATGGTNGCCACCTNACCCTATTGGATCGATGTCGANCCNGGNGACCGCGGGCTGGCNTTCGAATCAACGCTNATACCCAGCGATGAGCTNCTTCTCAGAGCGTGGTGGATCCCCGCNGAACNGCCGCGNGCCNANCTGATTTTTGTGCACGGCGCAGGNTCGAACCGCATATCAGAGTTCGTCGGCTCNCTNGACTTTTACCGCACNCTGAACGAACTNGGCGTATCGGTNGTNACAATGGACCTGCGCAACCACGGCAAGTCGCCCGTCACCGACNGCACGCTGCGCATGGGTGCGNCAGANTGGCGTGATGTGATCGCGGCCGGCAAATGGCTCGACGNNCATCAGGCTTCTGANCTGCCACGTCTCNTTCTGGGNGCATCCATGGGGGGNAGCGCNGCCATTCATGCAGCCGCAAANGGTTTNANCANCGANGGGATGATTCTTCTGGACCCTCAGCTCGACGTGTTCGATAGCCTAATGACAGGCGGTCAGGTGAACACCGGCATTCCTGCGCCTTTCTTTGCGGTCGCCGCGCGCGCCGCCATTCACCGCTATGCCCTGCCTCATGGGCCAAACAGCCCACTCCGTCTGGCCACCGACCTCGATGTCCCCATTTTGCTCTTACAGGATTGGGACGACCCGGTGACGAGGTCGCCCTTTGCCGCTGAACTGGCGGGTAGCAACCGGCAGGTCATGCTGAAACCTGTCCCACCGATCGAGCCAGCCGATCCTTGTTTAGCGGGCAAAGGCCGCTGGGGCTCGCATGTGGCGGCGCATGTTTGCCACCCAGACTGGGTGCAAGCAACACTCTCCTCGTTCATCGACGCGCTCACTCAGTGAATACGGGTGCACCGATCTCTTGCTGACCCACACCTTTGGCATCACCAAAGCCTAAGTCGCCCGCCGAAATGACAATTGATGACG
Source organism: Halieaceae bacterium (assembly GCA_002705465.1). Classification (GTDB taxonomy): domain Bacteria; phylum Pseudomonadota; class Gammaproteobacteria; order Pseudomonadales; family Halieaceae; genus Luminiphilus. The sequence goes on from PAGS01000081.1 coordinate 17,155, forward strand.
GCTGCGCTGCAGGCTGCGATCTGCGGCCTGTGCCCAGCCGTATAGATGTCACAATCCAAGGAATATGCGCTATGAAAGCCCTCTCGCTCACTGCAGCCACACTGCTCCTCGCCCTCTCCGGCGGAGCGTCTGCTTCTTGTCCAAGTTTTCTGAATCATTCCATGCGCCAGCTGGCTTCCACCGAGAACATTCAGTTTTGCGAGGCCTATGAGGGCAAGGCACTACTCATCGTGAATACAGCCAGCTACTGCGGCTATACCTCGCAATTTGAGGGTCTTGAGCAGATCTACCGGGAGTACGAGGACCGTGGGCTGGTTGTGCTCGGCTTCTCCAGCGACGATTTTTTTCAGGAAGACAACAATGAGGGCGACGCCGCTGAAGTGTGCTTCGAGAAATACGACGTAACCTTCCCGGTCCTGGCCACCTCACCCGTGCGCGGCTCAGACGCGAATCCGGTTTTCAAGGGCCTTGGCGAAGCTTCTGGTTACCCGCGCTGGAACTTCAACAAATACGTTGTGTCCTCTTTTGGTGACATCGTGGGCCACTTTCCCAGTAGCGCCAAACCCGACGGAGAGGAAATCAGATCTGCGATTGAAGCGGCATTGCCCGCATCGTAGAACCCACGCACGAAGTCTTGCGGCAATGCGCGTGTTGCGGGCGCGTCGTGCCGCTCACCTTTCATCACCTGATTCCCAAAAAGGTGCATCGCCGGGCGTATTTCAGACGGCATTTCAGTAAGGAAAGACTGCAGGCGGGGGTGCGAGTCTGCCGGCTCTGCCACCGCGCCATACATCGGGAGTACGACGAGATGACGCTGGCGAGGCAGTTTTGTTCGCTGGAGGCACTGCGAGGTGACCCCGTCCTAGCCCGTCATTTCGAGTGGGTAGCCAAACAACGGGAAGCTTGAGCGATCTCTGGCGCACCTGAGCCGCGCACAGTAGCAATGCGGGCTAACAATTAGGCATACTTTCCCAGCTCGAACGTAGCGGTCAGAGCCGCCAGCATCGCTTGTGGAGATTGTGCTCCGTCGATCACCTGATCCGCCGATTCCCTTGCAACAGGGCCCCAATCGGCAAAGCTTTCTTCGGCCCTCATCCAAAAACGCTCGATGGAGGCGGCATCACGGCCCCTCTCAAATTGATCCCGCCGATGACGCCTGTCGCGCCTCAAATGTGCGGGCGTCTCAATAAACACCAAGTGATCATAGAGATCGCGCAGTGCGGGAGTCGCTGCGAGCAAAATCCCCTCCACCACGATCAGCCGCCTGGGCTCAACTCGTCTGCCAGCCGACCGTCGACAATGGGCAGTGAAATCATAGTCAGGGCACTCCACGGGCTCGCCCCTGCGCAAGCACTCAAGGTGACGGCAGAACAGCGCCAAATCAAGCGCCTCGGGGTGATCAAAGTTTATTGACTCTCTGTCTTTCCGTGCGAGGTGAGACAGGTCGTGGTAATAGGTGTCGAGTGACACGAGGGCCACGCGGTCGGGCGTTAACACCTCCAGCAACGCACCCGCAAGCGTCGTCTTTCCGCTACCGGAGCCACCAGCGATGGCGAGGACCTGCGCCCTAGACCCCACGGCGCCCTGACGCTGAAGTGCTATCCCGAAAAATAGACACTGCCGTACTCTGCCTCGAGCGCCTCACGAATGCGACGCTTTTCAGCAGGTGCGTCTGTCCCGGCACAGCGTCCAGCATTCCAGAGGGCGTAGGCCTTGTAGTCCGGCACACCCACCGCCGTGACCAATTCCCACACCAGCAAACACTGCTCCAGTGGTGACAGCAATTCGGTGCGCGCGACCTGCTCAAGGAGCTCATCCCGTGACGGCACATCATCACTCATACCCACACCGCCCGCATCCAGCCGCATGAATTCAGGCCTCTCCGCGTCATAAGGGGCCCACGGTGTGCCATCGGGCAACGAGGGAGATCCTGTGCGAGCAAATTCGGCCCAGCCCGTCATCATTATCTCGGTCATCTCTGCAGCAGAGTCCGTGTCGGGGTACATATATTTTCCGATAGAGCCGTACATTGGGGCGCCCATCACGAAGGCGATCTCACTCGCGTGGGAGGCTCCCAAAATTTCTGAAAAGGGTACGAGGTAGGTATCGGCCTGTTCATCCCAATCAAAGCGATACGCATAAAGTTGGTGATACCCCGCCGCCTGCATCGCAGTGAAGGGCAGGTCCACCGCGCCCAACTTCCAGCCACGCGAGCGCATATCAACCCAAAAGGCGTAAAGCAGCGGATCTTTAATACGAATTTTGGGCGGCAACGAGCGTGTCAGTGGGTAACTGATGTCGACGAAATACCGGCTCAAACCTACCCAAAGTGTGATTTCATCCCGCGTCGTACCCGCCATCACCGGAACGTCTTTGGCGTACTCTGGATCCGCCAATGCCGCCAAAATACCGGCTTTGGGAATCACGACCCCATCGCGGATAACCAGCGGCTGGATGTGATCCTCATCAAGCTCAAAATAGGCCTCAAGCAGGTCACTGGTCGACACCTCACGTAAGGCCCCCGCGGTTGCAGACTCAGGCTCCAAGCCCAGCGCACCGACGACCTCCCAACTGCCCCTATCCACCATAGGGTACTGCCGCTCACCGTTATACGCCTCATCCAGCGTAACGCTCCTGACATGGCCCGACTGCGCGATCGCTCTGTGAAACAGTCCATCGGCAAGCGGTGACGCCAGTAGGCTAAAGACATTTCGACCGCCGGCACTCTCCCCGAAAACCGTGACGTTGGTCGGGTCACCACCAAACTGGGCAATGTTGGTTTGCGTCCACCGCAGTGCCTCAATCATGTCCAGCGTGCCGAAATTTGCCAATGCGGGCTCGGTCAGATTCTTGCCATTCAAGGCGGGATGAGCGAACCAGCCGAAGGGACCCAATCGATAATTGATCACCACGACCACCACCTGCTCTCTCGCGGCTAACCGAGAAAAGTCATAAGCACCCTTATGGCCAGTCAGATTACTCCCCCCGTGGATCCATAGCATCACGGGCAAAGGAGCGTCGGTAGTCACGTTACCCGGGGTGTAGACATCGAGATAAAGGCAATCTTCAGAACCGAGATACGCCCCAACGGCACCGCCAGACGCCATGCTTTGCGGCTGCGGGCACATCACCATATCCGGCAACGGTATGATCTGACTCTCTGGCCTGTGTAGCGTCTCTGGCGCCGCCCAGCGACGCCCCGCAACCGGCGGCTTGGCAAACGGGATATCCCGATACCTTATCGCCCCCTCGGGACCGGCCTCAGCACTGACCATACCGGTGGTGGTTGCGATCGACGCATCCGTTATGTCCCGGTAGTCAGGCCCCGCGCAGGCCGCGAGCAACAGCAGCAACAGGGTGACTGATGGATTTGGGATGACGAGACGAGACATGGTGTGAAGCCGCCGGTGACAATGAACTGAGAGCATTACGCCACGAATTTCGTTACGGACCACACGCCGTGGGGTCAAAGGTCGACCGGTCGGTCAGGCTCCGGGGTTGCCCTCAGTGTGCTCAAGCGCCTCTTGCTCGGCGACGCTATGGTCAACCCATGACATGAGCAACTTGTAACCTACCGACAGCGTTACTGCACCGACAAAGAGACCGATCAAGCCCTCTGCGGCCATACCACCCAGAGCGCCGATCAACACCACGGGCATAGGCGTATCGACGCCACGCCCCAAGAGATACGGCTTGAGAAGACCATCTGCCATGCCTGCCGCAAGCAAATAAAGCGTGCCGATGGCATTACCAACGGTGCCACCATCGTCTACCAGCCATATCCAGGCCAAAGCGGGGAGCACGACCAGCGCTGAGGGAAGTTGCAAGACCCCGAGGAAGAGCACGAGCAGCGCCAACACGCCGGCAGCCGGGACGCCCAGGGCCAGAAAGCCGACCCCCAGTGCCAGAGCCTGCAAAAATGCCACGCCTACCACCCCGTTCGAGACGGAGCGGATAGTGGCAACAACCAACGTCTGAATCTCGTCGCCCCGTTCATGGTCGGCAAAGGTGCCCAGCAGCTGCCGACTTCGGTTCGCACCCGCTGTCGCGTTGGCCATCATAAGCCCTGCGATCAGTAGCGCGACGAAAAACAGGATCAGCGCTAAAAGAGTGTTCGCAGCAGCGCCGAGCAAAATGCGACCACCAGTCAGTAATTGCGGCTGGATCATTCGCGCCGCTGACATCAGATCCTCGTGGGCCCGCTGCCACAGGTCATATACGGCTGGCCCAATGAGCGGCCACTCAGCCACCGCAGGATTAGCCTCGGGAACCTGCACCTGCTGATCTCCCAGAATCGTGACCCATTCCCGGACGTGTTCTGCCAGCGAAACGCCCAAAGCTACGGTAGGCGCCCCCACGATAAGAAAGGCCATCACGACAAAAACGATCGCCGCCTTCCCCTCGCTCAGATGCAGACGCAGCGACAACCATTGATTCAGCGGGTACAGGGACACGGCCAGAATGACAGACCAAAGCATCAGGGCGAGGAACGGCGCGAAGATCTCAACTGAAAACCAAGCGACACTGAGCAGTAAAAACAACCGCACGTAGACCTGCATGAGATCATGCGCCAGTAGTTTTCTGATGACTCCAAGGTCGCTCTCGTTCACCGCTACTTCGTCCCCACTTCGTGCCCCTGATTATTGCGCAGAGCCTAGTTGGCTAAATGTGCCACGGACTCTGCAAAGATCAAACCGCGATTGGTTAACTCAACGCCCCTTCCACTCCGGCTTGCGTTTTTCTGCAAAAGCCGTCGCGCCCTCGATCGCATCCTCGCTGGTAAAAACGGGTTGAGTGAGTGCGTTTTGGTTCGTCCAGGCCTCATCATCACTCCAGTCGCGGGACGCCTTGATGATGGCTTTGCTCACCTTGACGGCCATAGGGCCATTCTCGGCGATTCGCTGGGCCAATGACTTGGCGGCGTCTAATGCGCCGCCCGCCTCGGTCAGTTGATTGACCAAACCCATGTCCAACGCGCGATCTGCGGCAATGAATTCGCCCGTCAGGGCCAATTCCATTGCTACCCGGTAGGGAATCTGGGACGGCAAACGGACCAAGCCGCCAGCCGCTGCGACGAGGCCGCGCTTCACTTCGGGGATGCCGAACTTCGCGTTGTCGGCCGCAATAATGAGGTCGCAAGCGATTGCCAGCTCGCAGCCACCGGCGAGGGCGTAACCCTCGACCGCTGCGATCAAAGGCTTATCGGCGGAGCGTTCTGTCATGCCACCAAAACCTCGTCCATCGATATGCGGAAACTCGCCTGATACGAAGGCTTTCAGGTCCATACCTGCGCAGAACGTGCCTCCGGCACCGGTCAATACCCCAACCCGCAGCGAGTCATCGCTATCAAGACGCTCAAGCGCTGCGGCAACGCCCTGCGCGACCGCTAAGTTCACCGCATTTTTTGCTTCCGGACGATTGATGATGATGACGAGGACGCCATCGGCCTCTTCGGTTAAAACTGTTGCTTCGTCTGACATCGTGACGCTCCTTGTTAGCGGGGTTGCATGCGGATGCCGCCGTCCATGCGGATGCATTCACCATTTATGTAATCATTATCGATTATTGACGTCGCCAGCTGCGCGATTTCCTCAGGCCTGCCCAGACGCTTGGGATACAGCACTGACTGCGACAGTGATTCGACGAACTCCGGTGTCAGACCATTGAACAAGGGCGTGTTGATCAGGCCCGGAACAATCGTATTGACGCGGATGCCAAGGGTTGAGAGATCTCGTGCGATAGGCAGTGTCATGCCGACGATGCCCCCCTTACTGGCACTGTAGGCAGCCTGCCCCATCTGACCCTCATAGGCAGCCACGGAAGCCGTGTTGATAATGACGCCCCGAGCACCGTCGTCAGTGACAGGATCATGCTTCGCCATGACCTCAGCACACAATCGCAGCACATTGAAGGTGCCCGTCAGGTTCACTGATATGACTTTATTCCAGACGTCCATCGGGAACGGTCCGTCCCGGCCTAGGGTTTTCGCCGCGTTGCCGATACCCGCACAGTTTACGTTGATATGAATGGTGCCAAATGCGCCTACAGCGGCCCCAACACCCGCTTTTGCGGACGCTTCGTCCACCACATTCACATTGGCGAAGACGCAGTTGTCGGCCCCGAGCTCAGCGACCATCGCCTGCCCCGCATCCTCATTCAGGTCA
>PAGS01000028.1 GCA_002705465.1 Halieaceae bacterium
TGTGTCAGCGGCAGACTCGCTCTATCACAAGGCGATTGGGCACAGTGCTACGTGTGTCTTTCGGGAAAAGACTGACCGTACGGAGCAATTGAGCGAATGCATAGGAGTCGAGCCGAACCAGCTGCTCGATAGGCTAAAAACAATGTCCGCCAATGAAATCGCTAATATTAATTTCAGGATTGGCGTGTACGTTGACGGGGACGTCATTACGCGCTCGACTATGGAAGCCATTCGTGATCGGGGTGCTTCCGGCGTGCCGCTGCTGATTGGTAGCAATTTGCGAGAAGGTACTTTGTATACCTTAGGNCAGCANACCGACAAGGCGCACTATTCANGGCTGAATCAAGCATTAGCGAAAGAGACGTTGCTTGGGGCTGACCCATCAACTTTCTTGGCCGCACTGCGTAGCGAGTTTCCAACTGCATCTCCTGGCACTTTCCACGAAATGATTTGGAACCATATGTTTAGACGGATTTGCCTAATTGCGGCAGAAACCACTTCAGGCGCTGGATGTGACGCTTGGTTTTATCGTTTTGACATGCCAGCTGATTTGCCAGAGATGGAAGATCTGGGCGCGGCCCACGCTAGTGAACTTGCTTTTACGTTCAATATTTTTGAAAAGTCAGAAACGCACTGNCNGATTTTTCATGATCGAAATAATCGCGAGGTCCAGCGTGTCGCAAGCGTCTGGTCTGATGCCATTGCTCGCTTCGTCGCAACCGGTAACCCGAATGGCGGTGACCTGCCATACTGGCCCGCGTACGACAATAATGACCGAAGTTGTCTGATTATCGATAAAGCGTTCAGAATTGAATCCGATCCCGACGAGCAAATGCGGTCGCTGTGGGAAAGCGATGGGGTCATATGAACTCGCACCGTCGGTAAATCGATTTTAGAGATGGTAAGCATTGCCTTGCCGCATCGANTAGAGCACNCTTTTTAGCGTTGTGTTGTAAGAGGAATNCAGGGGGCGGCATGGTGACCAACTCTTGGCTGGAACAAGTAAANGANGAAATCGTTGACCGTGAGCGACCGATTATCGATCCGCATCATCACTTGTGGANCAACAAAGAGAGTGGGGATTATGAAATAGAGCAACTCTGGTCTGACATGGCGTCAGGGCACAATATTGTTGGCACCGTTTTTGTGGAGTGCAGCACTAACTACCGCAATGAGGGACCTNAGAAGTTGNGGCCCGTNGGCGAGACTGAGTACGCAGTAAATCAAGCCAAAAAGTCGCGTGATACCTCGACTCCTGGTCAGGCCCCGATTCTAGGAATCGTTAGCCACGCGAATCTGAAACTGGGTGAAGCCGTCATTGAAGTGCTAGAGGCGCACCGAGATGCATCNGCAGGACTGCTGCGGGGTATAAGGCACTCGGTAGCGTATTACCCGCACCCACCAGCGGTGGAGCGTTACACCGGTCGAATACGCCACTTGTTGCTCGATGAGCAATTTCGCAGAGGTTTCGCCCAACTCGCAGCAGCGGGCCTGAGTTTCGATGCATGGCTCACGCATGAACAAATTCCCGAGCTTACNAACATAGCTCGGGCCTTTCCGGATACGACGATCATATGCGATCACTTCGGTGGTCCGATGGGTATTGGCGATTATGCGGGCAAGCAGCTCGAAATCTTTCCGCAGTGGCAACAAGACATCAGAGAGCTTGCGACTTGCGAGAATGTGGTCGCAAAACTTGGAGGTCTAGCCATGCCGATTAATGGCTGGGGATGGGATCAGCGAGCAACTCCAGCGACGTCTGACGAGATCGTCGCAGCACATAGCGCATATTATCTGCATACTATTGACTGCTTCAGCCCTGCGCGCTGTATGTTTGAGAGCAATTTTCCGGTCGATCGACTGTCAGTGTCGTACAACGTACTGTGGAATGCTTTTAAGAAAATGACCTGTGCCTTTAGTGCTGATGAGCAGCACGCCATGTTTATGGGAAATGCACAAAGGATTTACAGCTTGCAGGCTTAATCGACCTCAATCCTTGCAAAATTGGGTGGTCTTTTTTGAACAAAAGACGCGACGCCTTCCTTGAAATCGTCTCGGGCCAAGCTCTCGTCCATCCAGCGAGTCGATTCATCCATGGCGTCACCAAGCTCCTGCATGAGATGGCGATAAACCTGTTTTTTCATCATCATGATAGACANNGGTGCAGATGTNCCGGCAATTNCACGAAGGTAGTCTTGAGCNTCAGNAAGGCNATTNCCCTGGGNNCANAANCGGTTNGCGTATCCGATCCGANAGGCCTCNTCNCCGAGCATNTGNCGNGACGACCAAAAAAGATCCAAGGAATTGGANGGNCCNATTANACGAGGCAACATCCAGCTAGTGCCGTGCTCAGCAATAAGGCCGCGTGGACCAAATGACGTTACAAACTTTGCTGTTGGGTCGACGAACCGCATGTCGCAGAAGGTCGCATAACTAAAACCGAGCCCGGCACATGCGCCGTTTATTGCGGCGATAAGCGGTTTACGTAGGCCCAGAAAATATGTTGGTGATGAATTGAAATTAGGGTCATTGTCAGGGTTACCGGGATGAGCCTCGAGATGCTTGAAACGCGAACCTTTGCGTTTGCCATCCTCACTAATGCTGCTCAGCGAATTCATATCAACACCCGCGCAAAACCCGCGACCGGCTCCTGTCAGCACAGTACCAATGACCTCCGGGTTACGCTCTGATTGGTCCAGCGCATGGCGGATTTCCGCCTGTGTCAGGTTTGTAAGTGCGTTAAGTTTTTCAGGCCGGTTTATGGTGATAGTCGCAGTTGATTCGTCGACTTGGTAAATGATCTCTTCGTAATCCATGATCCTCGCTCTGCTCCGGTTTTAGTCATGAAGGCGCCGGTATGCGTCGTCACCGATTTCATTTGTCACTGCCAGTCCAAGTTTATCGCCACTGAGAATAGCCTCTTTGACGGTCGCATGAGTAACCGGCATGGGCATGTTCTTGGCTATGGGACGCGAGAGTGCCAGCTTGATGACTTTATCGACGTCGTCCCGGTTGGGGGCCGAAATTGACAGCTGGTTGAGATGAATTGGTAGACCAACCCGGGCAAAAAATCTCGCGACCCTCTCACGATCTGGTGAGTTCTGCATCGCTAGCTGCGCCATGACGCCCATCGCCACCATCTCGCCATGGAGGTAATTGTCATGCACGATCTTGATTTCGGGATAACCGCCCGCAATTGCATGGGCTAGCGCGAGTCCACCGCTCTCAAAGCCCAATCCGCTGAGCAAGGTGTTTGCTTCGACAACTTTATCGAGCGCCAAGCTATTTTGCTTGGCACGCACTGATTCTGCTGCGGCTTCTCCAAATTCAAACAGGGTGCGCGCGCAAATTTCACCGATCGCGACCGAGGCCAGCGTGGGTAGGGCACCCAGTGAATTGCGCGCCATTGGGTTGTGCAGGCAGGTGTCAGCTTCGTACCAAGTCGCCATCGCATCGCCCATGCCGGCCACCAGATAACGTTCTCCCGCAGCTGCAATAACATCAGTGTCGACAACTATCATTTCTGGGTTCTGTGGGAAAAATTGGACGTGGTCTGTTGTTCCTTGTGGCGTGTAGACGACCGATAGCGCGGAGCAGGGCGCATCGGTGGCTGCCAAAGTAGGCACCACAACAACAGGGATTTCTAGGCGGTGCGCAATGCACTTGCCGGTGTCAGCTACTTTTCCGCCGCCGATCGCAATCAGACAGTCGATACCTGCCTCGCGCAGGGTCTCGGTGTGCGAGTCGATTTCACTTAGAGAGCATTCACTTCCGAACTGCGCGGTAACGCTATTGATGCCATTGGCTTTCAAACTCATCTCCACTTCCAGGCCTTGAGTTGACAACCCGCGACGCGAAGCAAAAATCGCCGGACGACTTACTTTTAATAGCGACTTGACATAATGACCTGTGGATTTGAGGACGCCTGCTCCCTGTATATAGCGTTGTGGCGCGCTGATCACTCGGGGTGGCGCTCCCTCGCCTTGAGCGTAAACACCTTGCGGGCTAAATAGTGGTTGGTTCATAAATCTGTCCATTTTGAGGCGGCTTAAGTGAACGCGGCGGTGCCCACTTGGCGTATTTGAATACGCGTCGCTCTGACATGAGTATTCTATGTGTCCCCTTGGTTCGCTCCGGGGATTCGTAGTTGCGTTGATGGAGCCGCAAGAGACCTCAAGCCGACCACTTGACCAGTGCTCGTCCAAATATGTTTTCCAAGGTAGCGAGCGTTTCCCTCTAGGCGGTATGACCTGTATCGACTTGGATTCATAGTCGCTGGTATCTCTCTCCGGTTCACCTTGTCCTGGCGTTTGCAGGGTCCTAAGTTTTGGGGTATCTCATATTTAACTCGCGTGCAGGCTTGGTGTTAATCTCATCGGCCGATTCAACAGTATTCAAAGAGCTCGCACTTGATTAAACCTATCATGTCGCGTCGACAGGCAATAAAACAAGTTTGCGCGCCAGGTCAACCTTTTGAACTGGAATCCACCCATATCCGCGGGAAACCCTGCAGAGTTTTCGTCAATGCACCTTTGACGATGCACGATCTGATTTTTGAGAATCAAAGCGACCTTGATTTTCTCATCTATAAAGAAGAGCGCTTGAGTTACGAGACGGTTTATCAACATGCGAGCGCACTCGCTGCAGCGCTAATTTTAGATTACGGAGTTGGGAAGGGTGATCGTGTTTTTATAGCGATGCGCAACTATCCCGAGTGGGTCATATCCTTGTTTGCAATCACATCGATTGGAGCGATAGCTGTTCCCGTGAATGCTTGGTGGAATCGAAATGAACTCGACTTTAGCTTGTCCGACTGTGAGCCGAGAGTTGTTATTGCTGACGAAGACCGAGTAGCTCGGCTAGCGGAGTGCGACCGCATCACGAGCGAGACCAAGGTGATTCGGGTCCGCGCGCCGAAGCATCCGAAGCTATCAAGTACGACCTGGGAGGCAACTATCGCGGCCCACGCTGGATCTGCTATGCCGGAAGCCAGCGTCGAGCCTGATGACGACGCGATCATTCTCTACACGTCTGGTTCCACTGGTCACCCAAAAGGAGTTGTGTCATCACATCGCAGTATTCTTCATGCACTGCTGTCCTGGGAGCTTGACTGGGAGTTACGTTCGCACATGGGCATTCATGAACTACCAGAGCCCCTTCATCAAGGCGGTATGCTTTTGGCCACGCCACTATTCCATGTTGCTGCGTGTCACGCAGCGATGCTCTCGTGTGTCCGAGTGCAGCGAAAGGTCGTCTGCATGTACAAATGGGATGCCGAGCTCGCAATGCAACTCATTGAGCGCGAGCGCCTTACTAGCCTGCTTGCAACACCTGCTATTTCTGGTGACCTGGTGCGAGCGGCAAAAAAACACACAGATCACAACTTATCCAGCCTACTTGTCCTTGGCGGCGGCGGTGCGCCAAGGCCACCTGAGCAGGTTCGTGAAATTAATCAGCTTACTGATGACGTGGTGCCATCGACTGGCTGGGGGATGACGGAAACTAATGCCATCGGCGCGGGTATAGCCGCGTCTGATTACCTCGAGCGGCCCGCGAGTTCGGGCCAATGCTCAGCGGTGCTTGATTTTCGCATTGTTGGTGAGGCCGGCCAGGAACTGGCGGCGGGTGAGCGCGGTGAATTGCAGGTCAGAGGTACTTCCATGTTTCGTGGATACTGGAACAGACCTGACGCCGACATCGAGGCTTTTGACGGAGATTGGTTTCGCACCGGAGACGCGGCTCATCTAGACGAGGATGGTTTCTTGTTCATCGTAGACCGTATAAAGGACATGGTGATTCGTGGCGGGGAGAACATTGGTTGCGGTCGAGTAGAAGCCGCATTAGTCGAGCATCCGATTGTCGTAGAGGCTTGTGTTTATAGCGTGCCTGACGAGCGACTCGGTGAAGAGGTTGGCGCCACCGTTTATGTGAGTGATGAGCTGAAAGACTCAGATTTACGCGAATTCCTTGAAGATCGACTCGCACATTTCGAAGTCCCTCGTTACTTTGAATTTCAGCAGGCACCGCTGCCTCGCATTGCTTCTGGCAAAGTTGCGAAGCGCGCAATACAGGCGGCAGCGAGACAAAAGTTATTGGGGAATGTCGCATGAGCATAAAAACTAGAATCCGGGTTTGGTCGCTGAAGAGCTGTTTGGCGACGATGGTCAGCCTATGTATCGTCAACCAGTGATGATCGTCTTGCAGTGATTAAGAGCGCAGGTTTTAACCATATGCGCAAAAACGGAATTTCTTATATTTGGATTTCTTATGACCAGAATGTATGGCGAGTACCGATCTCCGAAGCAGATGCTAGACGCTCAGGAGTATGACGGTCATCTGTCNATTCACGATGANCAAATGGCCGANGATCTGGGTTTTTCTGGCGCGCCGATTGAGGGCCCGACTCACTTCAGNCAATTTGNACCACTGTTGNATGAGGTGTTTGGCGACGTCTGGTTTGAGAGAGGGTGCATNAGTGCNCATTATCAGAACATGGTTGTCGATGGCGAGGANGTGAGGGNGTTNNNTGAACCGCGAGGGANCGACTNANCGCCNATAGCTATCGGTGCTGANAAGAGGGATGGCACACCGGTACTNANAGGTACCGCCTCNGTGGGACCGGACTACGGCGAGACTGAAATTGACCGTCGNCTNGCTAAGTTAANGCCCTCTGAACANCTTGTNATTCTNNCTGATCTNANGGTCGGTCANCAAGGGGCGGCAAATCCCGAGGATGTCATCATGGAGTTTGATCAACATATGGGGCCAATGTATCCATTCTCCTTGAGGCAAAAGTTGGCAAAAATCACCGAGGCTCATCCCTACTATACGAGTTCGGATAACCCTTGGGGACGGCCCGTGATTCCGATGGAAATGGTTAGCGTGTTGACCCAATACTCGAGTGGGAGCGCAGGGTTTCGCGTTCGCGGTCCTGCAATAGGCCTCTTTGCTGGGCAGGAAATTCGCTTGATTGATGGGCCTCTTTTCGTCAATCACGCTTACCAGCTCGAGCGTGAGATCNTTGCTCTCAGCGAGAGTCGAAGAACAGAATCAAACTGGATCAAGACNTCTATTTTCGATGCAAAAAGTCGCGANCTAGTGGCAGAGACNACTCTGAACTCGGCCGTNCTGAAAGACTCGTACGCTGACTACGCCACTGAGGCAGCAGCACTCGGTAAAAAATTACCGACCACTGGGCTTTAAAACACTGCTCTCTGGCTTTTCGTGGCCACGGAAACATTGGCACAAACTTAGCGCTCACCCTAGAGGGCTTTACTTCCGTTTCGCTTGACCAGGTGCCGCAGAAAAAGTGGTGAGTTATCGGGACGTCCGAGGAAATCAAGCCAAAGGCCGAGCCAGCAAAGTCTTGGGCGAGACTGCGACACCCCTACTGAGGCTTCTACTTGGACCTACTCGCCGCGGAGAGACGCCTCGATTTGTTCTCGACTAGGCATGGCCTTTGCTGTGCCAATTTTGGTGGTAGAAAGTCCTGCGGTAGCACTTGCAAAAGCCATAGCCTCTTGCACACTCATATTTTNTGTAAGAGNAACCGCGAGACCTGCATTAAAAGCGTCCCCGGCACCTGTAGTGTCAACGACAGGGGTTTTTAAGGTCGCAACAGGACAAAAAAAAGCTTCATGCGCACTAGCGAAAAATGCGCCTCTCTCCCCAAGAGTGATGACCACATTTTTGACCCCCATGTCCAGCAAGCTCTCTGCAGCTCTGCGCGCATCATCATGTGTTTCAACCTGATGGTTGACGTAAAAACTTGCCTCAATTTCATTAGGGGTGAAGTAGTCGACAAGAGGAAAAACGCTTTTTTCGATACAAGCTGCGGGAGCGGGATTAAGTATTGTGGTCACTCCTAGGTCGCTCGCTTTTTTCAGCGCGTACATTACCGTTTCTTTCGGCGCTTCCAGCTGTGTAAGAAATATTTTTGAGTTTTTGATTGCTGGCTCGGCGTCATCGATATCTTTTTTGGTCATGGCACCGGAAGCGCCGGGATACACATTGATAGCGTTTGCGCCTGTGACCTCATCCACCATGATTGCCGCGGCGCCAGTTGAGTAATCTTCCGAGATGCTCACATTGGAATAGTCAACTTTGGCCTCGTCATACATTTCTATCGCCATACGCCCAAATTGATCATCTCCAATCTTGGATATGAAATGCGTTTTTACGCCGGCTTTAGATGCGGCCACTGCCTGATTGGATCCCTTGCCACCGGGCCCGACTACAAAATTATTTCCCAAGACCGTCTCTCCCGCCTGGGGGATTTTTTGTCCGAAAAAAACCAAGTCGGCTACGTAAATGCCTAAAACNGTAACAGCCACAGTTATGCTAAAACCTTAGGNTTNCCCCTTCTCGAGATGCATCGTCTGGATATCGGTGATTTCCNGATCACGNTGTGNAGAGCGAAGTGATAGATCATGGCAACGTCTTTAAGGTGAGTGNTCGGANGGCGATACCGCNTACCCGCAAGACTGAACTTACCAGTCAAACTCAATTTGTGAAACTGCCGACATACACTACTAAGGGGCCCTCGCCGGGGTTATCGTTTTGTGTGGTATTTTAAATCAGGCTAGCTAAACGGTCGTGGATGAGTTCATCTGCCTCTCNCATGATGCGGTCAATAAGNTCTTTTACGGTTGGAATGTCGTGCACAAGTCCTGCCACCATTCCGCAGGACCANCCGCCCGCATCTAACTCTCCCTTTTGCATTACTCTNGGATACACCCCAACTAACTCCTCAGCAATGTCATTAAATTCCAGTTGGGAGCCAAGGGCTNTCTCTTTNTCTAATAGTTTTTCGACCGCGGCGTTGTTTAAAACTCTTTCTGTATTGCGCAACGGCCGCATNATCAAGCGTGTGTCTAGCTCGNTGGCCGCNACCAAAGCCTGCTTAACATTCTCATGNACCGGTGCCTCTTGGGTGGCGATGAAACGGGTACCCATATTCATACCNTCGGCTCCCATCGCCAGCGACGCGACCAATGAACGTGCGTCTGCCATGCCGCCGGATGAAACGAAAGGGATATCGAGTTCCTCAGCGGCTCTCGGCAGTAAAATAAAGTTTGGGACATCATCTTCGCCGGGGTGGCCACCGCATTCGAAACCGTCGACCGAGACAGCATCACAGCCGATTGTTTGCGCTTTGATTGCGTGGCGTACCGAGGTGCACTTATGAATAACTTTAATTCCTGCCTCTTTNAAAACTGGTAAGTATTGCGCTGGATTGTTGCCTGCNGTCTCAATGATTGTTACTCCGCTGTCTATGATGGTCCGGACGAATCCCGGATAGTCTGGCGGCTTAACGGAAGGCAGAAACGTNAGATTGACGCCGAACGGCTTAGCAGTCANGGCTCTGCAGCGCTCGATCTCCGCGGCCAAGCCNTCAGGTGTGCCTTGCGTCAAGCCTGTGATAATTCCCAATCCGCCTGCNTTAGAGACTGCAGCTGCCATTTCGGCTAAGCCGACATAGTGCATCCCACCCTGNATGATCGGATGCTGAATACCAAACAGTTCAGTAATTCTAGTTTTCATNTTTACTCCAAGAATTTTGGNTCTTCCCACCATGGGAAGAAGTCGGGCATGTCTTGACTAACCTTATCGGGAAACTTTGCAGCGCGCTTTTCGAGAAAAGCGGTNGTNCCCTCAGTCGCGTCGGCGGANGCGCCGCGTTGCACCATGCCTTTNGTGTCGAGACGATGNGCGATAACAGGATCTTCGGCGCCCTGCATNCGCCAGAACATCTGCCGAATAACGGCGTTCGATACCCTTGAGTTCGNNGNNAACTCGCGNGCTAANTNANNCGCNGCCGGTAANAGNTCATCANNCNCATGGATACTNCTNATTAGCCCNGCCTCCAGNGCTTCCTCAGAACGAAAAATGCGTGCCGACATTGCCCACTCCAGTGCNTTACTCATGCCNACAAGGCGAGGCAAAAACCATGAAGAGGCGCCCTCCGCAATGATGCCCCGTGCTGAGAANACCAGGCCCATCTTTANATTTGGTGCGGCAATTCGGACATCTGCAGACAACGTCAGAGTCAGGCCAACACCGACGGCCGGNCCATTAAAGGCTACTATCACTGGCTTAAGGCTGCGAAAGATGCGTCGAGAGGCAGCACCTCCACTGTCTCCCAATTCCTCGATGTTTGGTTGGCCGCCTGCGCCTTTAAATGTCTGTCCACCACCTGCGGATAGATCGGCACCAGCGCAGAACGCTCNACCGGCACCGGTGAGNATAATTGCCCCGATGCCATCGTCGGCNTCGGCGACATCGAACGCGGCCAANAGATCCTGCAGCATCTGTCTTGTCCAAGCGTTCAACCTCTCTGGCCGATTGAGCGTGATAGTCAGAACCTCGTCCTGCACGTCGTAAAGAANNGTCTCAAATTTCATAAGCTCATCTCGCGTAAGCCAAGGTCTGTCNGTACAAGTCAGCGGGGAAAGAACAACATAAACGTTATGGATAGCGCACGCTAGGCTGCAGTTCGCNAAACCTGTGTGCTCNTTTTTACGGCCGGTATTCGTTTCAAATAGGCAATTTTCCAAATCGCCACCAATTTTGAGGTTACACCTCCTCCTACCGCCTAGTTCGGTTCCTCTAGCAGTAATACAGCGGTGGACCAACATATGTCGCCGCCATGCTGTTCGAATGTTGCTCAGACCGATACATCATCGACGGAAATGGGTGAGATCATCGCACGAGCAGACTTGCTACATATATTGAGTTGATAGACTCGTAACTACGGGTGCTTAAATTGATCGCTGCCGTGACACCTGATAAATGTCCGTTTCTAGAGGGAACTAATAATGATTAAAGACTTGTTCTCAATGACCGGGAAGGTCTGCTTAGTCACCGGCGCGTCAAGCGGCCTAGGTAGTTACATGGCTGAGGGCTTCTTGGCGGCCGGTGCTGCACGTGTCTTTATTACGGGTCGTTCAGAAGACAAACTTTCCAAAAAAGCGGACGAGTTGTCAGCCTTAAGTGAGGGTCAGTGTATACCGATATCTGGTGATCTGAGCGGTCTAGAGGGAGTTCAAGCCCTTGCAGAGGCTATCTCGGAGAGGGAGTCACATCTAGACGTTCTTGTTAACAACGCGGGGATCGGGCTAGGCACCCAAATTCAGACCATGACAGCCAAGGCTTGGGACAAATCCATGGACCTGAATACCCGTTCGCCATTGTTTCTGACACAGGCGTTGCTCGAGTTGCTCAAGGCGAAGGCAACGCTGGATGACCCCTCACGCGTTATCTTTATCAGCTCGGTTGCCGCTAGCGCAGTCCTGCCTAGTGTGCTCGCTTACTCCACCAGCAAAAAAGCCTTGGAACATCTGACACCGTCTTTAGCACTTGCGCTCACCGACGACTTCATTCGTGTTAATGCAATCGCGCCAGGGCGCTTTTACTCAGAAATGACAAGAGGTGCGTGGGAGGACCCACAGGCAGAGTCTTTTTTGGCAGAGCTTGAGCGCATACCTGCCCATCGGTACGGAGGCCCAGAAGATATTGCGGGGGTCGCAGTTATGCTGTGTAGTCGTGCGGGAGCGTATTTTCACGGTGAGGTCTTAAACGTAGACGGCGGCTGGCGCCTCCGACACTGAAANACCCCGAGCTTCCCTCAGCTTTCAAATGGTTCCTTACGCACGATCTTGTAAACGAACGCATGCTGGCAAGGCGGCTCCGATGGCCCTTTGATCTCAAGTCCGTTATGGGTCATCGCGAATTCAAGCTCCCTATCAACGCCCAACATGCGCACTGACTCGATTTCGCTCGCTTCAAGACGTTTAATAGTCGCGAAGCTAGAGGACTCGGCCTGATTGAATCGGATCACGCTGTTCTCGCCAGGCCAGCCCAGAAACGTTGCATACAAAATGTTGTCGCGGCATGTGAAGCGGATATCTTCGGGCGTGTAATTGACCTCTCGACGCTCGCTGAAGTGACCTGTTGATGCCATTTCTGTTGGGCCTTCGCCGTAGGCCACCCAAGGCCGGGTCTCGAAGATCGCCTCACCATTTATCCTGAGCCAATCACCTATGCCCCTCAGGCACTCTTTAGCTCCGTCTGGAATCGTGCCGTCCGCTTTAGGACCGACATTCAGCAGCAGATACCCATTTTTACTTACATTGTCCACGAGGTTGTGGACGAGCGTACTCACTTTTTTGAAGCCAGCCTCTCTCACGAACGACCACGCGCCCATGTCATCAACGGATGTATCCGTGATCCAGTCATAGTAGGTCAGTTGATCCATCCGACCCAGCTCGTAATCAACAATCGCTGCCCCTGGTGCGAAGTCGTGTCCTTTATAGGTAACTGCTACCTGCTTGCCCCATTCTGTTTCCTTGTTGTAGTAATCGGCCAAGAAGCGCTTTTTGTAGTTCTCTTGTAGGAGTCGAATGCCAAAATCGAACCAGATGAGGTCAGGCTGGTAGCCGTCAATGAGTTCATCTATCTTTGCCCGCCAGTTATCCAGAAATGCTTTGCTCGGTCGGTCTTGTGCAAGCCAGTCGTTCCCATTCTGTATTGTTCCTTCAGCGAAGCCCTCAAGGTTGTGCAATTCTCCGTAAAGACCAGCATATCTTGGGTCTGACACGTCGCAATCGTCTCGCCAGTGAGGATAAAACCACCAGTGTTCAGCGTGATGTAGCGCTACCATGAAGCGCATTCCCGCCTTCCGGTAGGCCTTTTCTAGCTCGCCAGTGACATCACGNTTCGGGCCCATNCGCATGGAGTTCCAAGCATTGACCTTACTGTTCCACATTGAAAAACCGTCGTGATGTTCAGCAACGGGGCCGGCAAAGCGTGCACCCGACGCCTTGAATAGTTGGGCCCATTCATCCGGATCGAATTTTTCAGCGGTGAACATTGGGATAAAGTCCTTGTAGCCAAACTGCGACGCCGGGCCAAAGGTTTTTTCGTGGTAGTCAGCTTGATCTCCCTTGCCATTGCCGGGCCGATACATGTTGTGGGGATACCAAGTCCCATTTGGCCCGCGCTCTGGTACTGAGTAGATTCCCCAGTGGGTGTATATCCCAAACTTNTCGTCCTGAAGCCATTTTGGTGTGGAATGGTTGCGTAATGATCCCCAGTCGGGGGTATACCTCTCGGTCATGAGTTGCTCCCGCCCAATTTTGGCTGCTCGCGGTCGACATCGATTATGACTTTCATTGCGTTTTCACCCGCTTCATCTATGTAGGCGTAGGCTCTGGCGAAATCCTCAAAGGTAAAGTGCCGCGAGATAAGCGGTTCGGTCTGGATGTGTCCTGAAGCTATCCACTGCGCGGCTTTTTCGAAGTCCTGGTGCCGATACATCATCGATCCCTTCAGATTGAGTTCATGTTCACACACCATGGATATGTCTACAGATGGGCGCTCGCCAAANACCCCGACNANCACTAGNGTNCCGCCCTTNCCNATACCTGNCACCAGCGCANNTAGNCTGTCCTCGACNCCTGCCACCTCAACAGCNATGTCGTATCCGNCCTCNCCAAAAAAGCGCTTGGCTGCNCACTCNAGNGACTCTTCTGNCACATTGCAAACCGCGTCTATGCCGACNTCGCTNGCAACTTGAAGACGGTATTCGCTGATATCAGCGATNAGTACCTTNGCCGCACCGAGGCACTTGCAGGCTTGTCCTATGAAGTTNCCAATTGTNCCGGCGCCGGATACCACGACATTCTTACCGGTCAAGTTGCCTGCAAGGCCAGTGGCATGCACAGCCACTGCAACTGGCTCCACGAATGCACCTTGGTCTGGCTCAAAAGTATCGGGTAACACGATGACTTTGTCGGCTTCAGTAAGAAAATACTCTTGTGCACAGCCCGGTGCTTGAAAACCTCGGACCTTTAAAGTCTCGCAGGCGTTGTACTGGCCTCTCGAGCAAGGTGCGCAGTCACCGCAAGTCTCTTGCGGGGTGGCAGTCACTTTGTCTCCTACNCTGAGACCTGTTACACCCTCACCAAGTTGATCGATCACGCCCGCATACTCGTGTCCTTGCACAAGCGGGTAAGTAACGAAGGGGTGCTTGCCGTGGAAGACGTGGATATCTGAACCACAGATACCAATGCGCTGTATGCGTATTCTCACTTGACCGTAGCCTGCGATTGGCTCATCCAGCTCGCAGAAGTCGATCTGACCTGGTCCTTCCACAATGGCCTGCCGCATAGGGTGTCTCCTGCAGTCGGCTACTGAGTTNCTTGNAACGCAGCGTAATCATCGCGCGTCTCAAAGAGCTGACTATCATCCCAAAGCACCCGCCAATCGGAATTGGCTTCTGGCCACAAAAAAACCTGACCTCGGATTAAGCGGTTGTTAGCCTCAATTCCTGGGTGCGCATCTGACCCGTCGCCTGATATCGCCAGCAAATGATGGTCAGATAAAATATCTTCGGTAGCCGCCCGCAAATTATCCAGCGCGTGTTCGGACCTCGTTGACATCACGACGTATCCGCCACTCTTACCCTCTCGTTGGCTGGCCCAGTTCAAGCAGACACGTCCGGGAGATACCGATAGTTCGCGAGCAATTTCGCAAATAACTGGTGCTTCCAAATCTGTGCGGTGCTCTTCAAATGTGTCGCGAGCTGGTCGGCGCGGTGAACCGACAGCCATGTAACCTGTGCAAACGATGTTTTCAGATTCATAGAAGCGCCGCAGTTCGGTTTGCTGAAATAAAGGGTGCATTTCCATTTGATTGACGAGCGGTCGCTCACTATCGGCTANATCTCGTAAAAGCATCTCCATTTGGCCTCGCGTGTGGTTTGAGGTGCCAATATCGACGACTTTGCCTGCTTTTTTCAGCTTTGCAATTTCATTCCATGTNTTGAGAAATTGTTCGTGAATATACGGCACCGAGTTGGGGTTACGTTCGNCCCCATGGGCGCCGGGNGCATGCACGTTTGGCCAGGGCCAATGATTTAAGTACATGTCGATTTTCTCGACACCAAGCGCTCGCAGCGTGCTGTCTGCCGCCGATGNTACCTCAGCGGGGTGCATGTGCCCGTTCCATAATTTAGCGGTGATGAACAGATCGCTAGTAGATCCTATGTAGCCTTTTTTTATGGCCTCACGAATGGCCTCGCCGATTAAAGCCTCGTTTTCGTAGGCGCGCGCAGTGTCGATATGTCGCCATCCGAGTCGGATCGCCTCAACCGTGGCTTGCTTCATTTTGGCTTGCGCCCAATCGGAGTGAAACGTGCCAAACGCAGGTGCAGGCATTTGCGCGCCACTGGCTAGCCGCAAAGTGTTGACGTTGGNCGGATCAATATTATCTTCCATTACCTACCATGCTAGATATCTGCGTTGCTNAAGGCCACGGGGGCGAGTTCACAGCCNAGCTTTGCTNGCCNAGGGTTAGACCAGGTGAACTCTTGGCTATGCAAATCATNAACCCGTTGCTGTTCGTTTTTGAGGGTCTCAGGCCAATTGCCGNACAGCCAACCTTTTGTTTATTCACTGTTGGCACGNTTAACTTCCTTTGCCCACTGTGCNAAGCGACGCTCGCGCCTCTCATCAACTACCGGGTCAAACTTGCGCCCTGTCGGCAATACCAATCCTTCAGGATAGTCAGCACCCAACGCACTNCGGCTAACAGATACGCTCCACTTTTCTAANTCTTTTTGCATTTGCGAGGCGCGTTCTGGATAGGCGTTCATCAGANCCTGCTCTTCGCTCGGATCTCCGATTATATTGAACAGTTCAAATGGCCCAGTAATGAAACCTCGCGTTGTGAACGAGACGTTCTGCACGAGTTTCCAATCGTTATCCATCCACATGCGGCCGTCACTTGCCCTAAAACCCAGAGGCTTATCCCGACGTGGGGGGTCAGAGTGGAAAACATCCACAATCGACATTCCGTCGTGTACGTGGCTTATCGAATCCGGATTCAAGCCGGCAACGTCTATGAGCGTTGGGAAAATATCGTAGGTCGCTGAGGGGAAATTGGTTACTCGTGGTTCAATTACTGCTGGCCATTCCACCAGAGTCGGGACCCGCAATCCACCTTCATAAAAATCTTTCTTAAAGCCGCGTAAATGGCCGGTACTGTCAGGTTTTGCTCCACGTATACAACCTAAAGCAACCGATTCCTCGCTGGTCAGATCGGGATCGATAAAATCACTACAGTCAGAGGGATATTCGATTCTGGGCGGTCTGTCTTTGCCATTAGGATAGGTGACGCCGGTGTCGATGTCAGCAGAGCCGCCATTGTCACTGGTGAACCAGATGAGCGTGTTTTCAGCGATTCCGAGATCACGTAAACCCCGCCGTAGCGCACCGATAGAGCGGTCCATCGCAACTATCTCTCCGTGCATATTCGCGGATGTGCGGTCAATCTGCCCCAAAAACGGGGCGATGTCCTCTGCCGTCGCCTTCCAAGGACCATGTGGTGACGAATACCAGATAACGACGAATACTGGTTTGTCGCGTTGCACTTGATTTGAGATGAATTGCAGCGCCTCGTTGACAATCACCTCGGAGCCATCACCGATAAATGTCTCGCGCTGTCCCATGCGGCTCAGTTCAAACGCGCCGCCGGAGCTCTCAAAAAAATCGAAGCCACTCGTGTGACTTAGCCAATAGTCGAAACCGAGCTCACCGGGGTTATGGGGATCATCCGCCTCCAGTGGATGTTCTAGGCCAACGCCGTTGTAATTCAGATGCCATTTGCCAAAGTGAGCTGTGGCATAACCAGCATTTTGAAATGCTGTTGACAGCATTTTTTCCTGCTTGTTTATGGACTGACCCACTCTGAATGCACCGGTGCGATCATTAGTGCGGCCCGTTAGCACCGATGCGCGAGTGGGCGTGCAGCTTGGCGCACCGGCGTAGAACCTATCCATACGCAGGCCGCTGGATGCCATGACGTCGAGGTTGGGAGTTTGCAAAATGGGGTGACCGTAATAGCTGGTTTGCGCCCAGCCCATGTCGTCAGCCATCAGTAGGATGACATTTGGCGCAGATCTGTTGGGGCTTGTTTCGGTATTGTCGTCGGCAGGCTGGCACCCTCCCATAGTCGTCAATGTAAGCAACAAAAGCAGGTTCAGAACTCTCATACGATCCCCCAATTTGCTTTTTTTAATTTGTTACGGCCGACGTAAACCCATCGACGCGAGCATATCAACTCAGTATGTCTAGCGGGTCTGCTGGCGCGACGATCTCACCCATTTCTGCAGCAACTGATGTTTGTGAGGCAATCTTGCTGTCTGCCTGATTCAGCGCACGCCGTGCATCAGCCGCTTTAAGATCGGTGACAACACAATGAGCACCGCGCCGCCAGCGAGTCCGATTGTCAGCAACTGCCCGAACAGCTCTGTGTAACCCGCCAGCGCACCGGGCCGGTCCAGTGTGGCTCCTGTCGCTGGTCGTGCCGCAATCGTGGCGATCTGCGCCGCGACGTAAGACGAATACGCCGATGCCAGGAACCAGGTGCCCATCATGACCCCAACGACCGATGGCACCGCTAACTTGGTCACTGCGGATAGCCCCACCGGGCTCAAACAGAGTTCGCCGGTCGTGTGGAGCAGGTAGGCGAGGATTAACCACCAGGCTGACACCAATCCCGCCTGATCGGGAAATTGTGCGCCGTAAACCAAAACGCCAAATCCGAGGCCCGCCTGGGCAATGCCAAGTGAAAACTTCACTGGCGTGCTGGGCTCCCACCCGCGCCGTGCCAGCCGGGTCCACAGCAACGCGAAGAGTGGCGCCAACGAGAAAATGAAAAAGGAATTGGCAGCGCCAAATTGCGCGGCGGTGAGCGATATGCCCAGCAGCGTTTTGTCAGTCACGCGATCTGCATAGAGCGTCATCGACCCGGCTCCCTGCTCAAAAAGCGCCCAGAAGATCACCGTCGACAGCGTGAGCACGATCAACACAAACATGCGCTCGCGCTCGACTTTGTTGCATCGAAAAAATAGAAACCAGGCCAGCGCGGCAAGCACGGCCAGGGACAGCACATCCAGAAGCGTTCCCACGGTATCGGTGAGCTGCACCAGCTGCCAGACCACCGCTACCATCAGCAGGCTTCCCAGATAGATGGCCCGTTCAATGGTCAGCCCCGGAACCCCGAGACTTCGACTGAGCTTTTCGGGTTCTGCAGGTTCTCCGTGGCCCAGCAGATACTTTTGGCCCCACTGAAAGAGTATCAGCCCGAGCAGCATGCCGACCCCCGCCGCACCGAACCCCCAGGACCAGCCATAGACCTCGCCCAGCAAGCCGCAGAGGAGGGTGGCGGTAAATGCGCCGATATTGATGCCCATGTAGAAAATGGTGAAGCCGGCGTCGCGCCGAGCATCACCCTCGGGGTAGAGCTTGCCTACTACAGTGGAGATATTGGGTTTTAAAAACCCCACGCCCACCACAATGAGTGCCAGCGACAGGTAAAAAATCGACAGCGCCTGCTCATCACGTAGAACGCCATCGCTGGTTTGTCGCGCGGCTTCCCCCTCAAAGGCCATGCCCAAATGCCCCGCCACCAATAGCAGTCCACCGAACGTCACTGCTTTGCGCATACCGATGAACCGGTCAGCGATCAGCCCGCCCAGGACCGGCATGGCATAGACCAGCGATGCATAGCTACCCAAGACACCCAATCCGGCCGCGTCTGAAAACAGGTGGTATTTTGTGAGGTACAGAAGCAACAGATACTTCATGCCGTAAAAGGAGAAGCGCTCCCAAAGCTCGGTGCCAAAGCAGACATAGAGTCCTTTGGGGTGCCCCCACAGATCGCCGTGGGTTCCAGTGGTTGTCGACGTCATGTTTTTAGCGTCCTGCTTAGTCGCACATCGTTCTCATGATGTGGTGGTCAAGTAAAGTGGCGAATGCACCGGTCTTTGCCGCAGACGCCGCTATACATCACGCGGCTGCCGCCAGCGGTTCGTCCCGCGATAGCGCTGAAGCCATCTCATCTGCGTCACTGATGCGTTTCACTGCGCTGAATAGCGCAGCGGCCTGCGGGTAATAGACTTTCAGATAAACGAGCCATTGCTTCACCGGGTTGACCGCGTAGCGCGGATCATACAGACGTCGGTTCTGATCTAAAAAATGAATCAGCAGTTCGCGGGCATCCTGCCAATCAAACGGCGAGGGGGCCTCTCCGCGGTAATAGGCTTTGATCGCGGCGCCCAAGTCAGGACGGCACAGTGCGCCCCTGCCGAGCATGAAGGCGCTACTGTCACTGACTTCAGCGCAGCAGGCAATGTCGCCAGGAGTCCAGAGCTCCCCATTTGCGATCACTGGAAAGGGCAGCCGGTTCCGGGCATCGCGCAGTCTGTGCCAATGCGCCGGGGGACGATAGCCTTGGCGCCGTGTGCGGGCGTGAATCGTGACTTCGGTGAGTGCGACCGCCGCGAGCGCATCAAGAATCTCCTCAAAGTTTTCGTCAGTGTCATACCCCAGACGGATTTTCGCTGTCACGGGAGTCCCGTGTGGCACGCGCTCTCGCACCCGCTCACAAATCGATCTGATCAGGTCCGGTGATCGTAATAACGCTGCGCCACCTTGCGAACGGTTTACCGTTTTGGCGGGGCATCCGAAGTTGAGGTCGATGCCCGGCGCGCCCAGTTGGGCGGCTCGCTCGGCATTAGCGGCCATCAGCTCGGGGTCAGAGCCCAAGAGCTGCAGAAAAACGGGGGTGCCGGAGGCAGTGACTCCGCCCTGCTGTAACTCGGGTGAATAACGGATAAAAACGCGCTTGGGGAGGAGTGTTTGAGATACGCGGACAAACTCAGTGACGCACCGCTCATAACCGCCGAGTCGGGTGAGTTGATCGCGCATCACCGCATCGACTACCCCCTCCATGGGAGCGAGTATCAATCGAGGTATAGTGCCCTGCAGTGCGGTCATGGCCGGCAGGGTAACGATATACCTGACTTTTTAACAGTGGGCGTGACGTCGGGCGCGGGCCTTTGTAGACTCCCGCACCCCGATGATTGCCGTACCTCATTTACGGTTGGTGTCTTGTCATGAATCCCAATTACCTCGACTTTGAACAGCCCATTGCGGAACTCGAGATGAAAATCGAGGAGCTGCAGGGCGTCAGTGAGGGCGCTGACCTGAATCTGGCCGACGAGATTGATCGCCTTCGCGAGAAGTCCACCGCGCTGACCGAGAAGATTTACACCGACCTTAGCGCTTGGGACATTGTGAGAGTGGCGCGCCATCCGCAGCGACCGTACTCCCTCGATTATATTCCCGAGATCTTTACCGAATTTGACGAACTGCATGGTGATCGACACTTCGCAGACGACAAGGCGATTGTCGGAGGCGTCGCGCGCCTCGACGGGAAGCCGGTGATGGTCATCGGTCAGGAGAAGGGCCGTGCGGTAAAAGATAAGGTTTATCGGAATTTCGGGATGCCCAAACCAGAGGGATACCGAAAGGCCATGCGCCTTATGGAGATGGCTGAGCGTTTCAAGATGCCGGTGATTACGCTCATAGACACTCCGGGCGCCTACCCAGGCATTGATTCTGAGGAGCGGGGAATCTCTGAGGCGATTGCACAGAATCTCGCCGTGATGTCGCGGCTCAGGACACCTCTGGTCTGTAT
Source organism: Halieaceae bacterium (assembly GCA_002705465.1). Classification (GTDB taxonomy): domain Bacteria; phylum Pseudomonadota; class Gammaproteobacteria; order Pseudomonadales; family Halieaceae; genus Luminiphilus. The sequence goes on from PAGS01000028.1 coordinate 20,545, forward strand.
CGTTATTGGCGAGGGCTCCTCAGGCGGTGCTTTGGGGATCGGCGTTGGTGACCATCTGGCGATGTTGCAGTACGCCACTTACTTTGTGATTTCCCCGGAGGGGTGTGCAAACATCATCTGGAAGAGCTCCGAGTTTGCCCCGGATGCGGCGGCGGCGATGGGGGTGACCTCAACCAAGCTCGAGGAGCTGGGAATCGTCGATGCGACGATTCCGGAGCCACTCGGTGGTGCTCATCGCGACCCTGTTGAGATGGCCGCTAGGTTGAAGCAGCACTTGTTGCAGCAGGTGGACCGACTGTCGTCGATGGACACCGATGCCATGCTTGAGGCGCGCTACCGAAGGCTGATGTCCTACGGCAACTAGCGCCAGATGCGCGACCCATGCGCCAGTACCTGAGCGCCTTACCTGAATCGGTGATGTCGGCCCCGCGCTGGTGGGTGGCGCTGTCAGGCGGTGCTGACAGTGTCGCCTTGCTCCATGCGCTGGCAGCACTTGCTGCTGAGCAATCTACGCCTGCTATTCATGCGATCCACGTGAATCACCACCTGCATCCTGACGCTGGTGAGTGGTGTCAACTTTGCCAGCGACATGCGGTTGCATTACGGGTGCCGCTGGTGATCGCTGACTGCGAGGTTCTGTCATCCGGTCGTGGTCTTGAAGCTGACGCTCGCCGAGAACGCTATAACGCTTTTGAGCAAGTGCTGGAGCAGGATGAGGTGCTGTTTACGGCCCATCACATCGATGATCAGGTGGAGACGGTGTTGTTGCGGTTACTCAGGGGAGCGGGTCCCCGCGGTTTGGCGGGTATTCCACAGCAGCGACGCTGCGGTAAAGGGTGCCTTTACAGGCCGTTCCTGCAGGTATCTTCGACAACACTCCGCGCGGCGGTCGAGACTGCGGGTCTCGAGCACGTGCGCGACCCCAGCAACTTTGAGGTGAAGCAAGACAGGAACTATCTCAGGCAGGTGGTCTTGCCGGCGATTGCCGAACGGTGGCCGGCGTATCGCGAGACCGTGACGCGTGCTGCGGCGCTTCAGGCGCTGATCGAGCGGCGCCTAAGCACGATGCCGCTTGAGCGGACTGAAACGGTCATGGGTGAGCCGGCGCTGGCAGTAGACGGTACGTTAGATCCACCCCAGTTGGCGGCGGCGATTCATCAATGGTTGGGTGAAAGCGATATTGAGTGCCCTGATCAAAAACGCCTGGTCGAATTGGCGCGTCAAGCCCTCACCGCAAAACAGGACCGTTCTCCAGAGCTGGTCTGGGGTGAACATACCCTCAGGGTCTGGGGTGGCCTGGTGATTCGCGCGAGCAATCCCGCGGTAGCTGAGAGTTTCCCCAAAGAGCTGGTGGCCGGTGAGGCGGTATCGGGCGATTGGGGCGAGTTGCGCTGGGAGTCTGCCATCGCCGGCCCCGGGCTGAGACGGGGTGCTCGGCTTCAATGTGTACTGAGCGGCGAACTGGATCGGTTGACACCGCTGAACCGCCCCCAAAAACCGCTCAAACACTGGTGCCAGGAGCTGAGGATACCGCCGTGGTGGCGGCCGTATCTGCCCGTTCTCACCTCACAAAACCAGCCCGTATGGCTAGTGCGCGCGGGGCCTCTGGGCCCTGAAAGCGCCGAAGTACTGGAGGGGTCGGAGGGTGGCTTGCGTCCAATGTGGCGTCTTTTTAACGCAGTATGAATTGAGCCCAAGGGGGCTTCCTGTTAGACTGATCGTCCATCGGAGAGACGATCCCGAGAGGCGTCAATATAGGCGTCCGGGATGTTTTTCGCTTTGGTGGAATCCATGACGCGATATGTGTTCGTTACTGGTGGTGTTGTGTCCTCTCTGGGTAAGGGGATCGCCGCCGCCTCCCTCGCCGCTGTGCTTGAGGCACGCGGACTCAAAGTCACCCTCCTTAAACTGGATCCTTACATTAACGTTGACCCGGGCACGATGAGCCCGTTTCAGCACGGTGAGGTTTTTGTGACTGACGATGGCGCCGAGACCGATCTGGATCTGGGCCACTATGAGCGGTTCACGCGCACCGTCATGAGCCGGGCAAATAACTTTACGGCGGGCCGGGTTTATGACGCCGTGTTGCGCAAAGAGCGGCGAGGTGACTATCTCGGCGGCACGGTGCAGGTCATTCCCCACATCACCGATGAAATCAAGCGCCGAGTGGTGGCGGGCGCGGGTGATGCTGAAGTGGCCGTTGTTGAAGTGGGCGGCACGGCGGGTGACATTGAGAGCCAGCCGTTCCTCGAGGCAGTGCGACAATTGAAGCTGGAACTGGGTAGTGCCAATGCACTGCTCATGCACCTGACGCTCATTCCTTATATCCCCACCGCCGGGGAGATCAAAACCAAGCCCACCCAACATTCGGTAAAGGAGTTGCGCTCTATCGGCCTCCAGCCTGAGGTGCTTTTGTGCCGTTGCTCGGTGGACGTGGATGAGGGCGCGCGGCGGAAAATCTCACTGTTCACGAACGTGGAAGAGCGGGCGGTGATTCCGCTGATGGACGCGGAATCGATTTATCAAATCCCAGGCAATCTGCGAGACAGCGGGCTGGATGATTACGTCCTGGAACGGTTCGGCCTCCAGCAGGCGGCGGCGGATCTGTCTGAATGGGAGGATGTGGTGCGCCGCGAATTCAGCCAGCGACAGGGAGTGGTTCGTGTGGGCATGGTGGGCAAATATGTCGATCTGGTCGATGCCTATAAATCCCTGAATGAAGCTCTGGATCACGCCGGTTTACAGACCGACACCCGGGTCGAAATCGACTATATCGATGCCGAGGAGATTGAGGCGCAGGGGGTGGGGCTGTTGTCACATCTCGACGCGATTCTCGTTCCGGGGGGCTTCGGTGATCGGGGTATTCAGGGCAAGATCGACTCAGTTCGATACGCTCGCGAGCAGGGCATTCCCTTTTTGGGCATTTGTCTCGGGATGCACATGGCCTTGATCGAGTATGCGCGTAATGTCTGCCACCTCGACGGCGCGCACTCGACAGAGATGCAGGCCGACACGCCGCATCCGATTATCGCGCTGATTACCGAGTGGCAGACGGCTGATGGCGCAGTCGAGCAGCGTTCAGAAGATTCCGATCTGGGTGGCACGATGCGGCTGGGCGCGCAGCCCTGCCGGTTGGTCGCAGGTACGAGGACGCAGGCGATTTACGGTGCCGAGAAAATCAGCGAGCGCCACCGTCATCGCTACGAGGTGAACAGCAATTACGTGTCACGGCTGGAGGAGGCTGGCATGAAAATGAGCGGTTGGTCACTCGATGGAGAATTGGTTGAGATTATTGAGTTGCCTGCCCATCCCTGGTTTGTGGCCTGCCAGTTCCACCCCGAATTCAAGTCGCGGCCGCGGGGGGGGCATCCTCTTTTCAGTAGCTATATTCAGGCGGCATTGGCGGTTTCCCGGCAGTGTGGTGATGCTGCGTGAGAGGACCCCAACAGGCCATTGAGGTAGCGGGTCGTTGTTTTGCCAATGATCGCCAAATGGTGCTGATTGGTGGAATCAACGTTCTGGAGAGCAGAGAGTTGGCACTGGACAGTGCGGCGGAGTATGCCCGCGTCTGTCAGCAACTCGACATTCCCTTCGTGTTCAAGGCGTCATTCGATAAAGCCAACCGGTCGTCGATCCACTCCTTTCGGGGTCCGGGTCTTGAGCCAGGTCTGGAGATTCTGGCCGAGGTGAAATCCACCTATGGGGTACCGGTGCTGACGGATGTTCACAGTCCCGAACAGGCGGGGCCTGCGGCTGAGGTCTGCGATATTCTGCAACTGCCGGCTTTTCTGGCCCGGCAGACCGACCTGATTGAGGCCATGGCGAGTACCTCGGCGGCAATCAATATCAAAAAACCGCAGTTTCTCAGCCCCGAGCAGATGGCCAATGTCGTGGCAAAGTTCCGCGAGTGCGGCAACGACCGCCTGCTGGTCTGTGAACGCGGCAGTAACTTCGGCTACGACAATTTGATCGTCGATATGCTGGGCTTTGACGTGATGTCAGAGGCGACCGGCGGGTGCCCCCTGATTTTTGACGTGACCCACGCATTGCAGCGTCGCGACCCCGGCGCGGCCGCCTCCGGCGGGCGGCGGTCACAGGTGCTGACCTTGGCCCGGGCGGGCATAGCGGTAGGCATTGCCGGGCTGTTCCTCGAGGCCCATCCCGACCCGGACCGTGCGCTGTGTGACGGCCCCAGTGCACTGCCATTGGGTCAACTCGAACCGTTTCTGAAGCAGGTCAAGGCTGTCGATGATCTGGTCAAATCACAGCCCGGTCTGGCTGTTTCCTGAATCTGTAGAGAGCGAGGAGTGTCAGTGTGAGTGAGATCGTCGATGTGCGCGCTTTTGAAGTGCTTGACTCTCGCGGGAACCCCACCGTGATGGCCGAGGTCACACTCGATGACGACAGCGTAGGGACCGCCTGCGCCCCCTCGGGTGCGAGCACGGGTACCCGAGAGGCGCTCGAACTGCGCGACGGCGACGCGGCACGCTACTTGGGTAAAGGTGTGCTGACTGCCGTGGGGCACGCGAACGGCCCTATTCGGGAACTGCTGATCGGGCATGATGCCCTCGATCAGGGCGGCGTGGACCGTCGAATGATTGAGGCTGACGGAACGGAAAACAAAGCCAACTTCGGCGCTAATGCAGTTCTCGCCGTGTCGCTCGCGACGGCCAAGGCGGCTGCCTTGGCGGCAAAAACACCGCTCTATCAGCACATCGCCTCGCTCGCGGACTGCACCGCACTGACTCTGCCTGTGCCGATGATGAATATCCTCAACGGTGGAGAGCACGCTGATAATAATGTCGATATTCAGGAATTCATGATTCAGCCCGTTTCCGCTGCGAGTTTTGCTGACGCACTGCGCATGGGGGCCGAGATTTTTCATCACCTCAAGAAGGTTTTGTCTGATAAAGGTTTGGCGACTGCTGTGGGCGATGAGGGGGGCTTTGCGCCTAATTTGCCCTCCAATGCCGCGGCGCTGGAGGTGATCTCAGAAGCGGTCTCCAAGGCTGGCTACATCCTTGGTGAGGACATTACGCTTGCGTTGGATTGTGCAGCATCCGAGTTTTACCGCGACGGCCGGTATCACCTGCGCGGCGACGGGGTGGATTTTGACAGCGCCGGTTTCGCCGATTACTTGGCGGATTTGACAGAGCAGCATCCGATCGTCTCGATCGAGGACGGTTTAGATGAATCCGATTGGGCGGGTTGGGCCGTGCTGACTGAAAAGCTGGGAGACCGCATCCAATTGGTGGGGGATGACTTGTTTGTCACCAATACTGAAATCTTGAAGCGCGGCATTGACGAGGGCATCGGCAACTCCATCCTGATCAAATTCAACCAGATTGGCTCGTTGACAGAGACGCTGGATGCGATCGCCATGGCGAAGGCGGCGGGCTATACCGCGGTCATTTCGCATCGTTCGGGAGAGACCGAGGATGCGACTATCGCCGATTTGGCGGTGGGCACGGACGCGGGCCAGATCAAAACCGGTTCGCTGTGTCGCTCTGACCGCGTCGCGAAATACAACCGGCTGCTTCGGATTGAAGCAGAGCTCGGCCTGACCGCGCCGTATCCCGGCCGGGATATTCTGACGAGGGCTTGATGCGCTGGCTGATGGGCGGACTGCTGGGACTGCTGCTGTTGCTGCAGTACCGCTTATGGTTTGCCGAGGGGGGACTCGCTGAAGCCAACCGCTTGGTTAGTCAACTGGAGGAGGCCGAGGCGGAGAATGAAACGTTGTCGGACCGTAATGCCACACTGACGCGCGAGCTGATGGCGTTGCAAAGCGGAAACGAAGCGGTCGAGAAGAACGCGCGCGAGAACCTTGGGCTCATCAAAGAAGGGGAGGTGTACTACCAGTTCATTGAGGAGCCCGATTCGCCATGAACAGCCTGTGGGCGGTGGTGCCTGCTGCGGGTTCCGGGCGGCGCTTGGGGGGGGACATTCCCAAGCAGTACCGTGAAATCGCCGGGGCGCCGCTACTGGAGCATACGCTGCGGGCGTTGCTGGGTAGCTCAGACGTGCGCGGGGTGGTGGTGGCGCTGGACCCCTCTGATCGACGCGCTGATGCGATCGCGAGTCTCTCAGATGTGCGGGTGCAGACCGTTCCGGGGGGCGCTGAGCGAGCGCATTCGGTGCTTGCGGGTCTGGAGCATCTTGCGCTGCAGGCGGGAGATGACGACTGGGTTCTGGTGCATGATGCAGCCAGGCCCTGTTTGTCTCTTGATGCGCTGAGCGCATTGATCGCAGAGGCACGGTCCCTGAACGAGGGCGTTATTCTGGCGTCGCCGGTGGCCGATACGCTGAAGCAGGTCAATGACGACGGCGCCGTGACAGCGACCATCGACCGCCGCACATTATGGCGGGCACAGACGCCACAGTTGTTCCCGCTGAACTCCCTGAAAGATGCCTTGGGTCGTTGCCTGAAGGCGCGGGAGGCGGTCACCGACGAAGCGATGGCAATGGAATGGGCTGGAGAGCCGGTGCATGTTCTGGAGGGCCCAACGAGCAACATCAAGGTAACGGTTGAAGCCGATCTGGCTTTCGCCGACTTGATGCTGAGAACGGGAAGAGAGTGATTGAGATGATGCGAATCGGTCATGGATACGACGTACACGCCTTCGGTGAGGGCGACCATGTCATGCTCGGCGGCGTCCGTATTGCCAATGATCGCGGGTTGGTAGCGCACTCTGATGGTGACGTCGCCCTGCACGCGCTGTGTGACGCGCTGCTGGGCGCTGCCGGGCTAGAAGACATCGGCCGCCACTTTCCGGATACCGATCAGGCGTTCTCCGGTGCGGATAGCCGGGATCTACTGCGCGCCGTGGTGGCGCAGTTGGCAGCTGCTGGCTGGTCAGTGGGTAACGTTGATCTGACTGTGATCGCCCAGGCGCCTCGCTTGGGCCCACATATCGCCGAGATGCGGGCGTTAATTGCTGAAGACCTTCGTGTGAGCCACGATCAAGTCAACATTAAAGCCACTACCACGGAGCGGCTGGGGTTTGTGGGTCGCGAGGAAGGCATTGCCAGTCATGCCGTTGCGTTGATCGTAACGGGTGGAGCCACTGAGTGAGCCAGCAAGGCATCGGCATGACGTCGCAGCGGACTCGGGAGCGGCTGATCCAGCGATTGATGGATCAAGGGATTACGCAGTTCGAGGTGCTGGAGGCGATCAGGAGTGTACCAAGGCATCTGTTTGTCGATGAGGCCTTGGCGCACCGCTCGTACGAGGACACGGCTTTACCGATCGGGTACGGACAAACGCTCTCGCAACCCTACATGGTGGCGAGAATGAGCCAGCTTGCGTTGGCGCAGGGTCGGCCCAAAAAAGTGTTGGAGTTGGGGAGTGGCTCGGGGTACCAGACCGCGATTCTGGCGAATTTGGTTGATGAGATCTGTGCCATCGAGCGTATCAAGCCGCTGGTAGAGCGCGCCCGCAGGCAGTTGCGTACTTTGCGGATACGCAACGTACGCCTGCGTCATGGAGACGGTCTTGAGGGCTGGCCCGGCGAGGCCCCGTTTGATCTGATTCTGGGAGCGGCGGCACCTGAGCGCGTACCACCGATTTTGCTGGAGCAGTTGGCCCCGGGCGGCCGCCTGATTCTTCCGGTGGGCGGAGAGCAGCAGCAACTGATTATGGTGACGTACTCGCCGGATGGTTTTGTTGAAGAGATCATCGAAACCGTGAATTTTGTTCCGATGGTCAAGGGTGTGACGCGATGAGGGAGTCGGCTCCGGGCATCTTCGCCCGCGGGCTGGCTATGGGTGCCGCCGACATCGTCCCTGGGGTCTCAGGAGGGACGATCGCCCTGATCACAGGCATCTATGACCGGCTTATCGCCGCGATCGTGGCTGCGGATACAAGTGCCTTGCAGATGCTGATACGCGGGCGTTGGGCGGTACTCTGGCACCGCCTCGACGGCGCTTTTTTGAGCACCTTGGTGGCGGGCATTCTCACCGCAATTTTCTCCATGGCTTCATTAATACACTGGTTGCTGGAGGCGCATCCGCAGCCCCTCTGGGCACTTTTTTCGGGTTTGATTCTGATCAGTGGCATGTTCCTGCTCCAGGAAGAGGCGGTGCTCAATCGGCTCGACCGGGTTCTGGTTTTTGCGGTGGGCGCGGGCCTGGCAGTGGGCATTGCGCTGATGCCGCCGGTATCCATGCTATCCGGGCTGGTCGGATTCTTCCTTGCCGGCTCGATTGCCATTTGCGCCATGATTTTGCCAGGCATTTCGGGGAGCTTTATGCTGCTTCTGATGGGCATGTACGCGCCCGTGCTGGCTGCGGTAAAGGGCTTCCAGGTAACAGAGCTCGTCGTTTTCGCTCTAGGCTGTGGTGTGGGCCTGCTGAGTTTTGCGCGGCTGCTTGACCGCTTGCTTCGCGCCCACCGGTCAATGGCGATGGCCTTTTTATGCGGCGTGCTGCTGGGCTCGCTGGTGGCAGTGTGGCCCTGGCGTGTATCGGTCATGTTGGCGTCGGGCGCGGAGCCTGTTGAGGTCACCCGACCGGTTCTGCCCTTCGATCTGCCTGCGCCGCAGCTTTCGCTCTGCTTGCTGACTTTTTGTGCTGGTATTTTCACGGTGTGGGCAACGCAGAAGATAGCGGGCAGGAGGGGCGGCTAGATGACCGGCTGGGCACGTCTCACCATGGCGGTAGCGCTGACTTCGGTATTGGGTGGGTGTGCGGATCACCCCCCCGCGGTGATCGAAAACAAGTCGGTTCCAGCTGCCATCGAGACCCCCGAGGTGCGACAGGCGACGGCGCCCGAGCGGGCAGTGGCAGCCGATGTCGGCCAGGTGCTGCAGCGCGGGCCGAACTATATCGTCCAACCCGGTGACACGCTCTATGCGGTGGCGTTTCGGCTTGGTATGGATTACCGCAACCTCGCGGAAATCAACAATATTGATCCCCCCTATGTGATCCGCGTATCGCAGTCACTCAAGACGATTGATGCAGGCTCCGGGGCACTTGGTGAGGCTGCTGGCGACCCCACGTCGGTGGCGCCTGCACAATCGGTCGCGGTTGAAACCGACCGATTGGGGAGTCCACCGCGGCAGACCTCACCCGCACCTGCAGGTCAGCAAGCCGAGGCCGTTCGGCCCGAGCCCGGACCGCCTTCACACACCTTGTCTACCGCGAAATCAGCGATCCCCAGCGGGCCAGTAGACCGCTGGGTTTGGCCGGCGGCTGGTGCGGTCAGCCGGCCGTTTTCAGACGAGCGCCATAAAGGTATTGACCTCGCTGGCCAACGCGGCGCGCCAGTCATGGCGACGGCGCCCGGTGTCGTCGTCTATGCCGGCACGGGGGTGACGGGTTACGGTGCATTATTAATACTGAAGCACAACGACACTTACCTCAGCGCATATGGCCATAACGACGAACTGCTCGCGGTGGAGGGCGAGCAAGTGAAGGCGGGGCAGGTGATCGCCCGCATGGGCAGTACCGATTCCGATTCAGTGAAGCTGCACTTCGAGATACGCCGCGACGGGCGGCCAGTGAACCCGACCGGGCTGCTGCCCAGTCGGTAGAGACGCTAACGCTCCAGTAGCTCCAGCTTGCCGGGCTTGCCCGCCCAGTCCTCTGCGTCAGGGGCGGGTTCTTTGCGCTCTGTGATGTTGGGCCAGATCTCTGCGAGTTCGGCGTTAAGTTGCAAGAACGCCTCCTGATCTCCGGGTAACTCATCCTCGGAGAAAATGGCATCGACAGGACACTCTGGTTCGCAGAGCGCGCAGTCAATGCACTCATCNGGGTGAATCACCAAAAAGTTGGGGCCTTCATAAAAGCAATCGACCGGGCACACTTCTACACAGTCGGTGTGTTTGCACTTGATGCAATCTTCGCCAACAACGAACGTCATACTGAAACCTCATTCATCCTACGGCGAAGGATACTGGCTGTGAAGTGTTTTGAAAACTGGTCAGCTATCGTCGTCAAGTTTCTGTTTCAGTTGATAGATTCTGTCGAGAGCCTCTCGAGCGCTCAATTCGTCCGGGTCCAACGCTTTGAGTGCCTCCAGGGCGGCGGAGGGTTGCTGCGGTGTCACCAGAGAGAGTTCAGTTTGGGTAGGAGCTGGCCCTTGTGATTGGCCGCTCTCCAACTCGCCCAACTTGTCTTTTGCGGCTCGGAGAATCGAGTCCGGCACGCCAGCCAGTTTGGCGACCTGCAGCCCGAAGCTACGATTGGCGGGGCCCTCTTGAATCTGATGCAGGAACACCACGTGATCCTCATGCTCTGTTGCGTCCAGATGTACGTTGGCCATTGCAGCGTGTTGATCGGGCAGTGCGGTCAACTCGAAGTAATGCGTGGCGAAGAACGTCAAGGCCTTTACCTCGTTTGCGAGCGCCAGCGCGGTGGCCCAGGCGATGCTCAAGCCGTCAAAGGTGCTGGTGCCGCGGCCGATTTCATCCATCAGAACAAGGCTACGATCGGTGGCGTTATGGAGGATGTTGGCAGTCTCTGTCATTTCGACCATGAAGGTCGACCGGCCACTCGCTAAGTCGTCAGAGGAGCCAATGCGGGTAAAAATCCGATCGAGGCAGGAGAGCGTTACCTTTCGCGCGGGTACGAAGGCACCGACGTGCGCCAGCAGGGCGATCAATGCGTTTTGCCGCATGTAAGTTGATTTGCCGCCCATGTTCGGGCCGGTAATCAACAGCATGCGACGCCGGTCGTCGAGAAGGGTGTCGTTGGCAATGAAAGGGGTGTCGCGCACTGCCTCCACAACAGGGTGCCGGCCGCCCTCCACATGGAGTAGCGTCTTATCCGAGAATCGGGGGCGACACAGCTCCAGCACCGTTGCTCGCTCTGCAAAGCAGGTGAGCACGTCCAGATCACACAGTGCTGCCGCGGTCGCCTGCAGGGGTACCAGCGACTCAGCCACCTGNGCGACGAGGCTCTCATAGAGGTGCTTTTCTCTGGCCAGCGCGCGGCTTTTACTCGACAGGGCCTTGTCTTCAAAAGCTTTGAGTTCGGGGGTGATGAACCGCTCTACNTTCTTGAGCGTTTGCCTGCGTTGGTAAGCATCAGGCGCGTTATCTGACTGGGCGCGACTGATCTCGATGTAGTAGCCATGCACCCGGTTATACCCCACCTTGAGTGTGGAGAGCCCGGTACTGTCGCGCTCGCGTTGCTCGAGCTCCAGTAGATAGCCGCCGGCATTCTCNCTGATGCCACGGAGCTCNTCGAGCTCGGCGTCATACTNCGGTGCGATCACACCCCCATCGCGAATCAAAACCGGAGGGTTATCAATGATGGCGCGCTCTAGCAGCGCCGTTAGTGCAGTGTAATCGGGGAGTACCGTTGTGAGTTCATCGAGCAGGGTTGAACCCTCGGGTAGGCGGCTGCGGATGAGTGGTAATTGCGCCAGGCTTTGCCCAAGTCGTCTGAGATCGCGGGGTCGCGCGGACCTCAATGCTACCCGCGACAGAATCCGTTCCAAATCGGCGATGTCCTTAAGCGCCTCACGCAGTGTCTCAAACCGATAGTCTCGACAGAGTAGGTCGACGGCATCGAGTCGCGCTTCGATGGCCGCTTGATAGTTGATGGGTCGGTGCAGCCAGCGCCGCAAGTGTCGGGCACCCATTGCCGTGACCGTGCTGTCATACACCGCATAGAGCGTGTGCTCCTCGCCGCCGCTCAGGGTTTGGTCAATCTCGAGATTGCGCCGTGTTGCGGCATCAAGCGTCACCGCTGCTGTCTGGGATTCCAAATGAATTGCCCGGATGTGTGGTAAGTCGCTGCGCTGGGTGTCCTTGACGTAGCTCAGCAGGGCGCCCGCAGCGGCAATCGCCACGGTCAGTCCCCCGCAGCCAAAGCCGTCGAGATCCTGAGTCTGCAACTGCCGCTGTAGGTCCTCCCGCGCGCCCGCCTCATCGAACTGCCAATCTGGCTGGCGACGGGTCGCGCCGCGCCACTGATTCTCCGCCAGCGGGCTTGAGTCGGGCACTAAGATCTCGGCGGGAGCGAGTCGCGCGACTTCGGCCTCAAGAGCGATCTGATCTTCAACCTCCGAGACGAGAAATCGACCGCTGCTTACGTCCAGCCAGGCAAGGCCATATTGATGTTTGTTTGCTGAGATGGCGAGTATCAGCGCGTCCTGCCGCGCGTCCAGCAGCGATTCGTCGGTCAGCGTGCCCGGCGTGACAATGCGCACGACTTCGCGCGCGACCGGACCCTTGCTGGTAGCCGGATCGCCCACTTGCTCGGCGATGGCGACCGAGTGGCCCGCCTTGACCAGCCTTGCGAGGTAGCTCTCCGCGGCGTGATAGGGCACACCGGCCATAAGGATGGCCTCGCCCGCTGATTTACCGCGACTGGTCAGTGTGATGTCGAGTAGGCGGGAGGCCTGCTCGGCGTCGTCGTAAAATAGCTCGTAGAAATCACCCATGCGATAGAACAGCAGTTCATGCGGATGCTCGCGTTTTATGGCGAGGTACTGCTGCATCATCGGCGTATGAACAGGTTGCTGGGTGTCACTCATGCGCGAATTGTGACCTGCACCGACAGACAAGGAAAGTGAGATCTGGCGATCTCACACCTGCTCACTGAGCCGCGAACCTCACCCCGTGTAGGGTGTTTCACTTGTCATAACCAGCCAAGCCCTTGGCGCGTCCTGACAATCAATGAATGTGCTCTTTTATGATGATGGTGACTCAAGGCATGACTTCATGCCATGGACGGCATTACTCACTCAGCGAGGTGGGTTGAACAATGAGACTGAAAATAATGACTGCCGTGGTCGCCCTCGTGGTTTGCTCGGCAGCTCACGCGAAGTGCATGCGTGAAACCTTCGGGGCCACCATTTGTGGCCAGGGACCCTGCTCGAATGACCGAAATGGGCAGGTTTTTTGCGCGGCCGAGCGTTACGGCACGGCGGTGCGGGACGGGCAGGGTGAGATTGTCTGCGGACTTGGCAGATGCGTCCAAGACATCCTCTCTGGAAACATACTGTGTTCTCGGGAACCGGGGGGAGATGCCGTGAGAACGCTTGACGGCGTCAGATGCCTAGGCGGCTGCGAACCTGCAACTCCAGCGCACTGCGAGCGCGTCATTGTTGAGTAAAAAATCATGTCAACAAGGGCCAGGTAAGGCTGTGAGCAAATAGCAAATCACTCCGTTCTGGCGGAGTTTTAAGCCAAGGAGGGCTGCGTCATGCTTTATTTCCAAATCGTTTTTTTGTGTCTTGTAGTGCTTGGCTCCACTGAATTTTACCTTTGGAAGCGCAACAAGAAGGAACTGCACGCAAGCGCTGACAATGAGGCAGAGTATTGGGCTTTCCGAGAGCGAATGGCGCGTAGCTGGGAGGAAGATCGCCAGCGTGACCTTGAGAAAGTCAGGCGCAGCTTCGACGCTTGGGATCACGCGATGACCAAGCTTTATGATTCAATCGAGAAGGCTGAGACCGTCATGCTCGGCACGCGGCCAAGTAGGGCTGATCTCGACTGACCGCTAGTGATCTTTGGAGGCGGGTTCGGGTAGACATGCTGCTCCTGCTTTTGCACAGGCTAACCATATAAAGCC
>PAGS01000029.1 GCA_002705465.1 Halieaceae bacterium
ACCTTTGTTGCCAACCACCGGGAAGGCCAGCTCATCGATCAATTCACCAAAGCAGGTTATGCGGGTGAGATTGATGTGATTCTGGATATCGCCGGCGGTGACCTGATGCAAGCTAATTTCGACCTCGCCGCACCGGATGGCAGGATTGTCAGCATTGGCGTGATGCGTGGCATGCAGAGTGAAATCAACCTTGCCACGCTTTTCATGAAACGGTTGACCTTAACAGGCAGCACGCTACGAAGACTCGATACCGCCTCCAGAGCCCGCTGTTTCGACGCCATTCGCGAGCAGATATGGCCGAGCGTTGTGACCGGCGAAATCCGGCCCGTCATCGACAGCTGCTATCCGCTGAGCGAGGTCTTGGCTGCCCACGAACATATGCGAGTCGGCACGCATTTTGGTAAGTTGGTGTTGGAGTGTCAGGCGATGGGATAGCCGCGCGGTCAACCGCTGGACATTCGCTGGAAAACCGCGACATCAAATGAACTGCGACCTCTGATTTGGAAGCCACATCATGCGCCTACCGCTCTCTCCACTGCTTGCCGTCAATCACCCCATCAGCGCTTTTTTGTTCGCTTTGGTGTCGGTGCTACTGCTGACCGGCTGCGGCGAGAAAAGTGTGGCAGAGGCGCCCGCGGCGGCGCTGTCGGCGCAGCAGGCCGCGGTGAGCAACGCTATTACCTCAGGTGACAGCGGGGCCACCGCCCCACGCGCGGCGACAGGCTCCTCCCCTGGACTCAAACGCTTTGGCGTCATGCCGCATTTTGGTGATCTGGACACAATGGTGGAGCGTCGAGTGATTCGGATACTCACCGTTTACGGGCCGGGCCGCTATTTTCTGGAAGATGGGCCCCGTGGCACTGTGCAGGAGTACGCCGCAAAGCTGCAGAAGGTGGTCAATCAGGCCTTTAATACCGGGCTCCTCACGGTGCAAGTTGCAGTGATTCCGGTGTCGAGGGATCAGCTCTTCCCCGCGCTGGCATCGGGCTACGGCGATATTGTGATGGCCGGTACTACCATCACCGAAAGTCGACGAGCAGAGGGCGACTTCACCGACCCGGTCAGTAAACCGCTGAAGGAGATTCTGATTACTGGCCCCAGCGCACCGCCGTTGGCCTCGCCTGACGACCTCTCGGGCAAAACCGTTTATGTCCGCCTATCTAGTAGCTACGCAGAGAGTGTCCGGGCGCTGAGCAAACGCCTTGTGGCTCAGGGCAAGCCGGCGATACGAATAGAAGCCGTCGACGAATCGCTGGAGGACGAAGATCTGATCGAGATGGTCGATGCCGGCCTGCTACCCTGGGCAGTCGTTGACAGTTACAAACCACAAATGTGGCAAGAGGTCTTCACCCGCATCACCGTCCGCAAAGACCTGATATTGCGAGAGGGCGGGCGACTTGCCTGGGCCATTCGCCCTGACAGCCCCCAACTCAAAGCCTTCTTGAACACGTTTGTGAAGGACAACCGCGAGGGGACGTTGTTCGGCAATATTATTCGCAATCGTTACATCCGCGATTTTGACTGGGCGGAGAACGCCGCTGGCGCCGACGAGCTGAGCCGCTATCGCGCGCTCTCCTCGCTGTTTCGCAAATACGGCACCGACTACGGCATGGACCCCACACTGCTGGCCGCGCAAGGCTTTCAGGAATCGCGGTTGGATCAAAGTGTCCGTAGCCATGTGGGTGCGATCGGTGTGATGCAGTTGCTGCCCAGTACTGCTGAAGACAAGAATGTCGGCATTCCCAACATCGACGAGCTCGAGCCCAATATCGAGGCGGGTGCCAAATACATGGCGTTTTTGAAGGCGCGATATTTCAGCGGCCCGGAGCTCGACGAGCTCAATGGTTCACTGCTCGCGTTGGCGTCCTATAACGCCGGACCCGGGCGTATTCGGCGCCTGCGGCGCGTAGCTGAAGAGCGCGGCTATGATCCGAACCTGTGGTTCGACAACGTGGAGGTGATTGTGGCCGAGCAGATTGGTCGCGAGACGGTCCAATACGTTGGCAACATCTTCAAATACTATTTGACCTACCGGTGGATCAACACCGCCGACGCTGAGCGCGCCGCCGCTCGCAGGGCATCAGGCATCGACAGTTGATGGCGCCTGTGTCACGCCAATGAGCCGCTCTGTCTCTTCGCACCAGGCCAGTCGCCCCACCTTGGCATAACGGCGCCGCACGCCGGGTGTGGGACTCAGGTAGAACAGATCACCATTCCTACCGGTGAGCGTCGAGCTCACCCCTGCGTCGCGGGCGATCTTGGCGTTGGCCGCCATGTGAGCCTGCTCGCCATGCACCGGTATCGCCAAAGCCGGCTTCAGCAGGCGATAGAGATCGGTAAGCTCTTCCTGACAGGGGTGCCCCGAAGCATGCAATGGCTCGTCACTGTCGTCGGCGGCGATCACTCTGATATCTCTGGCGCGCAACCCGTCAACCAAGCGAGCCACCGACGCCTCGTTACCCGGAATCGTTTTTGATGACAGTATGACCGTGTCACCGGCATCCAGAGACAGGTCGGGGTGGGTCTGCGTCAGTAATCGGTGTAGCGCAGCACCCCACTCCCCCTGACTGCCCGTCGCCACCGCCAACACCTCCGCCGGTGGCAGATAGCCCAGATGCTCGGCATGTATCGGCTGAAAGTTTCTGGATAACAGACCCACCTGCTGGGCGCACCGCGCCATTCCCGCAGCCGAGCGCCCCAACACACCAAGGTAGCGGCCCGTCTTGGCAGCGATGGTTGCCAGCGTTTGCATGCGCGCCACGTTACTCGAAAAGCAACCCACGACCACGCGCCCCTCGCAGGACTGAATCACCTTGGCCAACCCCGAAGCGACCTGGCCCTCGGTCGGTGAGTAACCCCCGCGTAAGGCATTGGTGGAGTCACAGATAACGGCGGCGATGCCTGCTTCCCCCAACTCCCTTAAGCGGCGGGAGGACCACGCTGGCCCCACCACGGGGTCATCGTCGATTTTCCAGTCAGCGGTATGGAATATCCGTGAATCGCCTACAGTGATACTGAGTGCGCAGGTTTCCGGGGTGGAATGGGTGATCGGTAACCACTCTACGTTGAAAGGGCCCAGTGTAGTCGTCTCGCCGGGCTCGACTTCAATCAGTGAGCTGGGCAAGGTCCCACGGCGATTCCGTGTTTTGTCGCGCAGCACCGCGGCGGCAAATGGTGTCGCATAGACCGGGCAGCGCAGTTGTTCCCAGAGATAGGGCAAGGCGCCCAGGTGATCTTCATGTGCATGGGTAATGATCAGTGCGCAGAGCTGCTCACGGCGCGCACTGATAAAACTGAGGTCAGGCATTTGCACTGACGGCCTCAGGGCGCCGGGCACCTGCTCGAGGGTGATACCACAGTCAACCGCCATCCATTGACCGTCGTGGCCAAACAGATTGCAGTTCATCCCGATTTCGCCACACCCCCCCAGTGGGAGAAAAGTGACATCACTGCGCGGGGCGCGACTCATACAATGGGTTCTACCAAGTATATCCAATCCTGAATTTTAGCGCTTCGTCGAGCTTTTCCTTGCCCTCGGCCGCGCCGCCGTCATAGTCGGCAGAGGCCTCCGCAGCGGCCTCCAGACCAAACAGCAGCGGGAAGCGCAAACCGATCGTGGTTCGGTAAATCGACTGCTCAAAGGACGACAGGTTCACCAGATTGACCTGACGAAAATACAACCTGAGTTTGCCGTCAAAGAAAAAGGTTTCCCCGGTCAGGTTCAGGTTAACGCCGGTGTAGGAGTCATCCTCGGAAAGCAAGAAATCGGTATCGACGTAGGAGATACCCAGTTCTGCGTCGAGCTTGAGTGTCTCGCGAGTGAGTATCTTGCGCCCGAAATAGGGGCCAACATAAAAACGACGTTCTACGTCGGCAAACCGATCAGCATTGAACCCCAGGTTCATGCCAAGGTAGTTTCTGGGGTCAGACAGAAAGTAGTCATATTTGCTGATAATGTACCAATTATCAGCAGTGGGCTCACTCAGATTGCCTCCGTCAGGTCCTTTCCCTCGAAAAATCGTACTGGTTTCCTCGTAGTCTGCGCGAACTGTGATGCGATCGCGTCGACTCTCGAGCTTTGTCTCCAGATCCAGATTGACCTGATCGGTATCCGTATTACCGCGACTAAATTCAACCGCGCTGGTGACACGCCCGGTGATCCGATAGCCCTTGCCGACCTCCCAGGCTTCAGGGTTGGCCAAATCAAGCTGATCGACCGCCAGATTATCTTCGTCTTCCAGTACGACCTCGCCGTCCACGACTTTGAGGGCAGAAAGTGCAAAGGTGTCCTGCTCAGTCGTCAACAACTCGATTGCCTGATCAGAGTCGAGACGCGCGATGGATGTCAGAGCGATGGTTACATCACCCATTAAGGCCGTCGACACCAATACGCCACCATCGTGGATATCTGCGATGTCGCCATAGATGACCGAGCCATCGTTCAGCTCGATCCTCGCCGTTGGCGCATCTTCGCTGGCTTCAGGGAGATCGGAATCAGCGAGAGCCCACCCGCTGGAAAGACTCATGAAGAGCCCAACGGCCAGTATTCGGTGTATTCTCTGTGAACATCGATATTTCAGCATTGTCGGGTGCCACGCTCATCGCTTTGGTCTGCAAAGCAGGACTCTAAGCGAAGCCTCTCAGCATTGAAATTGCGCAACGCGACAGAGAAATGTGATTTCTTGGTGAATTCATGACACAACGTTTCGATTACGACCTTTTGGTCATCGGCGCAGGCTCTGGCGGTGTTCGGGCAGCCCGAAAAAGCGCTGAATTTGGTGCCCGGGTCGCCGTGGTCGAGGAGGCCGCGTTGGGCGGCACCTGCGTCAACGTCGGCTGCATACCGAAAAAACTCTACGTTTATGCCAGTGAGTTTGCCTCCGCGTGGCGTGAAGCCGAGGGCTTTGGCTGGCGATCAGAAGGCATCTCGTTTGACTGGGACACGTTGCGAGACAACAAATCAAAGGAGATCGCGCGACTGAATGCTATCTACGAGCGCCTATTAAACGCGCCCGGCGTGGATATCATTACGGGCCATGGCACGCTGACCGGGCCACAGTCCGCGCTCGTCAACGGCCGCACTTATCACGCCGAGAAAATTTTACTGGCCACCGGCACATGGCCTTCGCTCCCGGACATACCCGGTAACCAGCTGGCGCTGACCTCGAACGAAATCTTTGATCTGGCGCAATTTCCCGAGCGCCTCCTGATCGTCGGCGGTGGCTACATCGCAACAGAGTTCGCGAGTATTTTTTCAGGCTTGGGCGCCGAGGTACTCCAGAGTTACCGGGGCGAGTTGTTTCTTCGTGGCTTTGACCAGGATATCCGTCGGTTCCTCGCAGAAGAAATGCGCAAGTCTGGCGTGGACCTGCGCTTTGATCATCACGTGTCAGCGCTCTCGGCCGGCGCATCGGGCACGATAACGGCCCAGCTCTCCGACGGGGCGGCGGACTTCGATGCAGTGCTGTTCGCGACGGGCCGCCGACCCAACATTGCCAATCTCGGACTTGAGTACACTGCAGTCGCGCTGACTGAACAAGGCTATTTGTCAGTTGACGACAACTTCCAGACCGACGAGCCCAGTATCTATGCCCTGGGGGACATGACAGGCGGCTGGGAGCTCACACCAGTGGCGATCGGCGAGGCGATGGCCTTTGCCCAGACGCAGTTCGCCGGACAGCCCACCAAGATGGAATATGACTGCATACCCACGGCTGTATTTAGNCNACCGCCGATCGGCACNGTGGGCCTGACNGAGGAGGANGCCATCGCNGCGGGGCACTCCGTCACCATATTTGANAGCGACTTTCGACCCCTGAAACANACNGTCAGTGGGTGTGAAGAACGAACCCTGATGAAGCTGGTCGTCGATCAGGAATCCGACCAAGTACTGGGCGCGCATATGGTGGGTACCGATGCGGGTGAAATTTGTCAGGGGCTCGGCATTGCATTGAAGATGGGTGCAACCAAGGCGGATTTTGATCGCACTGTCGGGATCCATCCCACGGCGGCGGAGGAATTTGTCACCCTGCGCACGCCGCGAGCCTGACTTTGGATCTGGCTGTTTGGGAGATCGCCGTGCTGGTGCTCGCCGGGCTGGCGGGCGGTTTCATCAATGTTATGGCCGGTGGCGGCTCGGTGATCACTGTGCCGGTAATGATCATGCTGGGCGTGCCGGGCCCGGTGGCTAACGGCACCAATCGAATACCCATCCTGGCCCAGAACATCGCCGCATCGCTGACCTACATTCGGCATGGGCTGCCCCAATCAGGCATGGTCCTGTCACTGTCGCTGTGTGCGATCCCCGGTGCTATCGCCGGCGCACTCGTGGGTGTGAGATTGCCTGCTGAAACCTTCAATCTCGTTTTGGCGATCATTATGGGCGGCGTACTGCTCTTGATGCTGACCGGCAAGGGCCAGTCCCAGGCCCGTGCGGCCGCACCGATATCCGGTAGCCGCCGACTTTGGGGGCACCTGATGATGATCGGCGCCGGGTTTTGGGGTGGATTTATTCAGATCGGCATGGGTTTTATCCTGCTGCCTATTCTCAACCGGGTGTTGGGGATGGATCTCGTGGCGGCGAATATCCATAAAGTCCTGATCATTTTGGCCTACACCGTCTCGGCATTGTTGGTTTTTGGGAGTCAGCTAGAGCTACTGTGGTGGATCGGCGGGGGGATGGCCATCGGTAATGCGGGGGGCGGCTGGCTGGGCGCAAGAGTGACACTGGCGGGTGGAGAGCAGGTAATTCGCTGGGTGGTGATCCTGGCCATCGCAGGGATGATAGTGAAACTGATATGGTTCCCCTGAGGATTCGATCGAGGAGTGAGCTCAGCATGCTCAATATTGCGAAATGGGTAGGCCGTAGCGCAGCGCTGGCGCTATGTGTCACGTTACTGGGCTGCACAACCATGCAGGTCGATACCGCACCCTCGAAGCGTTTCGCTGACAAGGGCTATCAAACCTTCAGTTGGCGCACCGAAGTACCGAGAGGGGTTCCGCAGTCCATGGAGAGCCTCTATCGCCTGTCTGCCAAGGTTCAGGAGGTCGTTGCCGAGGCCCTTGAGAAAAAAGGCTACCGCTTTGAGCCGTCAGGTGGCGACTTTCTCGTAAGCTACGCCTTTGGCGCGCGCCTAGAGGGAGGGCAGGAACCTGTCACACCAGGACTCGGGCCCAGCGGCGCGGTGATCAACCGAACGCCCGATGGCGCGGTGATGGACAATGCCTATGCGCTGAGTGGGCCGCGGGAAGTCGCCAGCCTGATGCTCAGCTTCGAAGACGGCGACAATCTGGCCTCTGTGTGGTCAGCAAGCATCAGTCAGATCGTTGAGAACCAAAACCAACCCGACCTGGACAAGGTTCAGCGCAAACTCAAATCCGGGGTAACAAAAGCCTGTCGCGTATTACCCGACGCTACGAATCGCTGATGGGGTAGACCGCGGGGTTAGCACAGTACGGTAGCGCCTGACCCGCCATCCCCGCGTGGAGATTCTCCAGCGCCCTGTTAACCATCGCCAACCGAGTGCTGGCGGTAGCGCTGCCAACGTGGGGCAGTAGCACCGCATTTTCTTGACTTAAAAAAGGGTGCCCGGGTCGCATAGGCTCAACCGAGAAAACATCCAGCCCCGCATTTAGCCGCCCCGTGCCCACCTCTTCGATCAGTGCCGCCTCATCAACCAGCAGGCCACGGCCTGTATTGATCAGCGCCGCCCCAGCGCGCATGCTGGCAAGGCGATGGCGGTCGGCAATGTGGGTGGTCTCAGGCGTCATCGCTGTATGGAGCGAGACAATATCGCTACGAGCAAACAGTTCATCCAGCTCAACCATCTGCACACCATCCATGTGCTTGGATGTCCGGTTCCATGCAAGGACGGTGCTCCCAAAGCCCTGAAGCCTGCGAATCACCGCCTGGCCAATGGCCCCCAAACCCACGATGCCCACCGTCGCCTGGCTCAAATCCGTCCCAAGAAGTAAGTCGGATTGCCAGCCCTGGGACCAGTTGCCGGCCCGAATCCACCGGTCAGCCTCGGCCATTCTTCGCGTGACCGCCAACATCAATCCCAGCGCCAGATCCGCGGTGCTGTCGACCAAGACCCCCGGAGTATGGCCGACGGGAATGCCGAGCCGGGTCGCAGCAGTGATATCGATATGATCAACACCCACAGAAATCGTGGAGATCACCCGCAGTCGCGACGCATCCTCGAGTAGCGCCGCACTGATCGGTGTGGATAGGGCACAGAGCAAGCCGTGGGCGCCAGTGAGCCAATCCTGGAGTACCGCCTCGGGCATTGGCTGCGATTCCGGCCACGCTGTGACGTCGTAGGCGTCGCCTAATGTGTCGATCATGTCACTGGGTAGCCCCAAGGCCACCACGCACTTTGGCTTCACCACCCTCTCGTCCTTCGTCTATGCACTACCTGTTTGTGGTTCTGTCTGGAGTCTCGTGCCAAAGGTAAACGACCAGATAACGACGAGCATCACCACGATGCTGGTACCCAACCACGCCAGACCAAAATCACCCTGTGCCAATAGGCCCGCCGCGACCAAGGGACCCGCGATTCGACCAAACGCCGCAGAGGAAGAAGTAATGCCAAAAAAGCGACCTCTGGAAGCCGGGTCAACGAGATGACTGGCAATCGTATTCATTACCGGTAGGCACAGCGTCGCTGCTGAGAAGGCGAGGAGACCCAAGGCACTCATTGCCCACAGACCCGAGGCCACCGATGACAAAGCGAGCGAGAGGCTGAAACACATCGCAGCGCCGCGCAGCACCCTGAGTGTGCCAAACCGGTCTGTCACGCGCCCGAGCAGGTTGCCCTGAGTGAGCACCATGACGATACCCACCAGCCCAAAAAACAAACCCACCTCGCGGGCCTGCCAGGCGAGGCCATTGGCCACCCACAGCGGGAACAGGTACACCGCAGCGCTCACCGCGCAGGTGTGAAAGGCAAACTGACAAATAAACAACAAACGGCCAGATCGCCGCAATGTCTCGCCCATAGTGGGCGCGGCGGCCTGATGACTCTCGGATTCATCGCCAGCAGGCTTGATGATACCGGCGGGTAACAGCGCCAGGGCCATCACACCTGCGAGGGCGGATAACGCCCCGGCGACCAGACACGGGAGCGCAAAATCGTTCTCGCTGCGCGCCAGTACACCGCCAGTCACGGGCCCCAGAATCAATCCAATGCCAAAGGCGCGGCCGATCAAGCCCATGGCGCGGGAGCGCTGGTCCGGCGTGCTGGCATCTGCGATAAGTGCGGTGGCAACCGGTACGCCGCCCGCCATCATCCCCGCCACCGCCCGGGAGAGATAGACCATCCACAACACATCCGCAAAAGCCAGCACGAAATGCGATATGGCCCCACCAAGGAGGCAGAAGCTGAGAATCGGTCGTCGACCAAAGCGGTCTGAAAGCCGCCCCCAGACTGGCGCGACGATGGCGGCCGCCACGCTGTATGTGGCGAGGATAAACGCGATGTCATCCGTGCCACCACCAAGCTGGGGCGACAGAAAGGGCAGGATCGGGATTACGATGCCGAATCCGATCAGATCCACCACGATGACGAAGAACACCAGCCACGCCAGCGACTGCCGGCGGGCGCGGT
>PAGS01000030.1 GCA_002705465.1 Halieaceae bacterium
CAGCTTGCAAAAAACGCACATCATTCGTTGCCACGACGGGGCAACTGTAACGTGATGCGAGGTCCACAGCGGCGTGCAAATAGCGCTCTTCGTCGGCTCGACCCGTTCGCTGCAGTTCCAGGTAAAAACGATCCGGAAAGCAGCGCTGCCAGCGCTCGATCGCCGCTCGGGCGTCGTCCTCGCGCCCATTGAGCAATGCCTGACCAATGTCGCCCCGTGGTCCACCTGAGAGCGCAATCACTCCCTCGGCATATTCTGTGATCCAGTCCTGATCGACTCTGGGTCGACCCAGATATTGCCCCTGTTGGTAGGACCGCGAAAGAAGCAACATCAGGTTTCGATACCCTTTTTCGTTCTGAGCGAGAAGGCACAATTCATGGTGGCGTCCCTGATCTAGAGGGTCCACAAGGTGCACATCTGCACCCGCAATCAGCTTTACGCCCAAATCTGCAGCGGCCTTGTACGCCTTCACCAAACCGAAGAAATTGTGATGATCAGTGATTGCCACGGCCGGCATGTCAAGTTCGGCGACCCGCTCAAGGGCTGGGCGGACCCGGAGCAAGCCATCAATCAGCGAAAATTCGGTGTGCAGCCGTAGGTGAACAAACGAGGTCATGAGTTGAACGCTATCCCACCTCGGGGCCTGCCAGCAAGCGTTTCACCGGTCCGAAACTTCTGCGGTGCACGGGAGAGACCCCAAGGGCCTGTAAGGCCGACAGGTGTGCCTGAGTCGGATAGCCCTTGTGCTGATCAAAACCATACCCGGGATACGTCTGGTGAAGCGCCAGCATCTCGGCATCACGCGTCACTTTTGCAAGAATGGACGCAGCGCCGATCACGGGTTCGCTCAGGTCGCCCTTGACGATGGCTTTGGCTTCATATGGCCAGCGAGGCAGTCGATTACCGTCTACCAGTACGAGGGTGGGTTGAGTGCTTAAACTCTCCACCGCACGACGCATCGCTAACAACGACGCCTCGAGAATATTCAGTTCGTCAATTTCTGCAACTGACGCCCTACCCACCGACCAGCACAAGGCGCCCTCTCGAATCGCTTCTGCGAGCGCCTCCCGGCGCCCCGCAGATAACGCTTTCGAGTCGGTGACACCAGTGGGTGCGGCGCCGTTCAGAATCACGGCAGCAGCGATGACATCGCCGGCAAGCGGACCACGCCCGACCTCGTCAACACCTGCGACAAGCGCTGCACTGTTATCCTCAAACAGATCAGGAGTCTGCATTAAGGCTCGGCCAGTGGAGACAGCGCCTCGACGCTACGACGGGCAAAGTCACCCCCGATCTGACCGGCCAAATCGTTAAATCGGGCCACCTGAGCCGCTCCACCCTGATCAAGCACGCGCATCACCTCGTCTGCCAGTCGCGGGGCCGTGGCGTCTTGCTGGAGAATCTCCGGCGCCACCGCTTCACGAGCCAGAATATTGGGCAATCCCACAAAGGGCGTTTTCACCATTCGCGACAAGAGCATCCACGACGTAGCCGCCATCCGGTAAGAAATCACCATGGGTTTTTTCAGAAACATGGCCTCGAGGGTGGCGGTACCCGAGGCAATCAGTAAGGCATCACTGCAATGCATGGCCTCTCGTCCGTGCCCCAAGACGACTTTGACGGGTACGTCCCGGCCTTGAAGCATCTCCAGAATTTGTGCATGGCGGTTTTGGTTTGCCGCAGGGACCAAAAACTGAAGCTCCGGCGCGAGTCGATGCAGTATCCCTATTGCTTCGATAAAGATCGGCATGAGGTAGCGGACTTCGCTCTCACGGCTACCAGGCAATACGCCAAGCACGGCCCCATGCTCTGATAACCCAAAGGTTTCCTTGCACTGTGCGGCCGGAGGTAGCATAGCGAGTTCATCAGCCAATGGGTGCCCCACGCAGACCGCATCAATGCCGGCCTGATGGTAGAGATCAACTTCGAAGGGCAGCAGGCATAGCATTTTATCGACGGCTTTTCGGATGCCCCGGATTCGACCTTGTCGCCACGCCCAAATCGAGGGGCTGACCAGATGAGCCGTGGGTATACCGGCCGCCTTGAGTCACCGTTCAACAGGCAAATTAAAATCGGGACTGTCTACCCCGATGAACAGGTTTGGGCGGAGCGTAATTTGCCGGGCAATCAGTTTTCTGCGAATTGAAAGCAGTTCGGGTAATCGTTTCAGAGGCTCGACCAATCCCATAACCGACAAGCGCTCCATAGGTGCGCAGGATTCTAATCCGGCACGGATCGCCTGTTCGCCACCAATCCCTGACACCTCTAACGCCGGTGCCCGCGCCCGCCAGGACCTCAGTATCGCGCCGGCTAGAATATCGCCAGAGGGCTCACCGGCACAAAGACCCAGCCGAAGGGGACCGGATGACACTAACGAACGATGCCTCGCTGGGACTGTTTCAAGGAGTCGATCAGCGTCTGAATGCTGGGGGTCTCAACTGCCATGTTCTGTAAGCGCTCGAGCGCAGCATCCAGCGTTAGCCCCTGGCGGTAAAGCACCTTGAAAGCCCGTCGCAATTCTCCGATTTCGGCCGTACCAAAGCCGCGTCGCCGCAATCCCTCGGCATTGATCGTCTTGGCCTCTGCGGGACTGCCTGCGACGGTGACGTAAGCCGGCACGTCCTTACCAATGGAAGTGCCCATACCGCTGAAACTGTGAGGACCAATTTTGCAAAACTGGTGGACGAGCGTGTAGCCAGAGAGTATGGCCCAGTCGCCGATTTCAACGTGCCCCGCAAGGGCTGTGTTGTTCACCAATATCGTGTCGTTGCCGACGATACTATCGTGACCTACGTGGACATAAGCCATCAGTAGATTGCGGTCGCCAATCACCGTCAGGGACCGATCCTGAACCGTACCGCGATGAATGGTCACGTTTTCACGGATGACGTTATCGTCGCCGATATTAAGCTCCGTAGGTTCGTCACGATATTTCAGATCGGGGGTAGCCTCCCCTACTGTAGAGAACTGGTAAATGTGATTTCTGGCGCCGATTCGAGTAGGTCCTTTGACCACCACGTGCGACTCAATCTTGGTACCTTCGCCAATCTCAACGCCGGGCCCAATCCACGTCCAGGGGCCCACCTCCACTGATTCATGGAGATGTGCCAAGGGATCAACGATGGCAGAATCGTGAATCACAACTCACCGATCTGCACACAATATCGTGCCCGAGGCAGCCAGTTCATCATCGACCCGGGACTCGACCTCGAACTTCCAGATACCCCGCCGCTCACTCACGATACTTGCGTGAAGCATAACTTGATCGCCCGGCACACAGGGGCGTTTAAAGCGCAAATTATCCGCGCCGACGAAGTAGTAGATCGAGCCATCGGCAGGAGTCTTGTCCATGGTCACAAAGCCGAGGATACCGGCAGCCTGCGCCATTGCCTCTAGCAACAGCACGCCGGGGAAAACAGGCTTCCCCGGAAAGTGGCCGTCAAAAAATGGCTCGTTAATGCTCAAATTCTTGTAGGCCAGGATTCGCTCACCCGGCTCAACCGAAACCACTCTGTCGACCAAAAGAAACGGGTATCGATGCGGGAGCCGATTTCGAATCTCTTCAATATCCAGTATCACGCCTTGTCGTCCTCGTGGTGCTCAGTTCCCGCCGCTTTCTCGAGCGCCGCAATGCGCTTAGCCAGCTGATCTAATTCGGTGAATCGTGAAGCGTTCCTTAGCCATGTCTTCAGCGGCTGAAGCGGCGCGCCAGAAGTGTAATGCCCGGGCTCTGTTACCGAGCTTGCAACGCGACCCTGCCCGCCAATATGCACACCGTCAGCAATTGTCAGATGACCCGCAATCCCCGCTTGCCCAGCAATGACACACCGAGCGCCAATTTGGGTACTGCCGGACACGCCGGCTTGGCCCGCAATGGCCGTTTGTGCCCCGACGCGGGCTCCGTGTCCAATTTGGACCATGTTATCGATAATCGCGCCATCCTCAATGACGGTATCCTCGAGCGCCCCCCTGTCGACAGCCGAGTTAGCGCCGATCTGAACGTCATCACCCAAAATGACCGACGCGAGCTGCTCGATCTTTATCCAGCCCTGAGCACTGGGGGCAAAGCCAAAACCGTCCGCGCCGATGGTCGCGTTAGGGTGGATTGTGCAGCGCTGGCCAATCTCAACCTGATGACAAATCACCGCACCGGGTTTTACCTCGGTGTCATCTCCGATTTTTGTGCCATGCCCCACATAGGCGCCGGCTCCAATCCAGACACGATCACCCAATACAGCGCCAGCCTCCACGCAGGCACCGACATCCACGGTAACGCCCTCACCGAGCTGCGCACTTGCTGCGACCAAGGCCTTCTCGTGCACCCGACGGGACGCAGCGGGGTGGTTATCGAAAATCCGGCTCACATGGGCATAGGCAACGTAAGGCGCAGGGCTCAANAGTGCACCGCCTGACCACCTATCAACCCAGTCCGGGTGCAAAATCAGGGCGCCCGCTCTGGTGTCGGCTACTCGCCGAAGGTGTTTTTTTTCCGAGACAAAACTGAGGTGCTCTGGTCCAGCGGTATCCAGAGAGGCGATGCCCTTTATCGGCATCGCTGAGTCCCCGAGAAACTCGAGCTCCAGACGACTGGCGAGCTCCCCGAGGGTGGGCACAGTGGTTACTCGATGCCCAACTGGTTCATCTTATCCGAGACCTTTGCTGTGATGTTGTATCCCAAGTCGGCATGAATGACTGCCTGTTGCTGCANCAACANNCCGATTTGNTCAGTCTCGATAATCTCNCGCAGCACCTCCTGTGCCTGAGGCGCCAGCTCCTGCATCACGCGCTGTGCATTCTGCGTCTGAAGCGTCTGAAGCTTCTTGGCAACATACTCGAGGTCAGACTGCTTGCTCGCCATCTTTTGTCGCGCTGCAACTTGGTCTTCCTCGCTCATGGCCGCTTGGTCTCGTTGAAAATCTTTGACCAGTTGGTCGAGCTCTTCGCGCAGCGCATCGAACTGCGACTTGTCGGAAGCAAAGTCCTCGTTGCTCTCAAACTCCTGCAGGCGTTGCTGCGCAACGTCAGTTTGAAGGATAGCCTGCTCGAGGTTGACCACGGCGATTCGGCCCTGAGCCAAAACAATCGACGGCAACACAGCCATCAGCAGGCCTGCCAGCCAAACACGTGCGTTCATTGAACATTCTCCATTTTCTTGTCTTAACCNGGATTAGAAGCCACGGCCCAGCGTGAACTGGAAGACCTCTCTCTCATCAATNGGACTNGCATTCAANGGCTTNGCNAGACTAAACGTCAGCGGACCAAAACCTGAAAGCCAAGTCACTCCAANGCCGACAGAGTAACGTAATTCGCCGGCATCTACGCCAAAACAATTCACCTGATTTTCACGGCAATTTGTGTTGAAAACGTTGCCCACGTCCAGGAACAGGGCCGATCTCAGAGAACTTCGATCCTTAATGAAGGGCATCGGGAACAAGACCTCTGCACTGCCCTCAATCAGAACGTTCCCACCGAAAGGGTCGGGCCGGTTATAAAACTCCTGCACCGGAATTTTACCCGTAGCGGGATCCACGCTGTAACCATACCCGCGGCCGTCTGGCCCACCAAACTCAGTTGGCCGACCGTTTTCGTCAATCGCCGTTACCGCAGTATTGGCCGCATAAACCGAGGGTGGCGTGCTGCGTGGGCCCAGGGTATTGGTCTCATAGCCACGTACGGAACCAAATCCGCCCGCAAAGAAGTGCTCGTAAAAGGGGAGTTCGCTTGCACTGCCATAACCGTCGCCGTAGCCCAACTCGCCGCGCAAGTGGAGCGTAAACTCGCCAAAAAGGGGAAAATAAATCTCGCCGCGGTAGTTAAGCTTGTAGAACTCCAAATCAGACAGCGGGACGGCCACCTCCAGCGACACGGACTGCGATGCCCCCCGAGTGGCCAACTGCCCTCTGTTCAGGGTGGACTGAATCCAGCTTCCTGTGAGCGTCCAGTTCAGGAACTGATTGCCATTGAGGTCAAGAAAACCCTCAGAACTTGGAGGCGACAGTGCCGAGGCCGGCAATTTGTCTATAGGTTGCAGCACCTCCGCCGCACCGTAGGTGCCATCGGGCTGGAGCATCGAGTAAAACCAATATTCGATCTCGGGCGCCAAAGCGGGGCTAGCGGCAATTTCCTGAACGGCATATTGGCCTGAGGTGATCTTGGTGTCTGTCACGCCCANAGAAAAACCGAGCCGCTGCGTCTCGCTGATGGGNTANCCGAAATTGANGCTACCGCCCCAGGTGTCNGTCGTGTAACTGGCTACATTGATCTTCGANAGNTCAGTTTTTCGGTAAAAGACGCTGAAACCGCGACTCACACCNTCNTCNGTGAAGTANGGNTTGGTGTAATTNAAACTGATTACGTCCTGGTAACGGGACGAATTGAGAGAAATACCGACTCGTTTACCGGTACCCAAGAAATTATTCTGCTGAAGGTTCAGCCCTAATATGAGGCCCGCATCCTGGGCGTATCCCAAGCTGCCACCAATAGAGCCAAATGACTGCTCCTCCACGGTGAAATCGACATCAATCAAATCATCAGAGCCCGCGACTTCAGTCGTTTCGACCGCCGCGGTCTTAAAAAATCCGAGGCGCTCCAGTCGAATACGCGACTGCTCGATCGCCGCTGAAGACGCTGGCGCAGACTCCATCTGCCGCATCTCGCGCCTGAGTACGTCATCAATCGTGCTCATATTGCCGGCGAAGTCGATGCGTCTAACGTAGGTCCGTTTACCGGGGTCGACGAAGAACTTCATGACTACCGTGTTGTTGTCTTCATCGATTTCGGGCATGCCAGTGACTTTGGCGAAGTTGTAGCCTTCGTTTCCAAGCCTTCTGGTTAAATAATCCTCCGTCGCCGTCACCAATTGCTGCGAATACACCTGCGCCGGTTGCACGATCAGGAAGCGGTTGAGATCCTCCTCAGGGAGCACCAAATCACCGCTGAGCCCTACCTCACTGATAGTAAATTTCTCGCCCTCAGTGACGTTCGCGGTGATGTAGACCTCCTCCTTGTCGGGGGATACCGCCACCTGAGTGGAGTCAATGTTGAACTGCAGATAGCCCCGATCGAGATAATAGGAAGACAGTGTCTCAAGATCAGAGGTGAGCTTTTCTTTGGAGTACTTGTTGTCACTCGTGAAAAAGGAGAACCAACCCCCGGTCTTCAGTTCGAAAAGGTCGAGGAGGTCCTCATCGGAGAAAATATTATTACCCACAACGTTGATGTGCTGAATGGTCGCTACCGTGCCTTCATTCACGTCGATGGCGATCGACACGCGATTCCGGGGCTCTGCAATGACCTCAGAATCGATGGTCGCATCATAGCGCCCCTGCAGCACATACTGCCGTTGCAACTCGAGCTGCATGCCTTCCAGGGTAGAGCGCTGGAATACCTGACCCACCGCAAGGCCAGCCCCCTTGAGCCCGTCTAGCAACGCTTCGGTCTCGATGGCCTTGTTTCCATCGATCGTGATTTCACTGATGCTGGGCCGTTCTGCCACTACGACAACGAGCACCCCGCCGTCGCGCGCAATGGAAATATCATCAAAATTGCCGGAGGCAAATAAACTTTTTGCCGCCGCACGCACTACGAGCGTGTCTACGGAATCGCCGACACCCACTGGCAATGCGGCAAAGACGCTGCCCGGTGAGATGCGCTGCAAGCCCTCGATCCGGATGTCCTGAATCACAAATGGTTCGGTCTGGGCGCTGGCAGGCTGGAACATGCTCAGGCAGATCAGAATTGCCATAGCGAGCCCGAGGCGCCTTCCTCCGTGCCTGTATTGATGTTCTAAGCGCATACCGTCGTCTTTATTTTTGCTCGTTCATTCGTCAATGCAGGCAGATAGCCAGCACAGGGATGTGCTGGCTACCAGATCCAATGTGGAATGCTTGGCCCTCGAGTGCAATCACAACTTTGCGAAGTCATTATACAGCGCAAACACCATAATGCTGAGCACCAAGACCACGCCCATTTGATAGCCCGCCAGTTGCACTTTCTCTGGTAACGGCTTGCCCATCACCGCCTCAAAACCGTAAAAAACCAGATGCCCGCCATCGAGTACCGGGATGGGGAGCAGGTTCAAGGCGCCCAGCGAGACGCTCAACAATGCGAGAAAACCTAGCCAGGCGACCCAGCCAGCTTCAGCGGTGGACGCCGCCACCTGAGCAATCGTTATCGGCCCTGACAGATTGCTGGGCGAGATCAGGCCCTGCAACATGCGCGCGATCGATTTAAAAGTAAACGTAACCAAATCCTTAGTCCGATTCAGCGACGCTGACAACGCGTCCCATGGGCCGCGGTCAAAGCGACGTTGCTGGGAGGCCGGAATAGCCGGGAGTGCAACTGACATGCCCACGGATCCGATCCGTTTATCCTCAGCCATGACCGAGGCCGGCGTGACAACGATGTTTTGTCGGGTACCGGCACGTTCAACCCAGACCTCAATGCGTTGGTCGGGGCGTGACCTCACATAATTGACCCAGTCTATCCATAATGGCAACTGAGTGCCGTCTGCCTCGAGGATGAGGTCGCCAACCTGAAATCCTGCGCTCCTCGCGACTCCCGCCTCGGTCAAGCCTCCGACTCGGGGAACCACGGGTGGTGTGCGAATGGTGACTCCCAGTGCCGCTAGCAAGTCCGGCTGCTCCGCACCCTTCAACCATTTATCGATAGCGACCTCAGATCGAATGAGCGCATCGGAACCCGGCCGACTCACAGCCAAGTTCAGGGCACCCGTGTCTCCCAACCGCTCCAATAACGCAAAATTGACAGCGGCGACGGTGGGCGTCTCACGCGCGTCAATCTCCCTGATTTCCTGGCCGGGCTGTAATCCCGCCTGCTCGGCAATAGACCCCGGCGCCACAGTGGCAATCTCGGGTATGACGCCGATCTCACCACGCAGGAACAGGCCCCAAAGCACCAATATCGCCAGCAGAAAATTTGCCGCCGGACCCGCGGCCGCGATGGCACTGCGCTTGCCAACCGATTGCCGGTTAAAGGCCCGCGGGAGATCAGCCGCGGTGATGTCACCATCGCGCTCATCTGCCATCCGCACATAACCGCCCAGCGGTATCGCAGCGATCACATATTCAGTGTTGTCCTTACCGCGCCAATTCAATAGCGGCTTTCCAAAACCGATCGAAAATCGGAGCACCTTGACACCCGCGCGCCTAGCCACCCAAAAGTGTCCATACTCGTGCACGGCGACCACGGTAGCGAAGGTGACAAGCGCGACCACAATGGTTTGCAATGTATCGATCATTCAGAGTCCCTATTTACCATGCGCAGCAGCTAGCCGAGTGGCATGGCTCTGCGCCACCTCGCGTGCCGTCTCGTCGAGTGCTTGGACCGCATCCAGACTCGCTGGTTCCGATAATTCGACCTGTTTTAGCGTCAGGTCGATGACCTGATCAATATCGGTAAAACGGATTCCACCCTGCAAAAACGCGGCCACGGCAACTTCATTGGCTGCGCTGAAAGCGCACATCCCACCGGGCTGAGAAATAGCCCACTGCGCCAGCGCCAGACAGGGAAACGCGCACAGATCCGGCGCTTCGAAGTCCAGGCGATGCGCGGCGACAATATCGAGGGGCTCAACCCCGGCGTCGATTCGCTCTGGCCAGGCCAAGCCGTAGGCAATCGGCGTGCGCATGTCAGGCTGACCCAATTGAGCCAAAACAGATCCGTCCTGATAGCGAATCATTGAATGCACGATACTTTGCGGGTGGACAACAATTTCTATTTGGTCGGGCGTTCTGGCAAACAACCAGCAGGCTTCGGCTAATTCGAGACCCTTGTTCGCCAGCGTCGCCGAATCAACCGATATTTTGGCACCCATGGACCAGTTGGGGTGGGCGCAGGCCTCGTCTGGTGTGACCGAGTGAAGAGACTCGCGAGCTCGCCCGCGGAACGGCCCCCCGGATGCTGTCAAAATAATTTTTTCCACGTTGGTCATATCAGGCCTGCCAAACGCATCAATCGGCAGGCACTGGTGCATTGCATTGTGCTCACTGTCCACAGGCAATAGCGTCGCGCCGCCCCGCTTGACGGTCTCAATGAATAAAGCGCCAGCACTCACCAAGGCTTCCTTGTTGGCCAACAAAATAGTCTTGCCAGCGCGAGCCGCGCTCAGAGTAGGCCTGAGCCCGGCGAAACCCACAATTCCCGCGACGACAGTGTCGATGTTAGGCAATGCAAGCAACTCGTCGAGCGCGTCGGCACCCGCAGACACCGCCACCTGCGGCAAATCCACCAACCGATCCCGTAGCGCCGAGGCTGACTCAGGCTCTCCCATGACAGCATGCGTGGGCTTGTGAATCCGACAGATCGACGCCATGACATCAACTGAACGATTCGCCGAGACGACGACCGCGTGGTAACGCTCGGGATGGCGTTGCATCACATCCAGCGTGGACTGCCCGATAGAGCCTGTCGCACCCAGTACCGCCACACCCCGCATCGGTCAATACCCCACCAACAGGAGCCCGAGGGCAAAGATGGGTGCAGCGCCGCAAATACTATCGAGGCGATCCAGTACGCCACCATGGCCGGGCAGCCACGACCCGGTGTCCTTCATACCCATCTCGCGCTTTAGCAGACTCACCGTGAGGTCACCGACGACGGAGGCACCGGCTGTCGCTAAACCCAGCGCCAGTATCGATCCGAAACTAAGGTGAAGGTAGGTCGGGGGCAAACTTTGCCACACCGCAAAGGTGAGCGCCGTGACAGCTAGCATGCCGCCCCAGAATCCCTCCCAGGTCTTGCCTGGGCTAATCTCCTTCGCCAATGCATGGCGACCAAACCGTCGACCCACAAAATACGCGCCAATATCTGCCGCTGCGACCGTGAGGATCATCATCAGCATCACCTTTGGGCCATTGTCGAAGGTCAAACAGACGGCCACTGCCAACCAGGTGCCCGAAAGAATCAACCACCCCATCACAGCGCGCACCCAGGTTTGTTTCAACAACCAGCTACCGGAGGGATAGTATTTCAGTGCAAGCAGCATGGCTGACCAAAAAAAGGCACTCACCGCTAACCAAGGCTGAGCTTCAATGGCAGGTTGCTGGTCGGCCAGGCCAATTCGTTGCCACAGCAGAAAACACAGCAAAGGCACGACCAAGGCGAATCCTGCCCTTTGAGCTGCGGTCTTGGCGCCGACTAGCCCGGCCCACTCCCAAGCGCCGGCCGCGGCAACCAGAGCAAAGAGCAGGGCCTGCAGGGGGTGGGGAGCATAGGCCAGAGTGGCCAACAGCGCTCCGGCCAGTATCAGTCCAGTGATGATCCTCTGGCGGAGCATCTCACCCATTACTGACGAAAGAGGGGCCGGACACCGAATCGACGCTCCCTCACCGCGTAGTCTGCCAGTGCGAGATCCAGAACGGTCTCGTCGAAATCGGGCCACAGCACCTCAGTGAACCAGAACTCTGCATAAGCGAACTGCCAAAGCAAAAAGTTGCTAATGCGCGTCTCTCCGGCGGTGCGAATGCACAAGTCAGGATCGGGTAGCCCGCTGGTCGCCAACCGCTCGGATATGGTGTCCTCGTGAATATCGCAAGGATTCAAGACGCCCGCTGCGACATCACGGGCAATGGAGCGGGTGACCTCCGCTACATCCCAGCGACCGCCGTAATCCAGCGCCAGCGTGAGGATCGCTCGGTCACCCGCGACCGTAGCCGCCTCCGCCTGTTCAATGAGCTTCTGCAATCTGGGGCTGAAGCGGTCCCGTCGACCAATCACGCGCAGTTGAATGCCATCTGTCACCAGCTTGGTGACTTCGTTCCGAAGATATCGCGACAACAAAGCGAGCAGCGCTCGCACCTCAGTTCGCGGACGACCCCAGTTCTCACTGGAAAAGGCAAACAAGGTCAGGTAGCGGATCCCTCTCGACTCGCACGCGGACACGATTTCACGGACCACCTCAGCACCTGCACGGTGCCCCGCGACCCCCGGATAGCCTTCTCTTCGTGCCCAACGATTGTTGCCATCCATGATAATGGCGAGGTGCCTCGGGGTGCTTCTGAGCTGAATGTCGGATGCTTGCAAAGGAGAGGTACCCGCGGGTTTCAGATCGCCATTAAGTCGGTTTCTTTTTCGCTAAGCGCTTTCTCAACCCTCGCGACGAAATCATCTGTGAGCTTCTGAATGACATCCTGCCCGCGCCGCTCTTCATCTTCAGAGATCTCCTTCTCCTTGAGCAGTTCCTTGAGCATCGCAAGTCCATCCCGCCGCGCATTGCGCACTGAAATGCGTGCCGATTCAGCCTCCGCGCGAGCCTGTTTGATGTAGCCCTTGCGTGTCTCCTCGGTAAGCACTGGCATCGGGATGCGGATTACCTCTCCAGCGGTAGCCGGATTCAGACCAAGGTCTGATTTCATGATCGCTCGTTCGATGTCTGGGGTAATCGCCTTGTCAAAGGCAATGACGCTTAACGTTCGCGCGTCTTCGATATTGATGTTGGCGAGTTGGTTCAGCGGTGTTTCAGCACCGTAATACTCTAGGCGGATGCTATCGAGGAGACTGGGATGAGCGCGCCCGGTGCGAATCTTATTGAAGTTGTGCGACAGCGCCTCGAGGGCTTTGCCCATCCGCTCGTCTGTCTCTTGTCTGATATCGTCAATCATTAGATGTCCTAAACTGAGCTCTGCTCGCGGTTTGTTTACGCCTGAATCAAGGTTCCCTCGTCCCCGCCTCGGACAATACTCAAAAGAGCACCTCGTTGCGCCATATTGAAAACTCTGACCGGCATGTCGTGGTCGCGGACAAGACAGATGGCGGTCAAATCCATTACGCCGAGCTTTTTGTCGAGAACTTCATCATAGGTCAATACATCGTATTTGACGGCGTCAGGGTCGGTTACCGGGTCCGCGCTATACACCCCGTCCACTTTCGTCGCTTTGAGCACGACATCAGCCTTAACCTCAATGCCACGAAGGCAGGCAGAGGAGTCAGTGGTGAAGAAGGGATTGCCGGTGCCCGCTGCAAAAATCACCACATCACCGCTGGACAATGCGCGTATTGCTTTGCGCCGGTCGTAGTGCTCTACCACGCCACTCATTGGAATAGACGACATCGCCTGAGTGGCGATATTGGAGCGCTCCAACGCGTCGCGCAGCGCTAGGGCGTTCATGACGGTAGCCAGCATGCCCATATGATCACCGGTCACCCTGTCCAGACCCGCCGCATTGAGTGCCGCGCCGCGGAACAGATTCCCGCCCCCAACGACGAGCCCCACTTGAACGCCAATACCAACAAGCTGCCCGATCTCAAGCGCCAGTTGATCAAGCACTTTGGGATCGATACCGAACGCCTCTTGTCCGGTCAACGCTTCTCCACTCAACTTAAGAAGAATGCGCTTGTATACCTTGTCTGCCGCCATCTGTGCCTCTCTCGCGGGGGCGCCTCCGGTCATGTCATGCTACCGAACGTCAGGGACCCTTATCACCCCAAACCTTGGTGATACTTGTTATGTGGACGCTGTCGGCACTCCGCTATCTCGCAGTTGGAGGGGGGCGCCTCAGTTACCCAGCTGAGCGGCAACCTCTGCAGCGAAATCGACTTTTTCCACTTCTATCCCCTCGCCTACCTCAAAGCGAGTGAATCCAAGGACTTCAGCGCCTGCGCCTGCCACCAATTTACCTACCGTCGTATCGGGGTCCTTAACAAAGGCTTGCTCAGTCAAGCTATTTTCAGAAAGGAACTTGCGCACGCGCCCATCGACCATTTTTTCAATGATTTCCGGCGGCTTTCCTGAATCCTGCGCCTGAGCGACGTATATTTCGCGCTCCTTGGCTACCTGCTCTTCCGGCATGTCGCCCGGCGACACCACCTGCGGGTTGACGGCTGCGACATGCATGGCCACGTCACGGGCGAGTTCTTCAGAGCCACCCTTCAATGAGACCAGCACGGCGATACGATTGTTGCCATGAACGTAGCCGCCGACCACGCCGTCTGCGGCCTGGTAAGTGACGACCCGGCGCACACTGATGTTTTCGCCGATTTTTTGAACCAGCGCCTGTCGTGCGTCTTCCGTTTCGCCACCCGCCAAGGCTGCCACATCGTCAAGCCGCTCTTCGAAGGCCTTACTGACGACGCTATTAACAAAGCCCAAGAAATTTTCGTCTCGGGCAACAAAGTCGGTTTCGCTGTTCACTTCGACCATGGCACCGAAACCACCATCAGTAGCGGTTTGAATTGCCACCACGCCGTCCGCCGCCGTCCGGCCTGCCTTTTTCGCAGCCTTCACCCCGCTAGACTTGCGAAGCGCCTCTATGGCGGCTTCGATGTTGCCGTCCGCCTCAGCGAGCGCTTTTTTACACTCTAGCAGGCCCAGGCCAGTCCTCTCGCGCAATTCCTTAACCAGTGCAGCAGACATGATTTACCTCGCTATACCGCCTCAAAACGATCAAACACTGTGTTATTGAGGGCCTAACGGCCCGCCAATCTAGATGGCAAGCGACCCCTGCCAACTTCGGGGGCTACAAGCGCTATCTACCAACCTAAACTGCGATGCCTCGCAAGCGTCAGGACGCTGGGGTTTCCGTGGTTTCGTCGGCCGTCTCCTCGGGAGCGGCAGGCATCTCCTCGGGAGTCGCAGGCGTCTCCTCGGTAACAGCCTTTTCGGCCACAGGCTCAGCGGCTGCATCGGCCGCCTCTGCAGGTGCCTCATCCGCAGCGCGTGCCTCAGCAGGATCAGTCTCCGGCTCGGTCACCTCAACGAACTCGTCCGCAGAGACCACCTCACCCGCCTGCGTTTTGCCCGCGATGACGGCGTCTGCCACAGCTTTAACGTACAGCTTTATGGCCCGAATCGCATCGTCGTTGCCGGGGATCACGTAATCAATGCCGTCGGGGTTGCTGTTGGTGTCCACGATCCCAATCACAGGAATTCCGAGCTTATTGGCCTCGGTCACGGCGATTCGTTCGTGATCGACATCCACTACGAACAGGACATCAGGAAGCCCGGACATTTCCTTAATCCCGCCAATTGAGCGCTCGAGCTTTTCCTTCATGCGAGACCGCATGAGGGCCTCTTTCTTGGTGAGCTTGGCAAAGGTACCATCACTCTCCTGCCCCTCAAGCTCTCGGAGTCGCTTGATAGAGGAGCGGATAGTCTTGTAGTTGGTCAGCATGCCACCAAGCCAGCGATGGCTGACAAAGGGCATGCCACAACGACGGGCTTGCTCCTCAATGATCTTGCCCGCGGCTCGCTTGGTGCCGACGAACATGACCTGGTTCTTGTTTTCCGCCAACCGCTGTACGGTACTGAGCGCGTCGTTAAACGCGGGCACAGTGTGTTCAAGGTTGATGATGTGGATCTTGTTGCGCGCCCCGAAAATGTACTGATCCATTTTGGGGTTCCAGAACCGGGTCTGGTGTCCGAAGTGCGCACCTGCCTGAAGCAAGTCGCGCATGCTTACCTGCGTCATAATCAAACTCTCTGTTTGGGTTACTCTTCCGCCCCTTCCTGCGACTCCAACCGAAAATCGGCACCCGGGTCCGCAACTGCGAGGGGGCGTGCTATTTGCCTAATCTGGCCTGCCGGGCTTCCCCAGCGGCGGGCTTTATACCACAGCAGGGGCCGTAGTAAAAGCGTCGCCCCAATTGGCAGCAGAGTCGGTTACACTCTCGCCCTCTTTGATNTGCTGAGCTTGTGAATCAACGCCAATGAGCGCCGTAACTCCAAAAACCGCGGCTGAGCTGGACGGCATGCGTGAAGCGGGTCGTCTAGCGGCCGAGGTGCTAGACATGATTGCACCCTGCGTCGAAGTGGGCGTGACAACGGGCGAGATTGATCGCATCTGCCATGACCACATCGTCAACGTGCAGAAAGCTATCCCGGCCCCCCTCAACTACAAGGGATTTCCGAAGTCGATCTGTACCTCGGTCAACGAGGTCATTTGCCACGGCATTCCCTCCGACTCGAAGCGGTTGAAAAGCGGAGATATCATCAATATCGACGTCACCGTTATAAAAGATGGCTGGCATGGTGACACCAGCATCATGCTGGGCGTCGGTGATGTGGCACCGCATGCAGAGCGGCTGATGCGTGTTACGCAGGAGTGCTTATATCAGGCACTTGGCCTGATTTCGCCGGGTGCAACACTGGGTGATCTGGGGCACGCCATTCAGCAGCACGCTGAAGCACACTATTACTCGGTTGTTNGAGAATACTGCGGACATGGCATCGGGCAGGTTTTTCACGAGGAGCCGCAAGTGCTGCATTACGGTAAACCGGGCACCGGACTGCATCTTGAGCCGGGAATGACCTTCACTGTTGAGCCCATGATCAACGCCGGCAAGCGCTACACCAAACTCAATGCGCGAGACGGTTGGACGGTCACGACCCGTGATGGTCGATTATCAGCGCAATGGGAGCACACTATCGCCGTCACCGAATCAGGCTGCGAAGTGCTGACTCGGAGGCGGGATGAATCCCTCCCCTTCTGATCAGCCCGCCGAGTCAGCCCGGGCAGCGCTTGAACTGCCTGATTTCACTGACCACCTACTNAACNATACGGANGCTGCGATTGCGGCAAGGCATTACCTGCAGGACGCGCGAGAGGCGCTGGCCGAGGCTTTTTTTCCGGGNAAGTCGATCAGGCCTCTACTCCGAAAGACCAGTGAATTCGTTGATACGGTCCTGACGCATCTCTGGTCGCTGCANATGGGCGAGCCAGCAGACGCGGCACTCATAGCCGTTGGCGGTTACGGGAGGGGGGAACTTTTTCCACAATCCGACATCGACATTCTAGTACTGACTGGCGCCGCTCCCGACACCGACACCGCACAATGTCTGGAGCGCTTCGTGACCAGTCTGTGGGATACCGGACTTCAGATTGGTCACAGCGTCAGAACGCTGGCGGAATGCGCTGCGCTGGCCACGGAAGATTTGACAGTCGTGACGACCATGATGGAGTCACGCTATCTCAGTGGCGAGAGGCGCCTGGTGACAGCACTCGAGGCATCCATCAATCCAAGCCGCATGTGGGCGCCGAACGAGTTTATTCGCGGCAAACTGATCGAGCAGCAAGCCAGACACGATCGTTACAGCAACACCGAATATGCGCTGGAACCCAATATCAAGAGCTCTCCTGGAGGCCTTCGGGATTTGCAGATCATCGAGTGGATTACCCTGCGCTGTTTTGGCGAGGGCCTGTCATCGCTCGACAACCCGGACTTTCTCAGCGAGAGCGAGCGAGACCAGTTGCGCAACGGCCAAGAATTCCTGAGCCAAGTCCGATTCGCTCTCCATACCATGACGGGGCGCGCCGATGACCGGCTGTTGTTTGACCATCAAAAAAAGCTCGCTGCGCTCTGGGGTATGGAGGATGGCGACAAGCTCGCGGTCGAGCAGTTCATGCAGACGTACTACCGATGGATGCAGACGCTGAGTCAGCTGAACGACCTACTGATAGAGGTTTTCGAGCATCGCCTGTCAGATGCCCCCGAATCAGATCTTCGTGTCATTGATGACGACTTTGAGGTGAGCGACAGCCGCATCAGAGCGCGCCACGACAACGTCTTTCGGGAACGGCCCAGCAATCTGTTGCGGCTTTTTGTGCTGGTAGGCAATGATCCACTGGTTGATCGTATCGAACCCAATACGCAGCGCCTGCTGCGGAGAGATGCGCCACTCATTGACGAAGAATTCCGCGCCAGCGAGGCGAACAGACGATTGTTTCTGGAAGTGCTGGGCGTACCGCATAACATGACCAAGCAACTTCGGCGCATGTCGCGGCATGGTGTCCTGGGCCGCTACCTTCCCGCATTCGGTAGCATCATCGGACAGATGCAGTTTGACCTCTTTCACGCCTACACCGTTGACGCGCACACGACGGAAGTCATCGCCAATACCCGNCGATTCATGCGGGCCGATTACACCGATCGCTTTCCGGTGTCGACCCGCATCGCGCGGCGNCTCCGCGACCCAANACTNCTTTACATTGCGGCGCTGTTTCACGATATCGGCAAAGGTCGCGGCGGCGATCACTCAGAGCTCGGTGCCGTTGACGCGGAGCAGTTCTGTCAGGACCACGGGCTATCCACTGTCGATACGGAACTCGTTGTCTGGCTGGTCAAAAACCATTTATTGATGAGCCAAATCGCGCAGCGGCGCGATATCTCTGATCCCGAGGAAATCCAGCAATTTGCGAGTATCGTGACGACGCAAGAGCGTCTCGACTATTTGTATACGCTCACCGTCGCCGATATCGCCGGCACCAACCCCGAACTTTGGAACGCCTGGCGTTCCTCGCTGATGCGACACCTTTACAATGAAACACGTCGGGCACTCAGCCGCGGATTGGAGAATCCGCTGGCGCGCGAGGAGGTCATCCGAACCACCAAACAAGCGGCGACTGAAACGCTGGAATATCGCGGTTTCCTCGCGGATGAACTTCACGAACTGTGGGCAACCTTGGGCGAGGATTACTTTCTGCGCGAGCGTGCAGACGACATTGCTTGGCACACCGAGGCCATAGCGGATCACCGTCACGAGGAGGGTGCACTGGTACTCGCCAAGCAAGCCAGCGAATCTCCAATCAGCAACGCGACACAAATTTTTGTTCACACTCAGGACGAGCCGAACACGTTTGCGCGCATCTGTGCCGCACTAGAGACGCTGGATCTCAGTATTCACGATGCCCGGATATACAGTGATGCCGACGGAGGAACTCTCGACACCTTCTTTGTACTGAAGAGCGACGGTAGCTCACTTGACACCCATCCCGATACGTTCCTAGAGATCGAAACGTCTATTCGCCAAAGCCTGGCTGAGGCCACACTGAAAACCGTATCGCGACATACCCCCCGAACAGTCAAAGCCTTCACCATACCCACAACCATAGCGTTTTCAGAGGATCACACAGGTGGTCTCACCACTCTGGAGATCGTGACCGCTGATCGGCCTGGGCTCCTGGCGCGTCTCGGATCGGTACTGTCCAAGCATGACGTCACCATTCAGGGAGCCAAAATACAGACCTTGGGGGAGCGCGTTGAAGATATCTTCTTTCTCACGGACGCAACTGGAGGCGCGCTCCAGGATCGCTCCCTGCTGCATCAACTGGAGCAGGAACTCAATGCCGAACTCGGCGCTGAATCTAGCGTTGAGGCTTTGCAGTCGGGAGTGACGATTTGAACCGCGGAATCGACGGACTGCATCCCTACCCGTTCGAGAAATTAGCGAGGCTTTTTGCGGATATTGACCCCGGAGAAAACTCTGTGATCCCGCTGACGATCGGAGAGCCACAGCATGAACCGCCGTCTGCCGTCATCCAACTTCTGAAAGATCGCGCTCAAGACGTTGCAAAATATCCCGCCACCGCCGGCAGCCCTGAATTGCGCGCAGTCATTGCGCAATGGCTGGAACGGCGATTCACACTGCCCTGTATCGATCCAGACAATCAAGTTCTGCCGCTCAATGGCACCAGAGAGGGGTTGTTTGCTTTGGCGCAAGCTGTTGTGACCTATGGAAAACCTGGCGCGGTGATATCGCCGAATCCGTTCTACCAAATTTATGAGGGGGCCGCGCTGTTGGCAGGCACGCAGCCAGTATGGGTAAATTGCGCTGAGGACACGCACTTTCTCCCAGATTTTGATGCCATTACCTCTGAGCAGTGGCAGGCCTGCGAACTGCTTTACATCTGTACTCCTGGCAATCCCGCTGGCGCAGTCATGCCACGTGGGGCGCTGCAGAAGTTGATACAGCTTGCCGAGGAGCACGATTTCCTCATCGCGAGCGACGAATGCTACAGCGAGATTTATCCAGATGAAGCAGCACCCCCACCCGGGTTACTGCAGGCTGCGGCCGATCTGGGGTATCACGATTACCGTCATTGCCTGTGCTTTCATAGCCTCTCCAAACGATCAAATCTGCCGGGCATGAGATCAGGCTTTGTTGCAGGCGACGCGCGATGGATAGAGCGCTTCAGGCGCTACCGCACCTACCACGGCTGCGCGATGCCGCCTCATCACCAGCTCGCCAGTGAATGGGCGTGGGCCGATGAATGTCACGTCATCGAAAACCGGGCACGCTATCGAGAAAAGTTCGCCGCTGTCTCGCCAATTCTGGCTGACGTCATGACCGTGCCCTCGCCCGAGGCCGGCTTCTACCTCTGGCCTGAGACGCCAATCGATGATGAGACCTTCGCACAGCAAATGTTAGAGCGCGCCGCGGTGAAAGTCCTACCCGGTCGTTACCTCGCCAGAGATACGGCGCTGGGGAATCCTGGCGAAAACAGGGTGCGTCTGGCCTTGGTCGCTGAACTGACTCATTGTGTAGAAGCTGCTGAGCGGATCGCTCATGCAGTCAATCAGGGGTGGTAAGTTGAGCGACGCGAACAACCTCAGCAAGGCCCAGCGCATCATCTATATCGATCAAAAACTACAGGCACTCTATCCAAAGACGCCCATACCACTAGATCATAGTGACCCCTACACCCTGCTCATCGCAGTTTTACTCAGCGCACAATGTACTGACGAACGGGTGAATCAGGTGACGCCGGCGTTATTCGCCAAAGCTGATTGCCCGGAGCAAATGATCCAACTGAGTGTCGAGGAAATCAGGTCAATCATCCGTCCCTGCGGTTTATCACCACAGAAATCAAAGGCCATACACCGCTTGAGTGAGCTGCTTTTGGCGGACCACGACGGCGCGGTGCCCGCGGATCTGGAGGCGCTGGAAAAGTTACCTGGCGTGGGCCACAAAACCGCCAGCGTGGTGATGGCACAGGCATTTGGCATGCCCACTTTCCCGGTCGATACGCACATCCACCGTTTGGCTCAGCGCTGGGGACTGACCCGGGGCCGCAATGTCGTGGAGACGGAGCGGGATCTGAAACGGGCCTTCCCCAAGGGGCGCTGGAACGCGCTACACCTGCAAATCATTTATTACGGGCGGGAATACTGCACCGCCCGCGGTTGCGACGGACGTGTCTGCGAGATCTGTACTACCTGCTACCCCGCCCGAAAACACCCCAAACGCTGCAACAAGGCCTGAGCACGCAGGGCAACATCATCGCAATTCTGCTACCCTGCGCAACCGTCAAGCCAGGACTTTCGTGATCCGCCAGCCCCTGCCAGGGCGAAAGCGCGACCGCGACACCACGCCCAGAGCCATGAGTCTGCCAACACTATTTGGAATTCCCAACTGCGACACCGTCCGTAAAACGAGAAAGTGGCTAGAGAGCCGCGGCATTTCGCATGACTTTGTTGACCTTCGTGAGAACACCCCGCCCTCAAGTCAGATAGATGCATGGCTGACAACGCTTGGCGCAGATCGATTGATCAATCGCCGCAGCACCACGTATAAACAGTTAGACGACAGCCAGCGGGCAGCGCTCGATGGCGACGCCGCGGTGAGCGCGTTGCGCCAGCATCCGACGCTCATTAAACGCCCGGTGCTGGAATGGCAGCACATCCTGTTGGTGGGATTCTCCGAGCAAGAATACACGGCGGTTTTTAATGTTTGAGTCGATGTTCGAGTGGAGATTTGAGGAAGAGAACGAATGAGCGCGCTTTATGGCTTTGGTCTGGGCGTGGTGTCCACGAATACTCAGGACGCAACCCTCGATGCTTTTTATCCACGCCCCCTCACCCATGTGAACGGTGAAGTTGCTGGCGTCCTGGAAGGTGTAGCGGGCAAGCTGGATGTTGCGCAGCTAAAAGCGTTGGCAAGCGCGCTTGCTCGGGCGGGTGATACAGGGCTGGCTGATCTCGCGAATAAGT
The DNA here is from genome assembly GCA_002705465.1 of Halieaceae bacterium. GTDB lineage: Bacteria > Pseudomonadota > Gammaproteobacteria > Pseudomonadales > Halieaceae > Luminiphilus. The sequence goes on from PAGS01000030.1 coordinate 21,724, forward strand.
TGATCGACACAGATCAGCCCGTGGTGGCAACGCCATTAGCACATAACGCTCCACCTGCATCGGTTGAAGAGGCTTACCTCAAGTTGCATCTGATCTCTCATCGACTGGTCAAGCCACACCAAACTGATCTCACAGGAATATTTGGTCTGCTGCCTAACGTAGCATGGACAGACGAGGGACCCGTCGACCTTCAAGAGCTTTCGCAACGTCAGCTGGACGCACGGCTCAAAGGGTCGGTACTCGAAGTCTCCAGCGTCGATAAATTCCCCAAAATGACGAACTACGTTGTGCCGACTGGCGTGCGGATCGCCCACACTGCCCGAGTGCGACTGGGGGCCTATCTGGGTGAGGGCACCACGGTCATGCACGAAGGTTTCATCAACTTTAACGCGGGCACCGAGGGCCCGGGCATGATCGAAGGTCGCATCTCCGCCGGCGTCTGGGTGGGTGAAGGGTCAGATTTAGGGGGTGGCTGTTCGACGATGGGCACGCTCTCGGGTGGCGGCAATATCGTCATCTCGGTTGGCAAAGATTGCCTCATTGGTGCGAACGCCGGCTTGGGTATTCCACTGGGCGATCGATGCACGATCGAGGCGGGTTTGTTCGTCACGGCCGGCACCAAGGTGAGTGTGCTGGATGAGCAGGGTAACACCATTGAAACGGTCTCTGCCCGAGCACTGGCTGGCCGCGCAGATTTATTGTTTCGTCGACATTCCTCGACCGGCACAGTGCAATGCCTGACTAACAAAAGCGCCGTCGAGCTCAACGAGATGCTACATGCCAATAACTGACCCTGATGACGCCACGCTAGCCCTCACCCGCGAGTTAATCGCCCGGCAATCTGTGACTCCTGACGACGCTGGATGCCAGGACGCGATGGTCTCGCGCCTCAAACAGGCCGGATTCTCAGTTGACGCGATGCGGTTTGGAGAGGTGGATAACTTTTGGGCAACGCATGGCACGTCTGGGCCGCTGTTGGTGTTTGCAGGACACACTGACGTCGTGCCCCCCGGTGACGAAGCCAGCTGGGATTCGAACCCATTTGAAGCCACGGTGATTGGCGACGAGCTTTTTGGGCGCGGTGCGGCAGACATGAAGGCCAGCCTCGCGGCGATGGTGGTGGCTTGTGAGCAATTTATCGAACAACACCCTGATCATGCCGGCCGTATTGGCTTCCTCATCACCTCAGACGAGGAAGGTCCTGCCAAGAACGGCACAGTGAAGGTGATGGACTCACTCAGCTCATGGGGGAAGCAGATTGACTGGTGCGTTGTGGGCGAACCCTCCAGCACCACAGTTTTGGGCGACCTCGTCAAAAACGGTCGCCGGGGCTCGCTCAATGCGCGGCTCATCGTAAATGGGACTCAGGGCCATATCGCCTACCCCCACCTTGCTGATAATCCTATTCATCATGCGATGCCTGCACTGGATTCGCTCGCCAAAGAGCCCTGGGATAACGGTAACGATTTCTTCGACCCAACGTCGTTACAGATTTCTACCATTCGCGCCGGGCAGGGGGTCACTAATGTCATCCCGGGCAGCTTGGAGGTGCTCTTTAATCTGCGATTCAGCACCGAGCTGACCGCCGAGGCTATCAAGTCCCGCTGTGAGGACATTCTCAAGGCGCACGGGCTGAGCTATGACATCGAATGGTCACTGAGCGGTGAGCCCTTTCTGACTGAGCCCGGAGCCCTGCTGGATGCGGTCATGCAAAGCATCGAAGCGGTAGCCGGATGCCGGCCCCAAGTCTCCACCGGGGGGGGCACATCGGATGGTCGTTTCATTGCCCCCAGTGGAGCGCAAGTCGTTGAGGTCGGTCATGTCAATGCCACCATTCACCAATGCAATGAACGTGTGAAGCTTGCCGACATCCCCAAGCTGACCGAGATTTACAAAGGGATTCTGGAGCGTTTACTCGCCTGAGTGCGCGTGTTCAACGCTGAGCGAGAGACCCATCTCAGCCCATCGCTTTGACTCCGCCTGAGCAAACCGCGTAACAAAAGCGGCCAGCCCCTCGGTCAGCGGCGTCACTGACTCACCGCAGTCCCCGAGCATGATGGTCATGCTGGCGCCAATATTGGGATCCATCACCGCCTCAGCGCCGCGGCTGACGACCAGCAAGGCCTCTACGACGTCACGAGCCTGTGGTAACAACCTGTCCAGCGATGAAGTTTTAAGGGGGCCGTCATACCCGCTTGCCGAGATAGCCAATGACAAGACCACGCGATCAATCGGCAGGCGCTGGCGAAGAAGATCCAATAGGTAGCCGTGCCCAATCGGCGTGCCAAGCGCAACCTCGTGCCACTCTGCCCGCTCGCTCCTGTCCCCCAGCTGAGTCTGCAGAACGTTATCGGCAGGTAGGCGGCCGCAGAATATGGGCCGCTCATGCTGGAGCGCCGCGTGAAGCACTGACCGCGGCATCGAATCCACTCCGATCCAGAACCCACTCGCTGTCACACTACACCTCCGTCCCCACAGCAGGGTCGACATGACGCGGCCGCACAAACACGTCAAAACGCACGGATTTGCCCGACAAAGTATGCGACGGTCTCTGCGGGCCCAATAACGGCGCACGCAGCGGCCGTTTCACCACGATCCGCTCGACCGGCTGTGCCCAGGCCCACGACCAAAGCTGGTCCACGTCATCGGTGGTGCCGGCCAATCGCTGCAGCATCACCGCATCCTTTTTGACTGCTGCAGCCTTCTTGCGCTCGGGGAACATGGGGTCCACATACAAAACGGCATCAGGGGGCACACCCGTTTGGCGACTGTCCCTTGTGATGACTGTCATCCGCGCTGCGGCTTCACGGACCTGCTGATAAGCGCTGACACTGGCGGCATTGACAGCCTCATTGACCAACCAGGCCAGCACTGGAATACGCTCGGTCAGAGTCACGTAACAGCCGAGATCAGCCAGCACAAAGGCATCCCGCCCAAGGCCACCGGTCGCATCCCAAATCAGTGGCTTTCGTTCAGCCTTGACGCCGACCGCTCGGCCCAACAACTCATTCTGTCCGCCCCGGCGGCGATGGCGCATGCTGGCAGAATCAAACGCCACGCGCACCTCAGTCCCGTCCATCTCCAGCCAGGCGTCGGTCTCACCCACCATCAGCAACGGCTCGAGAGGCCTCCGCCCCTCGGCCAGCGGCGAGCCCAACGCCAGCGCTGCCGCGCGAGCCCTCGCAGGCGACTCGCCCGGT
>PAGS01000031.1 GCA_002705465.1 Halieaceae bacterium
GCCAGCGCTGCCGCGCGAGCCCTCGCAGGCGACTCGCCCGGTACGGCTTGAATCGTGGGGCTACTAGGCGGGCCCGCGAGTTGATCAGTCATGCTGATTTGCATTGCATGATAGGCCGTGATTGACTGCATCGAAGATCATCTCAAGCATTATATGAGCCAATTCCAGACAGGGTTAGCCGTTACACTCGTCCTCACCGCTACCGCCCTGATGACGGCCTGCACGTCATGGCGTGAATACGACATTACGGTCAACGAAGTGACAATTTATGCGCCCGCCACCCCTCTGCGAGTCGATGGCATCGAGGACCCCGCCCTGCGAGATTGCCTGCAACAAACAGCAATGGACGCAGAAGTTCAAGGCGTCGCCGATCTGACTAATCTGAAGTGCAGTGGGGCTGGCATTACGACGCTCGCGGGTCTGGCACAATTTGACCAGATTCGTTCACTCAAATTAAGCGGCAACACCATCAGAAATCTTCTCGAATTGGCGCGCCTTGAAGACTTGGAACAGCTCTGGCTTGACGACAACGACATTGTCGACCCCGTCCCGGTTCTGAGAATGACGAGTCTGCGCGCGCTTGACCTTGATGGAAATCCGCAACTGCAATGCCCCTCATCCGATAAAATCCCGCTAAATCTTAAACTCACCTTACCGGATCACTGTGACGCGACATGATCTTCTGGTTGTACAAGGCGCTGGCATTACTGCCGCTACCCCTTAAATACGGTTTGGCGTGGCTCATGGCATTCCTGTTACAGCGGGTGTTTCGATACCGGGCCAAAGTCATCGACACTAATCTTGCAAACGCCTTTCCAGAACGCGATGCAGCATGGCGAGCAGATACGACCAAACGTTTCTATCGTCAGTTCACCGACGTGACGATGGAGATACTGCACGCGTCGCGCATGCCACTTCCTGAATTTAAACGTCGCGTGACGATTGAGGGGCTCGATGAGCTTGAACGGTTGACTGAAAACCGCTCAAAGTCGGTGGTCGTGCTCACCATTCACTTGGGCAATTGGGAGTGGATGATGCACGCGGCTAACGCCCACGGCGATATACAGATTGATCCCGTGTACAAGCGCCTGCGCAACGAAGGCGCCGAACGGTTTGCCTATGAGGTCCGGAGTCGATTCGGCGGCGAGCCCATCCTTATGGAAAAGGTTGCCCGCAACGTGCTCAAGAACCGCCGGCGGTTTCGGGCGTTGGTACTACTCGCTGATCAGTCCCCGGGCGGGCGGGATAATGTCTACTGGACCGAGTGGCTCAACCAGCCAACCGGCTTTTTTCTGGGGCCCGCAACAATCTCCCAGCTGACCGGCTTTCCCGTCATGTTTGCACGGTGCCGGAGAAAAGCGCGCGGGCGCTATCATCTCAGCTTGATAACGATCGTCGAAACGCCGGGGCAACTGGCCGAAGAACAGATCATTGAGGCGTATATCCGCGCCGCAGAGCAAACGATTCGGGAAGAACCGGAGAGTTACCTGTGGTCCAATCGTCGCTGGAAGCATCAGCCCCCGGAAGTCACATAGTATCGAGCCAAAGAACGCACGAAGCGCTCATGATTTGCTCGCCGACATAGTCAGGGCAAGGTCTTCGATCATATCTTCCTGCCCCCCTACGGTGCCACGGCGACCCAGTTCCACCAGCAGGTCTCTGGCGGGCACACCGTATTTCTCACCGGCACGCTTGGCGAACAAGAGGAAGGAACTGTAAACGCCAGCATATCCGAGCGTTAGAGAGTCTCGATCCACCCGGATCGGCTGATCCATCATGGGCACCACCAGATCTTCTGCGACATCCATAATCTTGTAGAGATCGATGCCATCCTCGGCACCCATACGATGGAGGACCGCACAAAGCACCTCCAAAGGCGTATTGCCTGCACCCGCACCGAGGCCGGCCACTGAGCCGTCGATCCGATTTGCGCCCGCCTCGATAGCGGCCAACGAATTGGCGACGCCCATTGCCAAATTGTGGTGGCCATGAAAGCCAATTTCTGTCTCGTCCTTGAGTGCTCGCCGTAGCGTCGAGATCTTTGCCGTGACCTCGTCGGGCAGCATATAACCAGCGGAGTCCGTGCAGTAGATGCAGTTGGCACCGTAAGACTCCATCAACAACGCCTGTTGGAGAAACGCCTTTTCATCAATCATATGAGCCATCATCAAAAAGCCCACGGTGTCCATGCCGAGATCGCGCCCCATACCAATGTGCTGCTCGGAGATATCGGCCTCCGTACAGTGCGTGGCAATCCGAATCGTGGAAGCACCCATGTCAGCGGCCATGCGGATGTGATCCAGCGTGCCTATACCCGGGACGTGTAGCACCGAAATCCGCGCCTGCTTCATCTTTGGAACCACAGCGGCGAGATACTCCTCATCGCTGTGAGCGGGAAAGCCATAATTCACTGACGCGCCGCCGAGACCATCCCCGTGCGTCACCTCAATCAACGGCATTCCCGCCTGATCAAGTCCACACGCTACGGCGACCATCTCCTCAATTGATATTTGGTGACGTTTCGCGTGCATCCCGTCACGCAGGCTCATGTCATGCAGCGTGACTTTTTTTCCATGCAGATCCACTGTCAATCTCCTCGTTATGCTCTCGCGGGTAACGCAAATCGGCTGTTCGCTACTTCTTCGGCGAGCATTTCAGCAGTCCGTAATCCGGCAGCGGTCATAATGTCGAGGTTGCCCGCGTATTTTGGTAAGAAATCACCGAGGCCTTCTACCTCCAGGAAGGTTGAGACGCGCTTGCCGTCGAACACTGGCCCGTTTACCAGCCGGTACCCCGGCACATACTTCTGAACCTCCTCAACCATAGCGTGCACCGATGCAATGATGGCGTCTTGATCCGGTTCGTCGTCTACCAGACAGTGAACCGTGTCGCGCATGATCAGAGGTGGCTCCGCCGGGTTGATAATGATGATCGCCTTGCCTTCCCGCGCGCCGCCAATTTCAGCTACGGCAGCAGAAGTGGTCCGGGTGAACTCGTCGATATTTTTCCGGGTCCCGGGACCCACAGATTTTGAGCCTACCGTAGCCACGATTTCGCCGTAGGCCACCGACTGCACGCGTGACACCGCGTGCACCATGGGAATCGTGGCCTGGCCTCCACAGGTGACCATATTGACATTCATGGCCAGTAACGCGGAGTGCTCTGCGAGGTTCACCGGCGGCACACAGAATGGACCAATTGCTGCGGGAGTCAGGTCGACCATGATGACGCCCAGGTCATTGAGTTTTTGCGCATGATCGGCGTGGGCGTAGGCGGAGGTCGCATCAAACGCGATGCGAATGTCATCCTCTACGATATGCTGTAAAACGCCGTCGATGCCCGTTATGCAGGTTTTGACGCCCATATCCTGCGCCCGCTGGATACCCTCTGACTGTTCTACTCCCACGACCCATATGGGCTCGATCCATTCACTTCGCCGGGCCTTCATCAGCAGGTCAGTGCCGATATTCCCCGGGCCAATCACCAATGCTTTGAGCTTGTCAGCCATCGCGGTTGAGTCCTTCAAGTGAAAGCGACGGCGCAGTCGCCTATGCCGTCAATATGTAGCGTCATCTTGTCACCCGCTGCGACGGGCTCCAGCGGTACGAGACTGCCTGAGAGCACAATGTCGCCTCGCTCCAAGGTGATGCCGAATGCGCCCAATGTGTTGGCCAGCCACGTGATGCAGTTCACGGGGCTACCCATGGCGGCGGCGCCTGTACCGGTAGAAATGACGCTACCGTTTTTGCGCACTGTCATCTCGCAATTCACCAAATCAACGGCTGCGGGATCGACGGCGGCCGCCTCGTTCAAAGCGAACCAGCCGCAGGAGGCGTTGTCGGCAATGGTATCCTGAATTTTGATCTGCCAATCCTTTACTCGGGAATCGACCACCTCGAAGCACGGCATCACGGCCTCGGTGGCCGCCAGTACGTCATCATTGGTCACGCCAGGTCCCTGCAGATCTTTACTGAGCAAGAAGGCGATCTCTCCCTCCGCTCGGGGTTGAATCAGTGCGCCAGAAATCGCCATCTCTTCGTCGTGGCGCATCGCATCCGTCATAAAGCCGAAATCGGGCTGCCGCACCCCCAACATGTCCATGACAGCGTCGCTGGTCACGCCGATTTTTTTTCCGATTAATTTCTCCCCAGCCTGCATCCGGTTCGCGAGAAAACGAAGCGAAATCGCATAAGCATCCTCGATCGTCAACTCAGGATGTGTCTCCGTCAGTGGCGCCAGCACGCGGCGCTCTCTCATCGCTAGATAGAGTGCATCTCCAAGGAGATCGATTTGCGTTTGTTCCATCTGCAGCCTCAAAAAGTCGGGGGTTGGCAAAAATGCAGGACAAACGTTATCGCATTCCCGCTTTGAACTCAGGTAAGGTATCTAATCCATCAAGGGTACACCAATCGAAGCCAGTCTCTTGCGTTGCGTGAATCACAGCGCAGTAGGACAAACCAGGCCAGCCAGTCAGCGCTGCCTCGGCGAGCTCGGGTGCGTTGTTTTGCTGACTGATGTGCGCCACGAAAAGCGTCTTCAATTTGTCAGTGGCTGCGTGATCGAGAAACTGTCGCGCCTGTTGATTGGTCAAGTGACCGAAAGCGCCACCCACCCTGGCTTTGACAGAAGGTGGATACGGGCCCACCGCTAACATGCCCGGGTCGTGGTTAAACTCGAGTACCAAGGCATCGCAATCGGAGAACGCCTGGACTACGTGGGGCGTAATGGTGCCGAGGTCGGTCAGGATACCCAGTTTGACTGCACCTGCCTCCAAGCAGAACTGCACGGGCTCACGAGCGTCATGGGGCACGGGCTCCGCTGCAATTCGGCAATCGCCCACATCGAAACGGTCTCCGGGGCGGATGATGACACTTTGTTCCAGCCCCTCAAGTTTAGGGCTAGCGGCGGTGCCCGCGGTCAGGAAAACAGGGACCTCGTAGGTGCTGGAGAGCGCAGCGACGCCTCGGCAGTGATCACCATGCTCGTGCGTCACCAGAATGGCATCAATCTCACCTGCAGAGACGCCTCTTGCGAACAGTCGCTCTTCAGCTTCTTTCCGCGAAAGACCACAGTCGATGAGGAGGAGCGTCTCGCCTGTGTCGACTAGCGTCGCGTTCCCCTTGCTACCACTCCCGAGGGACGCGATCCGCATCAGGTGATGTTGCCCCGGAGAATAGTCAGTAGCGCCTGCTGCTCACGCCGTTCAACCTCTTCACCCTCACCTCCACGCAATGTGATCAGCATGACGTTGTCACCCGCAGCATCCAGATGGATTTGATACTGATGCCCGGCTAAAGGGTGGTCGTCCTCGCCGCCCCAGAGCCAATCGAACCAGCCGCTGTCTTCCTCGTCTTGAGGTCCCACGAAGGTGGTGTAGAGAACGCCTTCACTTCTGTTGCGGTCGTCGATAACAAAATCGGCTTCTTCGACACCCTTGACCAGGGATGCCCAGGCACGGTCGAACGGCAACTCCAAGCGGATGCGGGTCTCTCGTTCTGAGTCCTCCAGAGTAATCCGCCCTGAATCACTCATTGAACGATCCGCCATCATCGAGATGGGCACAGACTCGGCGCTGTTGGCGAGATACTGTGCTACGTCCTGCAACATCTTACGCTCTAGATCTCGATCATCAGACTCTGGGGGCCAATCCCCGTCCTCTACACCACGAGACTGCTGTAGCACGTGCAGCTCCGCCGTATTGCGCTGAACACCCGTGTCGACTCGAAAGCGAAACCGCGTTGCCAGCTCACGGTCTTCGAGTTTGAACCACTGCGTATCGATCAAACCGGCCTCAGCATCGACTGCCGCCACACCAATCCCGCTGGTCGTCAGGAACCCACGCACTTGGGGCCATAACTGACCCGGCGCGACGTTGACCAACGCCCAGCGCTCTGAGGATAGACTCTGGATTCGCACCGCATCGGCCTGATTTTTTGCTGTTAGCGGCGTGGGTCGAGGGGTTTCGAACTGGGTTGCAAGCTGCGCACTCTCGGCAATGGGTGGCACTGGGTAATCCGGCTGAATGGCATCCGTTGTCAGATGAGGCGGCACGTCAATCGGGGCAAGCTCTGGCGCCGTCTGATAACGACTCGCATTGTCGGGGAACAGTCCGTCCTCGCCCAATAACCAGCTACAACCCGGTAAAAAGCCAATCATCACGACAAAAAGTAGTGATCGAATCACGCGAAATACGTCTCCATTGCCTTCTCAAGAGGCGCGCGACACGCCTCAGAGAGCGGTGTCAGCGGCAACCGAATACCACTGTCAATCATACCTCTGTGCGCCATGGCCCACTTTACCGGAATCGGGTTGGCTTCGCTGAAAAGTAAGTCGTTCAGTGTTGTTAGTCTGGCATCGATGCCGGCCGCAGCCTCCCACTCACCGGTCAGTGCTAGGTTACACATTGCTGCCATGTCGCTGGGAGCAATGTTTGCTGTCACCGATACATTACCTTTGGCGCCATGACGCATCAGTTCAAGCGCAGTTGCATCATCGCCCGAGAACACAGCAAAACCGTCTGGCACAGCTTCAATGAGGCGGGACCCACGCTGCACATCACCCGTTGCATCCTTAATAGCAACGATATTGTCAATTTGACTGAGCTGGACGACAGTCTCATTCAGCAAGTCACAGCCCGTGCGTCCCGGGACGTTGTAGAGGATGATGGGCAGATTGACTGCCCGGGCAACCGCTTGAAAATGCTCGAAAAGACCATGTTGGGTGGGCCTGTTGTAATACGGTGTCACAGACAGCGAATAATCTGCCCCCGCCTCGGCCGCTGACACCGTCAGCTCGATCGCCTCATGCGTTGAATTACCGCCTGTACCAGCCACCACGGGGATTCGCCCCCCTGCTTGCTCAACGGCAAACCGGATGACTTCGCAGTGCTCGGGCACAGTCAGCGTCGGGCTTTCGCCTGTGGTGCCCACTACCCCGAGGCCAGCGGTCCCCGACTCGATGTGGAGTTCAATCAGACGCGCAAGCGCCTGCCAATCGATGGCACCGTCTGGGTGCATGGGCGTTACCAACGCAACAATGCTTCCGGTTATCATCGAGTCACTCCGGGGCGGGCAAACACGGGTTGGGGACAGAACAGCATGGTGTCGCAATTATCCACTTCAGACCGCTTTGCACAACCAGCGACGGTGGCCTTTTTTGGGGTTGCGCTCCGCCTCGCGCAGATAGTGCTAATGGCCATGGCGCTGTTGCTCTGGCCGGCACTTGCGCAGGCGCAGGGCTCGAGCTTTGAAGTGTCGATCGAACCCCTGACCGCAATTGACCAACAGTTTCTGGACGAGCAGCGTGCCCGTGTCGAGCAACTCGCCAACCGCATCGGCCGAGGCCTCATCGGCAAAGCAGACCGGGATCTGGATACCCTACAGCGGATCCTCGACGAACGCATGGTGCCGCTGACTGACACTCTGACCTTACAGGCTATGGGGGCTGTATTTGGCGATCTCTTAGGCGATAAGTTGAATATGTCCTGGGTGGTCTACCGAGACGGTAAGGGCCGCTCGCGGGCGCTGCGTTTTCGGAGCATGGACATCTATTTGTTCCCGATGACCATGATCTCTCGCCGACAGGAGGGGGGCAGCGATAGGCGCCTCAAACCACTCTTTGATGAGACAGTCAGCGAAACGCGCCGCCTTTTACCCGGCGGAAAGTGGTTCGAATAGTGCTAACGAGACCCGACGACACCTAGTGACCGGCCAGGCTCCGCTGATATTGAAATACGCCTCGATCGCCTACCGTACGATGGCGTTTGCCTTCTCGGGACAGATCTCCCGTCGCGTAGCTCACATCCCCCTCATACAGGAACACCATCCGTGAGTCGTCACGGATCACATTGGGGAAAAATCTAGGTGGCGTCCTAGCCTCAAGATCCTTAGCGGCACACGATGACCAACCCAGTGCATCCAACTCATGCAGCGAAACCAAAGTGGGAGGCGTCATGGGAAGGTCACCCGCATGATGAGCCGCAATGGCTTGCGAGGGTTGCCACCACTGATGCGCCGTGATCTCGCTACCGTCCACCTGCACGGCCGTATCTAAGGGGACCTGCGTCCAGAAAAACCAGGTTGCAAACCGGCGCTTGACCACCACCGGCGTCAGCCAATGCGAAAATGGGGCGAGCATATCAGACCGCAGAGCCACCCCTGCCTCCTCATTACACTCCCTCGCCGCCGCGCTACGGGCCCGCTCAAAGTCTCCCTCTCCCGAGTCGCCGGCTTCGACTTTCCCGCCGGGAAAAACCCACAGCCCGGGCATGTGTTTCAGTGCCTCGCTCCGTTTTAGCAGCAGCACCTCCACACCCTCTCCCGAGGGTCGTATCAGAATCACCGTTGCCGCGGGCCTGGCATCGGTCTCTTGATCTGAGAGCTCGAGCACTGACTCAGTCACTCACGTCACAGGACGGGAGCACAGGCCAAGCACTGCACGTATACGTGCATGGGGTCCCGCAAATCTGACACACCTTTCACAACCGGGCGAAAGCCCTCAACGAGAGACTCAAACCACCCGCCCTTGGGGAGGACCGAGAGGCTGAACGACCGGCTCAGTTCCTCCAGCAAGATACTTTCAAAAGATGGGGGCACTTGCGTCCGTCCCGTTCGCCATTGGTCAACACCGGCCAGAGCAGCGGCGGACTCTACCGCTTCCTGCAGCGTACCGAGTTGGTCGACCAGACCGATCTCGGCTGCATCGGCGCCAATCCACACGATCCCCTCGGCAATTTCCCTGACATCTGCATCGCTCATATTGCGACCCGTCGCCACCAACTCGATGAAATCTTCATATGCCCCATAGGACAGCGCCTGCACGATATTGGACATCTCCGGGCTGAGGCCTCGATTCAGACTCGCCGCCCCTGCCAAGGGTGTTGTCCCTAAACCGTCGACTTTGACACCGATATAATCGATGACGCCCTCAATCGTCGGAAAAGCACTGAACGCACCAATACTGCCCGTAATGGTTGTGGGCAGCGCCCAAATCTCATCTGCCTCTGCCGCAATCCAGTAACCTCCGGAGGCAGCAACACTTCCCATCGAGACGACCACGGGTATCTCGGCGGCCCTGACCTCGGCGAGTTTGCGTCGGATCAGATCTGACGCGAAGACGCTGCCACCGGGCGAGTTCACCCGCAGCACCACCGCCGCGAGATCTTCCGCCTCCAGCACCATATCGATGTAGCCGGTAATGGTATTGCTGCCCGCCATGCCCTCCTCGCTATCACCCGGCACGATAGTGCCCTCTACAGGGACGATCGCAATCAGTGGCAAACCTTCCAATTCTAATGACAGACTAGCCTTGACGTCATCGACGTAGCGGCCCAGGCCGATCATCTCGGCGTGACCCTCTTCATCAGTGACTCCGACCCACTCAGCCAGCGCGTCCTCCATCTCGGAGTGATCAGCCAGAACGTCGACCCAGCCTCCAGCGAGTATTGTCTCGGCGAGATTGTTATTGGAAGCCTGAAGCCGACCGCCGAAATCGGCGATAAAACGGTCCATCTCTCCCTCGGGCAGATTCCGTCCCGTCTCGGCGTGCTGTGTGTAAGTCGACCACAGCCCGCCAAGCCACTGTGTCACTATGCGCCGCTCGGTCTCCGACATGTCGTCCCGCAAATAAGGCTCGACCGCTGATTTGCTCTCGCCAGCTCTGAACACGTGCATCGTGACGCGAATTTTTTCCAGAAAGGTCTTGAGATAAGACCGATAGACTGAAAAGCCCTCTAGAAAAATACCGCCCTCGGGGTGCAACAGGACGTGATCTGCCTGTGAAGCGAGAAGGTAGTGCGCTTGGGTGTAGAAATCGCCTGCCGCGATAACCGGCTTGCCCGCGGCCTGAAACTCGGCCATCGCATCACTGATTTCCAACGTCTGACTGGTTGATGGCCCGGCGAGGTTCTCAAGATCCAGCACCAAGGCTGTGATTCTATCGTCTTCTGCCGCCCAGTGAATCGCGCGCACCAGATCGTTCAGCAGCGTTGGCTGATCATAATCCTGACTCAGAAGGGCAGAGACCGGGTCCACCGGTGGCGCGTCCTCCACCAGCGGCCCGGAGGGCGCAATCAGTAGTGCCGCCTTTTCGGGCAGCGGCTCTGGCGTCGAGTCACTGAGACCCGCGCTAAAGGCGATAACAAAAATTGCCACAAAAACCAGCGGCGCCAGTACGGTGATCACGCGGCTGATGCCGCTCAGTACTCGCCAGATTCCTCTCAACAACCGCACCATTTCAAATCCTTCTTCGATCTATCCTTAATGAACTGTTAATACTCAGGCCTGCACTTCAGCGCGCTCAACGATTCGCATCCGAAAGACAGCACCACAACCCAGCGTCAGCCAGGGCCCAGATCAGTCTTAAAAACGCTGATTCACTCGTCTCTCGACGCCGCCCGCACCTCACGGCCTCGATACCGGATGTACAGCATACAGACCGTGAACTGAATAACCACCAGTGCTAGACCCGCAACGGATAGCGTGTCGGCCTCGTAGGCAAACGCNGCCTCCACCGNNGANATGAAATAAAACAGNAGNACCAGCTCGTACCAGATCAGCAGGCGNAAGCTGTCACGCANCGCAAACCAGACGTAAAGNANAAGGGGCAGGCACCGCAACCCCACNAATGCCCANGTNCCCGCAAAGCGCTCNACATCTGCNGCCTGCTGACCCAGCAGGCCAAGCCAAGTGCCCCACATGNCCCACCACATGGGTCGAGTNAGTGCNCCACGCTGNATCNTTTCNTTCATNAAANCTAGGCCTTNGGCCTCNGCAGNGCCCAGTCGGCNACNCGTTTACCNAGNGCGCGGCAAATCGCCGCCTCCTTGTCATCCAACATACGATCACCCGCCTCGGTAGCCCAATGGCTTGCACCATAGGGGGTTCCGCCAGAATCGGTCCCGCGCAACTCAGCTACCGAGTACGGCACGCCCACGATAACCATTCCGTGATGCATTAACGGCAACAACATGCTCAGTAAGGTCGATTCCTGGCCTCCGTGAAGTGAACTGGTCGAAGTAAATACACCTGCTGGTCGATCGATGAGAGCGCCTTGCAGCCAAAGCGAGCTACTCTCATCGAGGAATTGTTTGAGCGGCGCTGCCATATTGCCGAACCGGGTAGGACTGCCCAGCAATAAGCCGGAGCAGTCTTTGAGATCCTCCTGGGTGGCATGGAGCGCCGGCAAATCCGACTCGGCCGCGGGCTGGGACAATGCGGCCTGTGACAATGAAGGTACCGTCCTCAGGCGCGCTTCCATTCCCGCGACACACTCCACACCTCTGGCAACCTGCTTTGCCATGGCAGCTGTGGCGCCATCGCGNCTGTANTACAGCACTAAAATATANGGGTCACCGCTCAACAGAATCTGTCCACTTTAGTCCCTCGACGCACGCTCAAGCGTCGCGTTAGAGTGAGCATTCGCAATCATCTTGCCAGTTGGCCAAAACTGCATGGTAACGCATCCAATCATCCAGCAGGCGGGCCCCGGCCTGCGCTACCTTCTGGGCCGAATCGTCACGGACCGACTCAACGCAAGCGCAGCCGCGCTGACGTTTGTCAGCCTGTTTGCTCTGGTCCCGCTGTTGACTGTCACCCTATCCATTGCCTCTGCTTTACCAGCAGCCGGTGATATCGAGGGGAAACTTAGCGAATTTCTGCTGCAGTTTTTACTGCCCGAAAGTTCCACTCAGGTCGTTCAGTATCTCTCTACATTTATAGAACACGCGCGCTCGCTCACCGTGTTTGGCGTCGCCATCTTGTTCGTCACGGCGATCCTGATGCTACGCAATGTAGAAAAAGCGTTGAACGACATTTGGCGCAACCGGGCCAATCGCAAACCACTGCGGAGCTTCTTTCTGTATTGGACCGTGATGAGCCTCGGCCCATTGGCCATCGGTTTGGGGCTAGGGGCTCGGGCCTATGTCTTCGCGGCGGCAAACGAGTTGGGTAATATCCAGCTCTTTGGCGTTGGATCGATGCTCGTCGGGCTACTTCCCTTATTCATCAGTGCCATGGGTTTGACCTGTCTTTACGTGATCGTGCCCAACTGTCAGGTGCCTTTTAGGCACGCTCTCGTCGGCGGCGTGTTCGCGGCCGGTACTTTCACCGTCGCCCGCCTGCTGTTCACCGCCGTCATGGCAAAATCCAGCTACACATTGGTCTACGGCGTGTTCGCGGGGGTCCCGCTGTTCCTGATGTGGATTTACGTCACCTGGATTATCGTGCTACTTGGCGCGGTGTTGACCCACAGCCTCTCTGCTTACCAGACGACCGAGCAAGCTAAAACGCCGAGACTGATCAAAGCGCTGAACGTGCTCTACCTTTTCTGGCTTGCCCAGCAAGAAGGCCGCGGCGTTTCAGAGCTGGAGATTATTGACGCCAGGACAACCCCCGTTAGAGGCGTGGACTCAGACAGCTGGCGCAGCATTCGTGACACGCTGATCGACGCCCAATGGCTGAAGCGCCTCGACAGAGGCAATTACCTCCTCAGCCGGGACCTCCATCAGGTTTCTTTGGCTTCCCTTGCCGACCTAATTCGGTCCGAGTCTGATTTCGGCCCCACGGCCGACGCGCTGTCATGGCAGGAGGCCGCCATCAACTTACTCAGCGCAGACCGGACTCAGCGGGCAACGCGTCTCGATGTATCACTGGCCACACTTTTCTCCGGCGACGACGGCAAGCGATGATGCGCGCCATCACGCTCATGTTGGTGATCGTTCATCTCTCTGGATGCGAGCTCAGCACTCCTGACTTGCCCGGCGACGGGCAATGGCGCGTGATTAACTATTGGGCAATCTGGTGCACCCCCTGTCGCGAGGAGATACCTGAGCTCAATGCGGTCGATTCGGGATCAGACCTAGTGGTGCTGGCAGTCAACTATGACGGCAAGGAGGGAGCAACCCTGCGCGAGGAAGCGGCCGAGATGGGCATCACTTTTAAGCTTCTGGAGAAGGATCCCGGGGCGGCACTTGGCATTGAGCGACCCCGGGTGCTGCCAACGACTTTGTTGGTCAATCCAGACGGAGAGGTCACGGATACCCTGGTGGGCCCCCAGACGCAGGAAGGTTTAATGGAGCTATGGCGGCAGCGACGGCGCTGAGCGGTCCTGCGGCGCTGTGTCATGCCCAATGTGCCTCGCAAGGGGATGCAGTAAAAAGAAAGTCGGTGCTAAAAAAAAGCCGGTTGCAAAGCAACCGGCAATGAAGGAGCCACTCAAAACGGGGAGGGTCTCAACAGTGTGACCCTCGCTGCTCAGACGTTTCCCTTGCGATGCCCCCGCAGACATCACCATCTCAACAACTGACTCTAAGACAGCCCCCATCCGGGAAAGTTCCCCTTAAACCGCGATTTTTTCAGGGCGCTTTCCAGCAAGCGGAGCTCATCTGGCCGTCTCCAGACGTGACGAACAGCTCGAGCTCCAGTAAATCGCCGATCGCGGCCTCCGCCAGTACCTCAGACAGCAGATAATTGGCCAATGCTTCGACCGTCACATTGACGATCGGTAGTAGCAATGTTTCATCAACGGGGAATCGCAGCGTTTTACCCGCAAAGGTGGCGTGGTATTCACCATCTCGCTCGGCCACCGACAGCCACGGCGACTTATCTGGCAGCAACATGTACTCATCGTGAGCATCGCAGATCTTCTGCAGACAACGCTTGTACACATTGTAATCCGCAGAGAAACCGTTACTCCCCATTTCAGCGACAATCCGGGCGGAAACCCCGTAGTTATGCCCATGCAGCCGCTCCCGCTCAGTCTCGGAAAAAATCGTGAAGTGAGCAGCCGAAAATTTGTGCGCCTGCTTGTCAATATGCAGCGTTGCAAGCTGGGTCATGATGTGGGGCCTCGGGATGGCGACGCCGTATGGTGTGTGATGGAAGCCAAATGGGCAAGTCCCTCACCGCTGAACACTGCGGAGATGCTCCACAAAGCCGTGACCCGATGGCGCGGCTACAGTACCCTGTCGCCCCCTGAGGTTTGTCGAGGACACAACATGCCCGCCATTGCGATTCTGACCGGCGCCAGCTCGGGTATTGGCGCCGCGGCCGCCCAACAATTTATGGACCGCGGTGACACCGTGATCAATATTTCGCGACGGGCCTGCCCCGTGGCTGGCGTTGAAACCATTGGCACTGACCTCAGCGACGCCGAATCCCTCGCGTCAACCTGCGCTGCCCTCTCGGAGCGTCTCGGGAGTGAGCCGGATGGTCCGGTCTGCCTCGTACATAACGCGTCGTTAATGCTCAAGGATCGGTGTGACGTCACGTCAGACGAAGACCTGGAGCACGTTCTGGCCGTCAATGTGGTTGGCATCAACGCGATCAATCGCACGCTATTGCCGCAGATGCCCCGCGGTTCCAGCGTGCTTTACGTGGGCTCTACGTTGTCGGAAAAAGCGGTTGCCGGCGCCTTTAGCTACGTGGTCAGCAAGCATGCCCAGCTGGGCATGATGCGGGCCACGTGTCAGGACCTTATGGGGCGCGGCATCCATACCGCGCTTATCTGCCCCGGATTTACCGATACGACCATGCTACGCCAGCATGTCGGCAACGATGAATCCGTCCTGGCAGATCTTGGCGCCATGAACAGCTTTGGCAGGCTGGTAGCGCCCAATGAAATCGCTGATCTGATTCTGTGGGCGCATCAACACCCGGTGGTCAACGGCGCCGTGCTCCATGGCAATCTAGGCCAAATTGAGCACTGACGTGACGTTGCCAACGGAACTGATCA
>PAGS01000032.1 GCA_002705465.1 Halieaceae bacterium
CATGCGATACGTTACATCCAGCTTTTTACCGCTCGCATTGTTGATATACAGATTGAGTGATTGCGCTTGGTCTATCCACTTTTGCCTTCTGCTAGCGCTGTCGACCAGCCAACGCGGCTCAACTTCGAAGGCCGTCGCATATTTAGCCTTTAAATCATCAGGGATACGGTCAATGGTTTGCACACTGCCATCAAAGTATTTCAGATCATTCACCATGACCTTATCCCACAGGTCGCGACTTTTGAGATCGTTGACCAGATAAGGATTGACCACTGTGAACTCACCGGACAGGTTCGACTTCACATAAAGATTTTGATATGTCGGCTCGATCGACTGTGATACACCCGTAATGTTGGCAATGGTTGCCGTTGGCGCAATGGCCATGACGTTGGAGTTGCGCATACCCGCTGCCGCCACCTTCGCCTTCAGAGCGTCCCAATCGAGGGTCTTGTCGCGGTTAACATCGATGTACTGCTCGCCGCGTTGCTCGATAAGGATATCCAGCGAGTCCATTGGGAAGATGCCGCGGCTCCAGAGTGATCCCTCATAGCTCGAATAGCTACCTCGCTCAGTTGCCAGTTCACTCGACGCTTCGATGGCGAAGTAACTGATGGCTTCCATGGATCGGTCGGCAAAGGTCACCGCGTCGTCAGAGCCGTAGGATGCGTCGATTTTGTAGAGCGCATCCTGAAAGCCCATCAGCCCAAGGCCGATGGGGCGGTGACGGAAGTTAGAGGTCTCGGCTTGCGGCACCGAGTAGTAATTGATGTCGATGACGTTGTCGAGCATTCGGATTGCTGTACGGACCGTGCCGCGCAGCTTGTCGAGGTTCAACTGACCGTCTTCAATATGTTGCGGCAAGTTGACCGAGCCCAAATTGCAGACAGCGATCTCTTCAGCATTGGTATTCAGCGTGATTTCGGTGCACAGGTTTGATGAGTGCACGACGCCGCAATGTTGCTGGGGCGAACGCAGATTGCAGGGATCCTTGAAGGTCATCCAGGGATGTCCTGTTTCAAAAATCATGCCCAACATCTTGCGCCACAGGTTATGCGCCTTAAGCGTTTTGTGGAGCTTGAGCTGGCCGCTTCGAGCCATTTCTTCATACTCTTCGTAACGCTCTTCAAACGCCTTGCCGTACAGGTCATGTAGGTCCGGCACATCGTTGGGTGAAAACAGTGTCCAGTCGCCATCGTCGAACACCCGCTTCATGAATAAGTCAGGAATCCAATTGGCCGTGTTCATGTCATGGGTGCGACGGCGATCATCACCGGTGTTCTTGCGCAGTTCGAGGAACTCCTCGATATCCATGTGCCAGGTCTCGAGGTAGGCACAAACCGCCCCTTTACGTTTGCCTCCCTGATTCACCGCGACCGCCGTGTCGTTGACCACTTTCAGGAAGGGAACAATGCCTTGGCTTTTGCCATTGGTGCCCTTGATATAGGCGCCGAGTGCGCGCACCGGTGTCCAGTCATTGCCGAGACCCCCTGCAAACTTGGACAACATCGCGTTGTCTTGAATCGCCCCATATATACCGAACAGGTCATCGGGCACTGTCGTCAGATAACAGGAGCTCAGCTGAGGCCGCAGGGTGCCGGAATTGAACAGCGTCGGTGTCGAGCTCATGTAGTCGAATGAAGACAGTAGGCGGTAAAACTCGATGGCTCTTGCGTTCGGATTGTCTTCGCGAACCGCGAGACCCATTGCAACGCGCATGAAGAAAATTTGCGGCAGCTCGAAACGCACCTCGTCACTGTGGATAAAGTAGCGGTCATATAGCGTCTGAAGCCCGAGGTAGGTGAATTTGAGGTCTCGTTCCGCTTCCAGTGCTTCACCGAGCACGTCGAGGTCAAACTCGGCGAGATTCGGTGCCAGTAGCTCGAGCTCAATACCTTTCTGAATAAATGCCTTGAGGGCCTGCGGGTAATGCGCGCTCATCTCCGCTTGCGTGGCACTCTCTGCGACGCCCATAAAGCTCAGGCCTTCAGCGCGCAAGTCATCAAGTAACAATCGCGCCGCAGCATAGGTGTAGTTGGGCTCTTGCTCGATCAATGTTCGAGCCGTGATCACCAATGACGTGCTGCACTCCTTTGCTGATACGCCGTCGTAGAGGTTGCGTAACGCCTCGTCGATGATGGCTGATTCGCTCACGTCTGCCAGACCTGTGCAGGCTTCTGATACGATTGTGCCAATCCGGTCGATATCCAGCGGCACTTTGGTGCCGTCGGTCTGTACGATATTGATGCCCTTGGCCGCCGCCTGAGACTCCGGCGAGAGTTCGATACTGGCGTCACGCTCTTGGCGTCGCGCTTCTCGATAAATCACATAATCCCGTGCGATTTTGTGTTCGCCAGCGCGCATCAACTCAAGCTCTACCTGATCTTGAATATCCTCGATATGCAAAGTGCCGCCAGAGGGCATCCGTCGCTTGAAAGTAGCGACGACCTGCGCAGTCAAATTGGCCACGGTCTCGTGGATACGACTACTGGCAGCCGCCGTGCCGCCCTCTACGGCGAGGAAGGCCTTGGTAATGGCAACCGTGATCTTGCTGTCTTCAAAGTGCACCACGGTGCCATTGCGTTTAATGACGCGCAGTTGACCCGGGGCAGTCGCTGATAGCCGGGTAGGGTTAGGGNTCTCTCGAGTCGCTGCCGGTGTAGTAGCGACGTTTTCTTGTTCTACTGTTTCACTGCCTGTTTGCATATTAGGGGCTGCCTCTGAAACGCCTTCGTGTCGAGATATCGTGTCTTTTTCCGGGGACAGGTGATCTTTTGAGCTTTATGTCGTTTTTGGGCTCAACACCTATATCTGGGGGTTTCCCCATCCGGAGACCCCAAGATAGGCGGGTCTGGCCCACAATGCAAGCAGAGGATGCTGGGTCTTTTTTGTGGACAATCTGTGCGTAACGCTGTCGCGGAATGGCTGCTCTAGACCTAAGCCACTGAGTTTTCGAGTGAATTTTTGGGCATGGCGGGTTAGTGGGCCGAGGGTGAATTTTTTATCCTTTCCGCCGCAAATTTTTAACGATTTCTGGAGCGCTTGTTCAATCCGCGTCTTGGGGAGGCTTACTTGCCACTGTGTAAGTGTTACCCGCCCATCAGCAGCTCCATCAGCGCTTTCTGCGCATGAAGCCGGTTTTCCGCCTCTTGCCAGATGACGGCATCCGGGGCATCCATGAGTTCGGCGCTGATTTCTTCGCCGCGATGGGCGGGCAAGCAGTGCATGTAAAGCGCGTCGGGTGCGGCCAAATCCAGTAGTGGCCGGTTCAGCTGATAGGGCGCCAGATTAGCGGCGCGTTGATTTTGCTCGGCTTCCTGTCCCATGGAGGCCCAAACGTCCGTGACCAGAAGGTCTGCGCCCTGCACGGCCCGGGTGGCGTCACGCTCTATTCGCACCCACTGAGAACAGGCGCCNAACAGCNTGGGGTCCGGGTCGTAGCCCTCGGGGCANGCCACCACCACCTCGAAGTCGAGTTGCCTCGCAGCGTTCATCCAGGAGTGACAGACGTTGTTGCCATCTCCCAGCCAGCACACTGTCTTGCCNTGAATATCTCCTCTGACTTCNAAGAAGGTCTGTAAGTCCGCGAGGATTTGGCANGGNTGATAGTCATCGGTCAGCCCGTTAATNACNGGCACGCGGGAGTGCTGAGCGAAGGTCTCNACATCGGCNTGGGCAAANGTCCTGATCATCACGATATCNACCATCGAGGANATGACTNTGGCGGTATCCTCGATCNGTTCACCCCGACCCAGCTGCGTATCCTGCCCGGACAAAAAAAGTGCGCTGCCACCCAGTTGCGCCATACCNGCCTCGAAGGAAACCCGGGTGCGAGTCGAGGCTTTAGTGAAAATCATGGCCAGNACCTTGCCCTCCATGCTGNGCTGAGGGNTACCCGNGCGCCACTGCGCNTTGAGTGCGATTGCTCTGTCGATAANGAGCCNGATTTCATCTNCTGAGAGATCCATNAGGGTGAGNAAGTGTCGTGGCGCCGTCATGCGCAGTCATCCTGTTGTGCNATGTCGTTGAGAACCGCTGCNATGGTGGCACCGAGCTCCTCGGCCTGCTCNTCGCTCATTACCAGCGGTGGCAGGACGCGAACAGTATCNCCCCCNGCGATGTTGAGGAGCACCCCTTTNTCCAATCCTCTTGCNACGATCTGNTCGGTTGCTGTTGTAGGCTGGANGCCGATCATCAGACCCCGGCCACGCACTTCGGCGATGAGAGATGGATCNNGGATGTGGCTGNNCAGTGCNGAGAGNAACNTATGGCGAATGGCNTCGGCNCGCTGCATGANGGNTTCCTCGCTNAGCGTGCGCAGCACNGCCTGAGCCGCTGCNCAGCANAGAGGATTGCCNCCGTAGGTNGAGCCGTGNTCCCCNGGACCGAGCTGTTCAGCTGCNACCCCTTTGGCCATACANACACCGATNGGNAACCCATTTCCCAGCCCCTTGGCGGTCAGCAATACATCCGGCGATACNCCGAGTTGNTCAAACACATAGGCCGAGCCACAGCGGCCGTTACCGGTTTGCACNTCGTCGAAGATGAGCAACCAGTCCTGNTGAGCNCATCNCGCGNGNAGACCTTGAAGATAATCTGTTTGCAACGGGCGAATGCCGCCNTCGCCCATAATNGGNTCAACCATGATGGCAGCAATATCAGNNCGGCTATCAGCCAGNGCGTCGATCGCGCTCAGATCATTAGGGGGTACATGCANAAACCCCTCAAGCAGTGGCCCAAANCCNTGCCGGATTTTCTGGTTACCCGTTGCTGACANNGCGCCTACAGTNCGACCGTGAAAGGCNCCGTCGAGGACNATCATATGTGGCGTCTCGATGCCTTTCTGNTGTCCAAAGCGCCTCGCGAGTTTAATGGCGGCCTCGTTGGCCTCGGCGCCTGAGTTGCAGAAGAACATGTTCTCCATGCCAGTCATGGCCCGGAGTTGTTCGGCGACCGACTCTTGCAGATCGATGCGAAAGAGGTTGGAGGTATGAACGAGCTTTTGCGCTTGCTCGATTACCGCGGCCGTGACCTGCGGATGCTGATGCCCCAGATTCGTGACGGCGATCCCTGAGACGCCGTCCAGATAAGGCCTGTTGTCGGTGTCATACAGGATCGCGCCCTCACCTCGGGAGAAGGTGACGGGCAATCGGCCATAGGTTGGCATGATGGCAGAAGGCACTTCTGGCATGGTGATTGGCGCAACGCGGTACTCGGAGTGCAAGAGTAGCTGAGCGTGGTGCTGAGTCAAATCCGCGGTGAGCACATTTTACGAGTGTAAGCACTGCTCTGATGCCGCGCTCGTATTACAATGTCAGTTCACATTCAACGACAGTAGTGGCGCCGCGCCGCCATGACGGAGCAAAGCATGGACATCATGGACACTATCCGTGAGCAAATCGAGGGCAACCGGGTCATTCTTTATATGAAGGGCTCACCCAATCAACCCCAGTGCGGCTTCTCTGCCCGCACCGTTCAGGCGCTCATGTCGTGCGGCGAGCGATTCGCTTATGTTGATGTGCTGAGTAATCCAGAGATTCGCGCTAACCTGCCTGCATACGCCAACTGGCCAACTTTTCCCCAGCTCTGGGTTGACGGGGAGCTGGTCGGCGGTTGCGACATCGTCTGTGACATGGAAACCACCGGTGAGCTGAAAGAGTTGGTCACTGCGGGTGCCGGAGAGGCGTCGGGCGAAGCCTGATTTGCGCAAGCGCACGACTACCGCACGACTATGGATATTCAGGCCACGATGGTTGAAATGGGGCGTGCTGCCCGAGCGGCGGCGAGAATCGTCGCTGCTTCCACCGTTGAGCAACGCAACGAGGCGCTGTTGCAGATTTGCGTCGCTTTGGCTGACAACCGGGAACGGATTCTCTCGGCGAACGAGAGCGATCTTGAGGCTGGCCGAGCCAGCGGTCTTGATCCAGCCTTGCTCGATCGTCTGGCACTGAATGCTGCGCGGCTGGATGTTCTCGAGGAGGGTCTCAACCAGGTAGCTACGCTACCCGAACCCATCGGTCATATCACCGATGTGCGCCGCATGCCCTCCGGGATTGACGTGGGTAGCATGAGAGTCCCGCTGGGCGTCATTGGCTTGATCTACGAATCGAGACCGAACGTGACCGTCGAGGCAGCGTCGCTGTGTCTCAAGGCGGGCAACGCCGTAATTCTCAGGGGTGGCTCGGAGGCGATCCATTCCAACACCGCTTTGGGTGAGGCGATGGCCACCGGGCTGGCGACAGCGGGGCTACCGGTACAAGCGGCGCAGGTGGTGCCCGTTGTGGATCGCGCTGCCGTCGGCGCGTTGCTGACCATGCCTGAATATATTGATTTGGTGGTGCCTCGCGGCGGGAAGGGCCTGATCGAGCGCGTCGCGGCAGAGAGCCAGATTGCCATCCTGAAACACCTCGATGGCATCTGCCATGTTTACATTGACGTGGATGCCGATCCTGAAAAAGCGCATCGGATTGCGCTGAACGCCAAAACCCAACGCTATGGAACCTGTAACACCATGGAAACACTCCTCGTTGCAAGGGGCCGAGCCAGCATCCTGCCGGATCTGGTGGCCGCATTGCAGGAAGCAGGCGTTGAGGTGAGAGGTTGCGCGGCGTCGCGACAGGCGGCTCCGGCGATTGTGGTGGACGCCGTTGAGGCGGATTGGGCCACCGAATATCTTGGACCGATTCTCAGTGTGAAAATAATCGAAGATGTTGATGAGGCGATGGCACACATCGCTCGGTATGGATCGGATCATACCGAGAGCATCGTGACAGAGAACGCGTCCACCGCGGACCGATTTCTCCGCGAGGTCGATTCCGGCTCGGTGATGCACAACGCTTCCACGCGCTTCGCCGATGGTTTCGAGTACGGATTGGGTGCAGAGATCGGCATCTCAACCGGCAAGCTCCACGCCCGAGGTCCCGTCGGTCTTGAGGGCCTCACCTCGCGAAAATACATTGTGCGAGGGGATGGCCACATTCGCCAGTGAGCGACGCGTTGATGCATGACGAGAGTGGGCCCGTGGGTTTTCTGGGTGGGTCCTTCGATCCGGTGCACATTGGCCATTTGCGCGGGGCGATGGCTGTACGTGAGGCCCTGAACTTGTTGCGCGTCGATCTTGTCCCGGCTGCGCAGTCGCCGCTGAAGCCCGAGGCGATGCTAACAGGGGCTGATCGCCTTGCGATGCTGGAGCTTGCAATCGCCGATGTGCCGGGCTTGGGCGTAGATGCGCGAGAGCTCGACCGCGCCGGGCCATCGTTCACTATAGATACACTAGAGGCCTTGCGTGCGCAGTACGGCCGGACGCGCGCACTGGTGTGGATTATTGGCGCGGACAGTCTCGTCTCCTTGCCTCGCTGGGCTCGATGGGGTGAGTTGCTGAGTTTGGCCCACGTCGCGGTGTTGGACCGTCCCGGCTCAGCCACGCCCTCGGAGAAGGTCACAAACTGGCTGGGCCAACATCGGATTGAGAGTCCAGAGCTGTCATCGTGCCCGGCGGGGGGTGTCGTCATGTTGCGGCAGCCTCTTCTCGACATCGCGTCGTCGCAGATACGAGACATCTTTGCCTCGGGGAACAACCCCCGCTTTCTGCTGCCAGACGCGGTAATGGAGTATATTGANCGCAACGCCCTTTTCGGCCCCGGTAAGCCATGACGACCAAAGCCACTGCAGTAGATGCTTCAGATGAGAACGACCTGCTCGGGATAGCACGGCTTGCTCTGGATGACCTAAAGGCGCTGGACCCTGTCGTCATGGACGTGCGTAGCCTGAGCTCGGTCATGGATTATCTTGTGATCGCAAGTGGCACCTCGAGTCGGCACGTGAAATCTCTTGCGGACAACGTGTTGATGAAGGCCAAGGCGCAGGGGCTACGGCCACTGGGCGTGGAGGGGGAGCGCGTCGGCGAATGGGTGCTTGTCGATTTTGGTGATGTGGTCGTGCACGTCATGCAACCTGCTACACGAAGCTTCTATGACCTCGAGCGGCTATGGTCCGTGCGGGCAGAGGAACCTCAGAGCGACTGATGCGACTGCGCGTGTTGGCAGTGGGGCAGAAAATGCCAGCGTGGGTTAACGAGGGGGTGCAAGAATACACACGCAGAATGCCCCGCGATTTCTCTGTGGAGTGGCTGGATGTCCCTCCTGCCAAGCGCGGCACGAGCTCCGCCCAGCAACATCAGGAACAAGAAGCAAAGGCCATTTCGTCCAGGCTGGGCAAATCGGGGCAAATGGTCGCCCTCGATGTGGCGGGCCGAGAAATCAGCACCGAGTTGATCGCAGAACGTTTTGGCCAGTGGCAGATGAATGGAGAGCAGATCAGTTTTGTGATCGGGGGNCCCGANGGACTGCACCANACGNTTTTGCAGCGNGCCATCGAANGCTGGTCNTTNGGNCGAATTACCTTGCCGCACCCGCTCGTTNGGGTNATTCTCGCTGAGCAACTTTATCGGGCTTGGTCCCTGCAGGCCCGGCACCCCTATCACCGAGGCCAATGATGCTGGGTAGTCTTGATGCCCTTCGCGATACGCGTCGAGAATGGCGCATCAACCGATCTCGATTGATCGTCGCAGTGCTTGGCGTCGGATTGCTGTTGTCCATTTTGGTTTACCGTTACTACTCCCTGCAGATTACCCAACACGCAGACTTCCTCACGCAATCNGATCGAAACCGCATNAGAGTCGAGGTGATNCCGCCCACTCGAGGCCAGATTCTGGACCGCAAAGGGCGTGTTCTGGCCGCTAATAAGNCAACGTTTTTTCTGGGCATTGTGCGNGAGCGAAGCGAGGATCCTGANGCNTTGCTCCAGGTTTTGATNGANCGNNTGTCGNTGACAGANCGNGANTTGGANGCGTTCAGNGAGCGCTCNGCGCGACGTCGNCCCTTTGAGGCGGTNCCNCTGAAGCTGGGCNTGGATGANGCNNCGCTGGCGGCAGTGGCNGTCGACTTGCACCNGCTGCCNGGGGTCGTAGTTGACGCCACNCTNACGCGCGATTACCCCCACGGTGCTGANCTNAGTCACGTGCTGGGCTACGTCGGNAGAGTCAGCGCCGANGATCTNNGCGAATTGGACCANGAGCGCTATCGGGGNACNNTCCATACNGGCAAGGTGGGGCTTGAGAAGCGNTANGAAGCNCTGNTGCACGGTCNGCCAGGGTTTCAGCATGTGGAGACCAATGCNCACGGNCGATTGCTACGTGTGCTTGAGCGTCAGGCGCCAACGCCGGGAAANGACCTGCAGCTNTACCTCGACCTTGATNTACAGCGTGAGGCNGTCGCTGCNTTGGGNGGGCAACGGGGNGCGGTCGTGGCNTTAGACCCGNTNACGGGGGGCGTGTTGGCAATGGTGTCAAACCCCAGCTTTNACGCTAATTTGTTTGTTGATGGCATCAGTTACTCGGATTANGCCGANCTCAGAGGNTCTCTNGACACGCCGCTCCTNAACCGGGCAGTGCAGGGGCANTATCCGCCGGGCTCNACNATCAAGCCNTTGTTGGGATTAGGTGCTCTGGCNGCGGGTTTGGTGACGCCCGAGACAACGGTNANGGATCCGGGNTGGTACCGTATACCGGGCGACGACCGTCGTTACCGGGACTGGACGCTCCGCGTTCGAGGCGGCGGTCATGCCGATCTGGTTGATTTGAGAATGGCGATCGCCGAATCCTGCGATACCTATTATTACGACCTCGCGTATCGGATGGGCATCGACACCATGGCGGGGATGCTGGCACCTTTTGGTCTGGGTGAGCGCACCGGCATCGATACAACCGGTGAGCAGCCCGGCATCTTGCCCAGCTCAGAGTGGAAACGACGCGCCCTCGGAGAGGCTTGGTATCCCGGGGAGACGATTAGCGCGGGCATTGGTCAAGGCTANATGCTGGCCACGCCCCTGCAACTCGCACAAGCCACGATGGTGTTGGCCAACCGTGGCCAAAGTTTTGTGCCCTCAGTGGTACATCACGTCGACCACCTGCCGGTCGGGGGTGTCGCCCGCCCGCCTTTGCCAATGACGGAGGAGGACTGGGAGGCCGTGGTTGCCGGTATGGTCGACGTGGTGCACTCACCGCGCGGGACGGCGGCGCTTATCGCTCGGGGAATGGATTATCAGATGGCGGGCAAGACCGGCACCTCGCAGGTAATCGGCATTGCGCAGGACGCGGTCTATGACGAGGAGACGGTGAGCGAACGTAACCGGAATCACGGCCTATTTATTGCCTTTGCACCGGTAGATAAACCACGAATTGTTGTCGCGGTGATTGCGGAAAATGGCGGTGGTAGCAGCGCTGCCTCACCCGTCGCCCGCCGTGTTATCGATGCCTGGCTTGCGAGCGCTGCCGATGTCTGAGTACGCCCGCTTTCTGGAGGGCTCGAGCCGTGATCTTGCGCGTGCGCGGACACCTGCAGAGCGTTTGCACCTCGACATTTTTCTGATCGCGCCCATGCTGGCCATCATGGTCATGGGGTTATTAGTGCTGTACAGCGCCTCTGACAGTGACTGGGATACGGTCAACCGGCAAATTCGCAACTTCGTCATTGGCTACGGCGTATTTTTAGTGGCGGCGCAGGTTCGCCCCGATACGCTTCAAAGGTGGGCGCCCGCGCTTTACCTCGGCGCCTTGTTTCTGCTGCTGCTCGTTCCTTTTCTCGGGGTGGGCAGCAAAGGCGCACAGCGTTGGCTCAGTCTGGGCGTGATTCGCTTCCAGCCATCGGAAATCATGAAGATCGCCATGCCGCTTGCGGTAGCGGCATGGGTCGTGCGCCCCGGTCTCCCGCCTCGCCCAAGCGTGACGCTCACTGCGCTGTTGATCATAGGGTTTCCGGCGGCCGCGATTGCGACTCAACCCGATCTGGGCACGGCGATTCTCGTCGCTGCAAGCGGGGGCTTCGTGGTGTTCATGGCGGGCATCAGCTGGTGGCAGTTGTTGTCAGGTGCCCTCGCTGCGCTGGCTTGCATCTGGCCGGCTTGGTTGTTTCTGCTGCGAGACTATCAGAAGCAGCGCATCCTGACATTATTTGACCCAGACGCCGATAGACTGGGTGCGGGCTGGAACATCATTCAGTCTAAAACGGCGATTGGCTCGGGCGGTTGGTCGGGTAAGGGCTGGCTTGAGGGCACTCAGTCCCAGCTCGATTTTCTACCGGAGAGCCAAACGGATTTCATCATTGCGGTATTGGCAGAAGAACTGGGATTCCGGGGTGTCCTGGTGCTGCTTCTGCTTTATGGATTGGTGGTGATCCGTGGCTTGTGGATCAGCTTTACGGCGCAAACCAGCTACGGTCGACTCCTGGCCAGCGCGATCACGCTGACTTTTTGTGTCTACGTGATCGTCAATATGGGCATGGTGGCGGGTATTCTTCCTGTGGTTGGCGTGCCGCTACCATTTGTCAGCTTTGGCGGCACCTCCATTGTCACACTCTTGCTGGGTTTCGGTATCCTCTCCGCTATCAGCACCGAGAAAAGGATCATCTCTCAATGAAGCGTATCGGCACAGAGTCTGCCACAAAGGGTGGCCTGCACTGGCGGCGGTTGCTGATGTCTCTATTTTTTTCTGTGGGTGTGGTGACGGTATCTGATGCCTTTGCGGGGGATTACATTGGTCACGAGGGCGTTCAAGGGGTGATCGCCGCTGCCGAGGAAGCGGGAGTGGACCCCACTTGGTCGAAGGATTTGATTGAGGCGGCCGAGCGCCAGCAGAGCATCCTCGACGCCATCGCCCGCCCGGCTGAAAAGACTAAGCCCTGGTATGAGTATCGGCAAATTTTCTTGACGGAGCGTCGGATCCGCGAGGGGGCCGCATTTTGGGATGCCAATGCGTCCGTTCTGGAGACGGTCGCAGAACGAACCGGGGTGCCTTCGGAGATTATCGTTGCCATTATTGGTGTCGAGACGTACTACGGGCGAATCAGCGGTAGCTATCGGGTGATTGATGCGCTCGCTACGCTGGCATTTGATTATCCAAGGCGGTCGGCGTTCTTCACCCGCGAGTTGGAGCAATTTCTTGTGCTGGCATGGGAATCAAACAAGGACCCGCTCGCCATGAAAGGGTCTTACGCAGGGGCGATGGGCTATGGTCAATTTATGCCCTCTAGCTACCGTGCTTACGCGACGAGTTTTGAGGGTGCTTCGGCGCCTGACATTTGGGACGACGTTGCCGATGCGATCAGTAGCGTAGGCAACTATTTAAAAGCGCATGGCTGGCGGGCGGGTGACGGTGTGGTGGTAGATGCCATCGCGGATGACGCTGAGCCTGGGATCTTTGATGCCGGGTTGAGGCCCAGCCTGTCCGTCGCTGAATTAGCGCTTTCCGGTGTGCGAACTGTTGAGGCACTGATGCCCTCAACGGTGGTGACGCCGCTACGGCTTGAGGAGCAGAGTGGGCCTCGTCACTGGTTGGGCTTGCAGAACTTTTATGTCATCACCCGTTACAACCACAGTGCGATGTACGCAATGGCAATCTGGGAGCTGAGTCAGGCGCTGGTGACTGAGCGGTCAGATGAGTACTCGCGATGACGAGAGTTTCTCTAGCCTTCATGCTGCTTGTTGTTTGCCCCCTCGAAGTGGCCATCGCGCAGTCAGTGCTACCGGATGGCGCGCCGGTGTCGCATGCAAAACGGATTTGGCAGGACGCGGTACCGCAAACTGAACCTGCCCCGACGCTAGGCAACCGAAGTCCCTACCGCGTTAAGGGTCAGACCTACACGGTGCTGCCGACAGCGGACGATTATGTCGAGGAAGGCATCGCATCGTGGTACGGCATGAAGTTTCATGGGAGGCAGACAGCCAATGGCGACACTTACGACGTGTTCGCTGCCACGGCGGCCCATCGATCACTGCCGATTCCAAGTTATGTGCGGGTGACCAATCTCCGCAACCAGCGGACAGTGGTGCTCCGCATCAACGACAGAGGCCCCTTCCACGACAGTCGCTTGATTGATTTATCTTATGGCGCTGCTCTCGCCCTGGGTTTCGCTGAATCCGGTACTGCACCGGTCCGGGTCGAGGCCGTGACGCCGCCGGGTCATGAGTCTCAGCAGAGATCGGCTGCTGAGCGATACCGATACTTACAGTTGGGCGCCTTCAAATTGCTGCAGACTGCCGAGCGAGTCTCACAGGAGGCCGCTGACCGCCAAGGGTGGGAATATCCCATGGCGATTACCGCGGTTGATGTCAGGGGGCAGCGCCTTCATCGTGTACGGGTTGGTCCTTTCGATAACCCATCGGCGCTCCAGCGTGTAAAGGATATCCTCGAAGCTGGAGGATATTCTGCTCTGATCAGACTGCCCTGAGGTGCTGACTGTGATCCGGTGCCGCGCCCGCGTACACTCACCCACTTATTTGCCGTAGCCTGCGGAGAGGGGCATTCCATGCAAACAGCGATACGGATACGCCGGTACTGGTCCGCATGGCTTTTTGGGGCTGTGTTGCTACCTTCAGTTGTGTTGGCAAACACCGCTCTGGTCCCTTCCCCGCCATCGATTAACGCTGATTCCTATTTCTTGGTCGATTTTGATACCGGCGCAGTAATGGTCGAACACAACCCTGATTTGCAGTTGCCGCCCGCCAGCCTGACCAAACTCATGACGGCGTATATTTTGGCGGAGGAGGTTGCGTTGGGCCGCCTCGCCCTTGAAGACACCGTTCGTGTTAGCCCCAATGCCTGGTCGCAGAACCCGGTATTCAACGGTTCATCGCTCATGTGGATTGAGCCCGGTAAGCCTGTCACGGTTGCGGAGTTAGAGCGCGGCATAGTGATTTCCTCGGGCAATGACGCGACAGTGGCCATCGCTGAGCACATTGCCGGTAGCGAGGCTGCCTTTGTTGATCTCATGAACCGTTACGCCGAGGAAATGGGTCTGACCCGGACACGTTTTGAGAATAGCCACGGGTTGCCTCACCCCGATCATCTGTCGACTGCCAGAGATCTGGCCGCTACGGCGGTGGCTGCCATCAGAGATCACCCGGAGCGATACGCGGTGTACAAGGAGCAGAGTTACACCTACAACGACATCACCCAGTACAACCGTAATCATCTGCTACGCGAAGATCCCTCCGTTGATGGCCTCAAGACGGGCTATACGAGGGTGGCGGGTTATGGGCTGGTCGCTTCGGCAGAACGCGAGGGGATGCGGTTGGTATCGGTTGTGATGGGCAGTAGTTCCACAGCCAGCCGCAAGGCGGAGACGCGTAGTTTGCTGAACTATGGCTTCCGGTTTTTCGAAACCCTGCGCCCCTTGACGCCAGAGGCGTCGCTGAGCGAGGCGCAGGTATGGAAGGGGCAGTCGAAACAGGTGACGCTCGGTGTAACAGACGAGGTGGTGCTGACACTCCCTCGCAGTATCGCGAGCATCGACACTCAGGTTGAGGTGGATGAGCCACTGGTGGCGCCGCTTGACGTCAACGACGTGGTGGGGCGAGTCACTCTTCTCCGGGATGGTGAAGTCGTATCGGAAGTGCCGCTCAGGGTGTTGCAACGAGTCGAACCCGCGGGTTTCTTTGCCCGCCTATGGGACACGATTGTACTGTGGTTTCAGCAGTTACTAGGTTGAGACCGGGTGAGCCAAGATCCCCCGAAAATTGTTTTTCCCTGTCGCTATCCCATAAAGGTGCTTGGGCGTGCGGTAGAGGCTTTTCAACCGACTGTATTGTCAATCTTTCATCAGCGAGCGCCTGGTTTTGCGGAGGAAGACGTGGTGGTGAAGCCCTCGCGCAAGGGCACTTTCCACTCCATTACCGTCACCATTGAAGCCCAGAGTGAGGCGCAATTGCGCGACATCCATCGGGACCTGATGGACTCGGGGCTGGTATCAATGGTGATCTGAGTCAATGAATTTTCGCCGTTTAGGTGTGGTCGACTACGCGCCAACTCTCGAGGAAATGAAAACGTTTACCGCCGAGCGGGGTCCTGATACTGAGGATGAAATCTGGCTTCTTGAGCATCCACCTGTCTTTACGCAGGGTCTGACCGGCAAGAAAGAACACATTCTCGATAACCGCGATATCCCGGTTGTTCACGTTGACCGGGGCGGACAGGTCACTTACCACGGACCCGGTCAGTGGGTGGCCTATGTGTTATTCGACTTACGCAGGGCGAATATGAACGTACGCGAGTTGGTGCATCGCCTCGAGATGGCAGTGGTCAATGTGCTGGCGGATTGGGACATCGATGCCTACGGGGACCCGAGTGCGCGAGGCGTGTATGTCGAGGGACGGAAGATCGGTGCGTTGGGGCTTAAGGTGAGTCGGGGTCGCAGTTATCACGGGTTGTCTCTCAATGTAGATATGGACCTCACGCCCTTTACCGGGATCAACCCCTGTGGCCATGCTGGCTTGGAGGTGACGTCGATGGCAATGCTCCTCGGAGAGCGGTGTCCCGATATGGAGATAGTGGGCAAATCGTTGCTCACCCACCTCGTGAGCTGTCTCGCTGCAACTGCCTGACGTCACTCCCATTGGCTGTCATAATCCCGCCTCGCTTGAGGAGGGGTCATGTCGGAACTACAGCGCGATATCGAAGCGCGTCGCACCTTTGCCATCATTTCGCACCCTGACGCGGGTAAAACGACGATGACCGAAAAGTTGCTGTTGCTCGGTCAAGCTATTCAAGTCGCCGGTTCGGTGAAAGGTAAAAAGGGGCCTCATGCTGCGTCGGATTGGATGGCGTTGGAACAGGAACGGGGCATCTCTGTGACGTCTTCGGTCATGCAATTTCCCTACCGCAACCGATGGGTCAACCTGCTTGATACACCCGGCCACGAGGACTTTTCCGAGGACACTTACCGGACACTCACCGCCGTCGATTCGGCGCTGATGGTGATTGATGGGGCAAAGGGTGTGGAAGACAGAACCATCAAGTTGATGAATGTCTGCCGTCTCCGCGACACCCCCATTCTCACCTTTGTGAATAAACTCGATCGGGATATCCGCGACCCGATTGAACTGGTTGATGAGGTCGAGCAGGTGCTGGGCATCGCTGGTGCACCAATCAATTGGCCCATCGGCATGGGCCGGGAATTCCGCGGTGTGTATAACCTCTATATCGATACGATTCAGTGCTATCACGCCGGGCAAGGCGCAGTGCTAGCCGAGGAGGATGTGATCGATGGCATTGACTCGGCCGCGGCCCGCGATTTGTTGGGAGACGAGTATGAGGACTTTCTGGAGCAAATTGAGCTGGTCCGGGGCGCCTCGCATGAGTTTTCCTTGGACGCGTTTCTCGCGGGTCAGCTGACGCCGGTTTTCTTCGGTACAGCGCTGGGTAATTTTGGTGTCCGCGAGATGCTGAACGATTTTGTTGAGTGGGCTCCAGCCCCGCAGTCGAGGCCGTCATCCGAGCGTACGATCGAGGCATCGCAGCCTGATTTCACTGGTTTCGTATTCAA
Organism: Halieaceae bacterium; assembly: GCA_002705465.1. Lineage (GTDB taxonomy): Bacteria > Pseudomonadota > Gammaproteobacteria > Pseudomonadales > Halieaceae > Luminiphilus. The sequence goes on from PAGS01000032.1 coordinate 16,374, forward strand.
AATACAGGCAAACATGGACCCTAAACACCGGGACCGAGTCGCTTTTATGCGAATTTGCTCCGGTCGGTACGACAAGGGGATGAAGATGCGCCACGTGCGCCTCGATAAGGATGTGCGGATCGCCGACGCGGTAACGTTCAGGGCGGGGGATCGAACGGTCGTGGAATCAGCGGTGGCTGGGGACATCATTGGTTTGCATAACCACGGTACGATCCAAATTGGTGATACTTTCACTACTGGCGAAACGATACGATTCACCGGCATCCCTCACTTCGCGCCGGAACTCTTTCGCCGCATCCGCCTCACCGATCCTATGAAGACCAAGGCGCTGCAGAAAGGTCTGCAACAGCTGTCAGAAGAGGGATCCACGCAGGTCTTCTCACCTCTTATTAACAGTGATCTGATTGTCGGCGCGGTTGGCCAACTCCAGTTTGATGTGGTGGCGTATCGACTGGCTGATGAGTACAAAGTCGAGGCGA
>PAGS01000033.1 GCA_002705465.1 Halieaceae bacterium
CTTGATGGCGAACGGGAACTCGTCAGCGGTGCCTGGGTGGCCCAGTAAGATTGCCGGGTCACTATGAATTTTCTGTTTCAGCGATTGTCACGCGCAGGGTTTTTCAGTACCGTCGTGTAAACCAGTGAGCAGGACCCATGCAAGCGATTCTCAAGCTGGACGTGTCAGGTCAACCCAGAGGGTGGCTGACACTCAACGAGGCGGTAACCGCCTACGCGAGAGGCGATGTCCTGTACGGCATCGGTGATACTCTGCCCCCTGTTTTTGGTGGTGTTCAACGCCTGACCGGCATTCGGTCTGAAATCATTCTGCAACCCATCGTTGCGCTCCAGGGTCGGGTGATGAACAACTTCACTCCGCCGCTGTGTAACCGCACGCTGTTTCGGCGTGATGATCATCGTTGCTTGTACTGCGGCGGACAGTTCAGTCGCAGCGAGCTCACCCGTGACCATGTTCTGCCGATCTCCCGCGGAGGCACCGACAAGTGGGAAAACGTCGTCGCGGCCTGCAAACGCTGTAACTGGCTTAAAGACTGCCAAACCCCCGAGGAAGCCCATATGCCGCTCCTGGCGGTGCCCTTCAAACCCAACACCTACGAATGGCATTTCCTTGCCAAAGAACGCGTCCTGGCAGATCAGATGGAGTACCTGTCGCAGCAATTCAGAGCAGAGCGCGACTGGGCGCACTGACAGGCTTAAGGCCTCGGCGTAACTCTCAGGAGTGATCGATCACTTCCCACGCTGCGTAGGACCACAAACGCGTTGGCCTTTATGGCCCGCTTCGATACATTAGCCACTCCGTAGCGCTCTCCACGACAGGAGCGATCCCAGATCGTGATAGCTGACCCCATTATCACTTTGATCGGCATGCCGGGCAGCGGCAAGAGCACTGTCAGCGCGGTGCTGGCAGAACAGCTGGGTCTTGAGGTCGTTGATGCCGATGGCCTGATTGAAGCGCAAGAGAACCAGACGCTGCAGCAAATCATGGACGGACGAGGCAATGCCGCATTCCGGGCCATCGAGGAGCAGGTACTCACCGACATGCCCCTTTTTTCATCGGTGATCTCAACGGGCGGCTCGGTAGTCTATAGCGAGCAAATCATGTCGCGCCTCTGCGCCGCTTCGACGGTGGTTTATCTAAGAGCGACCTTTGAGACGATCGAGTATCGGGTCTCGCTGGCGCCTCAACGCGGCATCTCATCAGACAGCGGTCAGACTCTGCAGGATCTCTTCCAAGAGAGGGTTCCCCTTTACGAGCGTTATGGGGAAATCGTCGTCGACTGCGATGAGGCCACTCCGGAAGAGATCGCTCTGTCCATCAGGGCGCAGTTACCGACAACCCATCTGAGCTGACTCCTCATCTGATTAAGCCAGTGTCGCTAAGCGAGAGGGCGAGGTCGCGGCAACTCGGTGGTCTGCGCGATAGCAAAATCGTCAGGAGGAACTAATCTTTATACATCCAAACCAAGCAGGATACTTAGCTTGTTTTGTTATTTGAGCTATACCTGTTCAGTCCAAAAAATTTCTTGTAGCGCAGTGACCACTGCGCTGTGATGGCGCCAACCAGCAACGGTGCTGGTCTTTTGTTCAAAATCATCGGGGGGTGATTTATGGGTGAGAGAGACACAACAGTCACGACCGAGGGTCCAAGCGAAGAGCTGTTTGATCCCACTCTGGGCGAACTGGATGACGACGACTTCGAGGCGATGGATTTTGCGGAGGCCGTCACCGAAAAAGCCCTCAAAGCGGAAAAGCGACGGCGGGCAGAGGAGCGGCTCGAGATACTGAGGCTGCGCGAGGAGCTGGGGGACTACGACCTCGACTTCGGCGACGAGATCTAATTCAGTCGATACCGGGAGCCTCACTGGTCTGATCGCGCAGTTCTTGCTGCCACTCAAACACGTTCAGTTCGATAAAAACGAAAGCGAATAACCATAACGCCGCGTCCCAGAAATCGAGAAAGTCGCCCTTGAAGCCCCAGTAAATGGCTGCCGCCACCAGCGTGGCGTACAGCGCTGCCTTCGCAAATGTCGCCACTTGTGATAGCGGCATCGACGCCCCTCCCCAGCGGGTCAGCACCCTGACCTCGATCTCGAGCAAGATCACCACCAGGATCCAGGCGGCTGAATTGACGACATCCACCAGCGCCAGGCGTTGGCCCTCGAGCAACCCGGCTGGCGAGGCCATCACCTGATCGAGACCTGTGACGATCCGGGTATCTGCCCCAAACTGCCCGCAATTCTCTGCCGTGAGCGGCATGAAATCGTCAAGCTTGGTCATCACAGACCAACTCTCTGTCACGCGTGAGCAGGCATCCCCTGACAGCAGCTCACTAGGTAATAAGGTGAGCCATTCGCCAAAATAGCCAAGAAATGCCATGACAATAGCCGCTGTGCAGAGCATTCGAACACCGTGAATCGCGATTCGGATCTTCCCCCGCAAGCGCTCATCGGGAATCACGGCGGTCTCCAATTCAAACAGCAGCAGCAGGATGACCCAGGCCAGTGTGTCGAGCGTTGCAGAGAATAGCTGCACCCCCAGCGCGACCTCCTCACCCGTTTCGATGGCAAAGCGCGCACTGTTTAGCTCCTCCGAGAAGAACAGCAAAATGTTGAGCGACAGGAGCGCGTAGGTAAGGTACTTCACCCATCGGAAGACTTGATAGAGGCCAGTCGACGCTGTCATGAGGCGTTACCAGTGCCCCGGCAGTGCAACATTAAGGCGATCACGTCAGACCTGAAGTAACAGGTGCTCGCGCTCCCAGGAGCTGATTACGCGATTAAATTCTTCAAACTCATCGAGTTTCACTGCGGCATAGGCCCGCATGAACAGCTCACCAATCATCGCCTGTAGCTCGGAAGTATTGTTCAGCTTTCGGACACCTTCCTCCAACGTTCTGGCGACACCCACGCTGTCCTCGTTGGCAGTACCCTGGTGCGGGGCGGTCGGCTGCAGGTGCTGGCGCATGCCCAAAAGCCCGCTCGCCAGCGAGGCGGTGATCGCCAGGTAAGGGTTTGCGTCAACGCCGGGAAACCGATTCTCGATCCGCAAATTAGCGGCATCGCTGTTGGGCACGCGGAATGCCGTTGTGCGGTTATCAAATCCCCAGCTGAGGTTGATAGGAGCCGAGATATCCGGTGCCAGCCGTCGGTAGGAGTTCACGTTCGGCGCGTAAAAACTGATCAGCTCCGGCGTGTAGCGCTGCAGGCCGCCCATGTACTCCATCATCGCCTGACTCGGCTCACCCTCGGCCGTGGTAAACAGATTCTTCCCCGTCTCCAAATCGATGACGCTTTGATGGATGTGGAGCGCGGAGCCCGGCTCGCGTTGCATGGGCTTGGCCATGAAGGTGGCATACATGTTGTAGCGCTGCGCCGTCTCGCGCACCGTTCGTTTGAAAACAAAGACCTGGTCTGCCATCGCCAGCGGGTCGCCGTGATTAAAATTAATCTCCAGCTGCGCGGCGCCGTTTTCGTGGATCAAGGTATCGACATCCAGCTGTTGTTGATCGGCGAAGTCGTACATGTCCTCGACAAAGTCCTCGAACTCCGCGACCGCATCGATGCTGTAGGACAGGCGCGCCACTTCCCGGCGACCTGAGCGACCTTTAGGTGGCATCAACTCGTAGTCGGGGTCCGTGTTTTTGTTAACCAGATAAAACTCGACCTCGGGTGCCACAACGGGCTTGAGGCCAGCTTCCTCATAAAGACCCAGGACATATCGCAGTACATTGCGCGTCGACAGCGGATGGGGCTCTCCGTCGGCCCTGTAACAGTCAGCGATGACCTGACCGGTGGGCTCTCGTGCCCAGGGGACCATACGCAGCGTGGAGGCATCTGGCCGCAACAACATATCAGTGTCGGTTGGCTCGACAAAGTCCCAGTGGTCATCGGTATATTCGCCCGTCACGGTTTGCACCATGATCGACTCGGGCAATTTGATCTCGCGGTTAGCGGTGAACTGATGCGCGGGGATAAATTTACCCCGGGCATTGCCGGTCATATCCGGCACAAGGCACTCCACCTCAGAAATTTTATGCTCTTTTAGCCAGGCCTCGATGGTGGCCATATCTGCGGATGGCACCTGAGAGGCGTCGTTGGTGCCCTCGGGGCTGTAAGCACCCGCTTGCTCGGATGCCGTTTTCAGGTTCGGCTCACTCATAACGCCCCGCGGGCAATTCAACACGGTAATAGTATCGGATGGCGCCACCTTGCCGGCAAGCGGCATAATGCCAGCCATGAATGACCACCCCACACACTGTGCGGCCGGGAATTACCCCGGTAGCTGGTACGCGGCGACGGCACCTTTGATAGGCGCTTTCCCGGGGCTGTCGGGAGACATCAGCACCGATGTCTGCGTCATCGGTGGCGGCTATACCGGGCTATCGAGTGCACTTCACCTGCGCCAAAAAGGCTACGACGTGGTCCTCCTCGAGGCAGAGCGCATTGCCTGGGGCGCCTCCGGGAGAAATGGAGGCCATGTGGGCACGGGCCAGCGAGCAGATCAAACCAGCATTGAAAAGTGGGTGGGTGAAGAAGCCGCAAAGGGCCTCTGGCAACTCGGGCTTGATGCGGTGCAAAAGGTCTGTGACCTGATCAACGAGCACAATATCGACTGCGAGTTGGGCTCCGGCAATCTGCACCTAGCGGCCAAGCCGAGCCACGCCCCAGAACTCCAAGACGAGCTGGCGCATCTCGAATCCCAATACGGCTACCAGCAGCTGACCTATCTGCCCCCCGAAGCGGTCGCCGAGCGGACCAGTGCCAAGGGGTTTCACGGGGGTCTGTTGGACGACGGGTGCAAACATTTGCACCCCCTCAAGTATGCGCTGGGACTCGCCCGAGCCGCCTCAGAGGCGGGAGTCATAATCTATGAGGGCACCCGGGGGCACCCGCAGGCGGACGGACAGTCAGGCGAAGTCAAAACCGAGAACGGCTGCGTCAAGGCGCGGCATATTGTGATCGGTTGCAACGCTTATCTGGGCAATTTAGTGCCGCGCATGGCGGGCAATATCATGCCGATCAATAATTTCGTGATCGCCACTTCGCGTCTGCCTTCGCATCTCGCGCCGCGGATTAATCGGGACAACCTGTCGATGTCCGACACGCTGTTCGTGATCAACTACTGGAAGCTATCCCAGGACGGCAGGGTGATTTTTGGTGGCGGCGAAAATTACTCCAGCCGCTTCCCAAGGGACATCAAAGCGTTCGTCAGACCACACATGCTGAACATTTATCCGGAACTTCAGGATATCGATATCGACTATGGCTGGGGCGGCGCCGTGGGCATCACCCTCAACCGAATGCCTGATTTTGGCCGCATCGGCAAGCACCTTTGGTATGCGCAAGGGTTCTCTGGTCACGGGGTACCCACCGCTACGATGGCCGGCTCTCTGCTTGCTGATGCAATTGATGGGGACACTGCCGATTTTGACCTAATGGCATCGGTGCCCACCCAGCGCTTCCCGGGCGGCACCCTGTTGCGATGGCCAGGCCTGGTGGCGGGTATGCTGTTTTACAGTCTGAGAGACAAGCTGGGGCGCTGAACTCCATCAATGTCCTCTCTGCGTCGTGGCGCGGGACTCAGGCGAAACGGGCGACACACTGTATCGGCGTTGAAGCAATCTGTAATGGAACGAGATATCAGGCTCAGCACNCACTCCTCGTCGCCATACAATCAGCACTTCGTATCAGGGTGTTGTAATCAGATGCAGTTCAGCCAATGATGGAATCCGCATGTGACGGGGNACTTCGAAATGCTCTTTGCCCTTCGCCTTTTGACGGTGNTGTCNGGATTAGGTTTGTTGGTATTCGGTCTGGGTTGGTGGGTACATCCCGGCCCCGCAGCGGAAATGCTCGGCGCCACGCTGCTCGAGGGCACCGGGCGTACCGCCCAGATCGGCGATACCGGCGCTTTTTTTGTTGGCGCCGGCATGATGCTGGCGTGGGGAGCCATCAGAGGTCAGGTAAACATCCTATTAGCGGGCGGATTATTGGTCGGATTGGTGGTGCCGGGTCGAGTGGCCTCTGCCATGTACCACGGAGGCAGTTGGACACCCGATGAGATCGNTGCCGAATGTGCCATCACCATTTTGGCTNTGACCACCGCAACGCTGGTTCAAAGACACAAACGTGATGCACTATTTCAGTGACCGCTTGCTACCCCGATCTAACTGAGTCAATCAGAGATGCTGATCAACAAAGTCAAAGCATTGTTTGCCGGGACCGACACCGGCACGCAGCACCCCGAGGACCGCAATCTGAAACTGGCCTGCGCGGCGTTAATGTTCGAGGTGGCCCGGGCGGATTTTTCGATTGAGGCCGCTGAACGGCAAGCCGTCTGCGACTTACTCACCCGAGAATTCGAGCTCTCGGTAGAAGAGCTGACGAGGGTCTTTGAAGAGGCCGCTGAGCGGGTCGATGCAGCAACCTGTCTCTTCGAATTTACGCGGGCGGTCAATGAGTTGGCCACCGTTGATCAAAAACGCGCNCTACTNAGTATGATGTGGCGNGTTGCNATGGNGGATGATGTGCTGAACCGTTACGAGGAGCATGTGATTCGAAAAGTAGCCGACCTGTTGTATCTGCCACACAGCGACTTTATGTTGGCTAAAAGAGACGCNANTTGANNCGANGCTNACTCGTGACNACANGCCNTCNGCATCAACCTAGCGGGTTCCTCCGCGAGCACTGACTAGGCACCCCAGCACAATCAGCCCTGTGCCCAGCAGCGTGCGCGNTGTCACCGCCTCGGCAAAAAACCACCAGCCAAGTATGGCGGCCCAAATGAAAGCCGTGTATTCAATCGCAACCAGTCGCTGAGCTTCTGCTTGTCGGTAAGCCAGCGACATCAGCATCAGAGAAGTGACGGCTAATGCGGCTGCCAACGCCGCGCCGCCCCACTGCGCTGCGTTGGCGGGCCACGTTACGGCAAAGGGCACACCGACCAATAGCAGCAGGAACACAATCACATTTTGATAAAAAGCGATTTCCAGCGGCTGNGCGATCAGCGCCTGCATTCGCTGTAACACAAGGTTGAAGGCGTACATNACCGCCGAGACCAACACAGCGCTCATACCCAGNAGATCACTCCCCGAATCAANCGCCAGCAGCTCACCACCCACGACAACCATGACTCCACCAAAACCCAGCACCGCCGCCAACTTGGCGTTGGCACCAATCCGCTCTCCTAAAATAGGTACTGCCAAGAACAGCGTGATAATGGGCGCGATGAACGACAGGCCGATTGCCTGAGCCAATGGAATGCGCGTCAGCCCGAAGAAAAAGAGGTAGGCCATCACNGCGGTCAGGGCAGCTCGANTGATATGAATGCGNAGAACCTTNCCNGAGGCCGGNGCAGGCTGGGTGGGGAGATANAGGACAGCGACCAANAGNGCGCCCATNGCCATGCGCCAAAACATGGCGTTGTAGGTGCCCATGGCCAGGGCCTGCCCCTTCATCACCGCATCCATCATTGAAAAGAGCAGGATACCGAGCGTTGCGATCAGCATGGGGTATTGCGTGACAGCTGTCATCTTGGTGTCGTGGGAGTGCATCGCGTTACTATCTGAAGATCATCTACCCGTACCGATGTTGTTTGCGAAGGGTTACGCAAGCGGGTCTGGTTTGGCCCAATTGCGCCCAGTAGCGGCGCGATAGCTTTAAAGGCCCACCTCGGCCCGTTGGACACTTCGGCTCAGTCCTGAAAGAAGGCGGTCTTCTTCTCGCCATCCTCGGTATAAACCGGCTCTCCCCTTTCCACGAGGTAGGCCTGATTGGTGCTACTCACAATACCAACGCCTTGCAACAGACCCGCCATACGCTCGTAATAAGGGTGCTGAAAATGTGCAGCCAAACTCTCGCTGTCTGCCCATAGTTCATAGACTTGCATGCGTGTCGGGATTGCGGGGTCGGGGGCAAAACAATAATCGTGACAGCCGGGCTCTTCTTCCCGGGTCAGGCGCTGCACGTCAGCCGTCAGCGCGACCGCCTCGTCCCGATCCTTCTCACTGCCAAACTCGAGTGCTGCTACAACGATAATCATCGACGCTATCCTCCTTTCAGCTATTTTGCCGTGTCGCGCGCCAGGGTATCAGCCGGGGGCTTCCGGTCTGTCGGCGCATCCACAGAGCGACCAACCCCCACACACACACGAGATAAGGCGTGTCTGAAATCAGATCCAAACTCCAAAGGCGCTCATCGCCCAGCCCAACGGCGATCTGCTCCGGGGACAGGACAAGACCGTGCCGCAAGGATAAGAGAATCGGGATAAATTTCAGCACGGCCGCCACCGCGAGGGCAAAGTTCGCCCAGGCGATAATGACCCACCGGCTAGGCACGGGTAAAACTCACCATCAGGTTATTGGCAGGCATCGGAATCACCGCCTGTGAACTGAAACCTCGTGTCTTTGCCACCTCGATGACGGCCTCCAGATCCCGCACCCCCCAGCGCGCATCCTGAGCCTTGAGTTGTTGATCAAACGCCGCATTTGAGGGAGAAGTGTGCTCACCGCCTTGCTTAAACGGCCCGTACATCAGCACAACGGCCTGCGTAGGCAGAATCCTCTGCGCCCCATCAAACAGCCCCTCGCAACAGCGCCATGGGGCAATGTGGACCATGTTGATAATGACCATCGCACTGAGGGGCTCGGGCAGTTCGGCGTCCTCCACCAGCCATCGAGTATCGAGTACATCCAAGCGTTGCGGCGCCAGAAGATTTAGCGCCTGCGACGTCTCTCGCCAAGCATGAATGGATGACAGGCTGATTTCATCCACATCAGTGGGTAACCAGTAGCGGGGAGTGAGCCGAGGTGCAAAGAAAGCGGCATGCTGACCTGTGCCGGAGGACACCTCCAACACGGTGCCTTGCTTGGGCAGATAGGTTTGTAACACGTCCAAAATCGGGTCACGGTTGCGCTCGGTGGCAGGTGCATATCGCTTGCTCATACGCCGGACCTGCTACTCAAAAATGAAGTGCTAAGGTGAGCAATGAACGCTTCCGGCGATAAATTCACCTGCGCATCATTCTCCACCAGCGAGAAAAATCGCCAATGTCGGGATCAGCAACACCAGACCGCCGGCAACCAATAACAAGACTTCAACGCGACCGCGCCACTTTGGGGGTTCGTCTTCCGGCGTGTTAGGGGAAGGATCCATTTTCGAAGCACCTTTTACCTTGGGTGCATGATGATTTGCCGCATCGAGATGGGCAAGATCTTTTCACCGCCCGCATGCCAACACATTTTCCGCAAGCTGACAGCCCCGGCCGGCCGCCGCGCGGGTCATGCCTCTGCAATTTGTCACTTTTTGATGGCCCTGTACTTACGTACCACCATGCCGAAGGACTGCACTGCGGTCTCTTTGATTAGGACGTATTGAGAGAGAATGATCGTGACGACAAGAAACGTTTCGCTATTGGCTTTCATCACGCTGCTGGGCGCTCACGCTGCGCTGGCCTCTAACGTGGTGATCGATATGTCGCAGGTACAGGACTACACGCAGTACCAGATGGATCTGCAACAATGTGAGGGCCTCGCTGTGCAGAACCAACCGGATGCGCCGCAGCGTGAAGCTGTAGCGGGCACCGCTGTGAGAGGCGCCGCAGTCGGTGCAGCTGCTGGCGCAGTCAGCGGTGGTTCCGGGTCGAAAGCGGCCAAAAAGGGCGCGGGAGTCGGTGTCATTGCGGCGGCTAGTCGTAACAGCCGCAATCGGCGCGTCGCCAGCGCTAATGCCAGCGCGCAGACCGATCAGATCGTAAAGAATTGCATGCGAGGCCGCGGTTACGCCGTTCTGAATTGAACCACCGCTCTCTCGGGGCCTTTTCTTAGCCGGCCCATTAGGCAACCAACTCTCCATGAGCCATGGTAAAGGCTGAAACGGCTTTATCGAGGTCG